>NZ_JBICYT010000004.1:253974-431380 GCF_043201215.1 Streptomyces sp. NPDC048331 | reverse complement strand
TGGGTGGGGGTGACACCGGGCTTGGGGTTGTGGCCGTTGCGCAGCAGCCGGCCGGTCAGCTCTGGCGGCAGCGAACCCTCCACGGTCAGGTCGGTCGAGGTGATCTCGTCGACGGCCGGGGTGTAGTGGCCGGTCAGGTAGGGCTTGTGAGTCGTCATGCCAGGGACCTCGCTCGGTGGTGTGGGTGTGGGTGTGGGCGTCGTGCGGGCGTGGTGTACGTGCGGGTGTGGGCGGTCAGTCGGCCTGCTCGGCGCGGGCCTTGAGGGCCGCGAGCCAGGAGGTCAGCGAGGAGCGCAGGGCCCGGCCGAGCTCGTCGGTCGCGGCGTCGACGGGGGCACCGCTCCAGGACTCCTCGGTACGGACCCGCACCCGGTCGCCGTCGATCCGCTCGAAGGTCCACACGTGGACCCCCTGGATACCGTTCGCCGGGCCGCCCCACACGACCCGCTCACCGGGGACGAGTTCGACGACGGTGGAGGTGATGTCCAGGCCGTGCGTCTCCCAGCGGAAGGAGCCACCCGGTACCAGCGGACCGTCGAGCACGGCCCGGTCGACGTCGGAGTTCCAGCTCGGCCAGGCGTCGATCCGGGTGTGCAGGTCCCAGACCCGCTCCGGCGGAGCGTCGATCACGGTGGACAGGCGGACGATGACGGGTGCGGTCTCGTCGATGGTGAACATGGGTTCTTCCTCTCGGTCGATGTGCTCTGCGGTGACGGGTACGTGGTGGTGGGTGCGCGGTGGGTGCGTGGTCACGGGTGTGCGGGTACGGGTTCGGCGCGACGGGCGCCGGTCCGGACGAGGAGCGGCGTGAGGGCGGCGGCGGCCGCGAGGACGGCGGCGGAGAGGCCGAAGGCCATGCGGTAGCCGGCGGTGAGGGCTTCGAGGTGCGGCAGGTGTCCGGCCGCTCCGGCGGTGGTGGTGCCGGCGAGCGTGGCCAGGACGGCGAGGCCGATCGCGCCGCCGACCTGCCGGGTGGTGTTCACCAGGCCACCGGCCAGCCCGGCGTCCCGCCCGGCCACGCCCTCCACGGACAACGCGGTGAGCTGGACGAAGGCGATGCTCAGACCGACGCCGATCAGGGTGCTCGGGCCGAGGACGTCGGTGAGGTAACCGCCGTCGGCACTGATCCGGGACAGCCACAGCAGTCCGGCCGCCTCGACCAGCAGGGCCGTGGTCACCGTCGCCGTGGCGCCGATCCGGCGGGCGATCCGCGGGGCGAGAGTGGAGCCGAGCATGTTGGCCAGTGCCAGCGGGAGCTGACCCAGCCCGGCGGCCAACGGGCCGGCGCCGAGCACCTGCTGCTGGTAGAGCGGGAGGAAGAAGAACAGGGCGATCCACACCGAACCCAGCAGGGCCATCAGCAGGTTGCCGGCCGTGACCCGAGCGGCCCGGAACAGGCGCGGCGGCAGCAGGGGGTTCGGGTGGCGGCGCTCGACCAGGACGAACACGGCCGCCAGTACCGCGGCGGCGGCGAAGGCCCCGAGGACGGAGGCGTCCGTCCAGCCCGACCGGCGGGCCGTGGTCAGACCCCACACCAGTGCGGTCAGCGCGAGGGTGATCGCGATGCCGCCGGGCAGGTCGAACGCGCCGCCGCCGGTGACCGGGGTGCGCGGCACGCTCACCACGACGCCGACCAGGACCAGGAGCGCGCCGACGGTGACGGCGTAGAAGATCCACGGCCAGCCCCACGCCTGGGTGAGGACACCACCGAGCAGGACTCCCGCCGCGCCTCCCGCGCCGGACACGGCGCCCCACACCCCCAGGGCCCGGCCCCGCCCGGGACCGGGCGGGAACAGCTCCATCACCAGGGCCAGCGCCGCCGGGGCGATCGCCGCCGCTCCCAGGCCCTGTGCCGCACGGGCCGCGATCAGGGCCGGGGACGAGGTGGCCGCTCCGGCCGCCAGGGACGCGGCGCCGAACACCACGACGCCCGCGAGCAGCACGCGGCGCCGGCCGATGAGGTCGGCGGCCCGGCCACCGGCCAACAGCAGCGCGCCGAAGGCCAGTCCGTAGGCGTTGACCACCCACGTGGTGTCGTTGTCCGACAGCCCGACGCCGTCGCGGATCTGCGGGAGGGCCACGTTCACGATCGAGGTCGCGAGCATGACGGTGAACTGCGCTCCCGCCAGAGCGGCGAGCGCCGCTCCGGGGCTCCGGCCGGTGGTGGTCTTCACTGCTATCCCTTCTGAGTGGTTAACCACTCACTCTTTATGTCGAAAAAGGGCGGAGCGACGCGCTCCGCCGATTTTCCGGAGTCAGTAGTGCTTGATGCCCCGGGACAGGGTGCGGGTCCAGGGGGCGTCGATCCCGTCGGCCCCCACGGAAACGATGAGGTGGCACAGCATGCCCAGGGCGAAGAACTCCTGGACCTGCGCCTCGGTACCGCCGCAGGCGCCCCGGACGTACTCCACCAGCCGGGCGTACCCCTGCCGGACCGCCTCGCGGACGGCGGGCTCGGAGACGGCCGCCGCCTGGGCGTGCAACTGGATCAACATCAGGTCGTTGTCGCTGATCAGCAGTGCGTACGCGTCCCCCATGGCCTCCAGTGCCGCCTCGGGGGAGCTGCCCCGCGCCTCGGCGGCCGCCCGCTCCAGAGCGGCCCGGACCTGGACGAAGCAGTGCTCGACCACCGCGGTGAACAGCAGTTCCTTGTTCGGGAACAAGCGGTAGACGTACGCCTGCGAGATGCCGGCCGCCTTCGCCACCTCGGTCGTCGTGGTGCCCCAGTAGCCGCGCGCCGCGAAGGCGCCGATGGCGGTGCGCAGCACCGTCTCGCGGCGCTCTTCGGCGGTGGACAGCTGACGGGGTCGTTCGCTCTTCATGTGAGTACTCAATCACTCACACTTTCGACTGTCAACGCAATTGCCGACGTACCAGGCCGTGGAAGAGGCCCGTCGTGTCGGCCAGCAGCGCGGCGGGCGAGCCCTCTTGGACGATCCGGCCGTCCGACATGACGATCACACGGTCGGCGTCCATGACCGTCGACAGCCGGTGGGCGATCACGAGACGGGTGGCCCGCAGGGCGCGGGTGGACTCGATGACCGCCCGCTGGGCCTCGTTGTCGAGCGCGCTGGTGGCCTCGTCGAGGAAGAGGACGCGCGGCTTGCGGATGAGGGCCTGGGCGATCATCAGCCGCTGCCGCTGACCGCCCGAGACGGTCCCGCCCCCGTCGGACAGGATGGTGTGCATGCCCATCGGCATGGCCTTGATGTCCTCCGCCAGGCCCGCCATCGCGGCCGCCTCCCACGCCTCCTCCAGCGAGAACGTCCCGGCGCCGCGGATGCAGTCGAGGATCGAGCCGGTCAGGGGCTGGGCGTTCTGCAGTACGACCCCGCACTGGCGGCGTACGGCCGCCCGGTCCAGCGCCGCCAGGTCCTGGCCGTCGTAGAGCACGCTGCCCGAGAGCGGCCGGTCGAAGCCGATGAGCAGCCGTAGCAGTGTCGACTTGCCGCAGCCGCTCGCCCCCACGATCGCGACGAACTCGCCCGACGCGATCCGCAGGCCGACGTCGTCGAGGACGAGCGGGCCGTCGTCGGCGTAGCGGTAGGACAGGTTCTTCGCCTCGATGGCACCGGTCAGCTCGCCCGGTCGGGTACTGGCGCGGTCCACCTCGGGGATCTCCCGTAGGAGCGGCCGGATCTGCTCGAACATCGGCAGCACCGCGGCGGCCGAGATCAGTGCTCCGGTCACCTGCGTGACCGACGACAGCAGCATGGTCAGCGCGGTGCTGAAGGTGAGGAACTCACTGGCGGACAGGGCGCCGCGGGCCGGGCCGGCCAGCAGCGCGAACATCACCAGCGTGCACAGCGGCAGGTAGACGGCGCCGAGGACCGTGAGCACGTTCTGGGTGCGGCCGATCCGCTGGTGCAGGTCGCGGGTACGGGCGAACTCCCGCGCCCAGGCCGCGTACGCGAAGCTCTCGGCGGCGGCGACGCGCAGCTTGGGCAGGCCCCGCAGGGTCTGGAAGGCCTGGTTGCCCAACCGGAGGCCGAGCGTGTTCAGCCGGCGCTCGTACCGCAACTGCCACAGCCCCAGGCCCAGGAAGACCGCCGCGATGACGACCAGCATGGCCAGCGCCGCCAGCGCCAGCGGCACGCTGTGGACGAGCAGCAGGACGAGGCTCACCGCGCCGACGGCACCCGCCTGTACGCAGACCGGGCCGATGCCGGACAGGACGCGGCGTATCGCGCTGATGCCCATCGCCGCGCCGGCCAGTTCGCCGGTGGAGCGACCGGCGAAGAACGTCGCCGGCAGTCGCAGCAGCCGGTCCCACACGGCCGGTTGCAACGTGGCCTCGATACGGCCCTCCATGCGCAGGAGGGAGGTGTTCTGCAGCAGCATGAAGACGGCCGAGACCACGGCGGTCGCGACCAGCGCCACCCCGGTCCGCACGATCGGGCCGGTCTCGCCCTGCGGCACGTACCGCCCGAGGACCTGGCCGGTGGCGACCGGTACCAGGGCGCCCAGGACCACCGCGACCAGCCCGCCCAGCAGCAGGCCGCGCAACTCGGGGAAGGTGCCGCGCACACTGAAGCGGAGCAGCGCGGGCAGACCCACCCGCCCCTCGGGCAGGGGGCGGTACAGCATGACGGCGCGCGGTTCGAAGGTGGCCTCGTCGCCTCTCCCGACCCGCTCGCGCCGGCCGGTGGCGGGGTCGACCGCCTCGTAGCCACCACGCCGCCACAGCAGGGCGACGGGCGTGCCGTCCTTCCCCCGCCGGCCCACCAACGGCCCGCAGTTCTCCCGCCACCAGCGCCCGCGCAGACCGACCTCGCGGGTGCGGATCCGGGAGGCGAGCGCGATGCGTTCGACGGGATCGAGCTGCTCGGAGGAGGGACCCGCCTCACCCGGCGGGACCAGGGTGATACCGGCCGCGCCCGCCACGAGGCGGCACGCGGCGAGGGTCGCGTCGACGTCCGAGCCCCGATGGGAATCCCGGCCGCCGGAGCGGACGATGGACGCCAACAGGGTCCGGTCCGCCTGCGTACGGGCCGCCCGGCCCGCCTCGATGCCGGCCGCCGTACGGTCCTCGTGCGCGCGCTCCAGCTGTTCGATCCAGCCGTCCAGGGCGTACAGCAGTCGGTACTGCTGGTCGACCATGCCCTGCCACATCGCCGCGTCGACGAGGAGGGTGCCCACCGCCTCCGCCTCGTACACGGCGCCGTACCGCACGCTGCCGGGGACGATCCGCATCCACAGGATGTCGTCGTCGGCCCCGCCGTGCCCGGTGGTGGCGGTGCCGTCCAGCGGTGCCTCGTAGAGCACGCGCAGACCGCGGCCGATGCCGCGCGCGAAGGCGTCCTCCAGCGGGCTCGGCCGATCCGTGGGGACCGCCCCGTACCGCCCCTCGTCGGCGTGCCACGGTCCGCCGTGGAACGACCCGGCCCCGTACTCCGGGTGCTGCGGGTACGGGGGGTGCTGGGGGTGCCGCAGTTCCCGTAGTTCGACGCGGCGCAGCCGGCACCCCTGCAGGGGGCGGCCGACCAGGGTGTGGTCGGGGCCCTCGGCCGGACCGAGCAGCAGCGTGCCCGGCTCCAGCCGGCCCAGGAAGTGCCAGTGCCCCGACTGCGCGGCGTCCACGGCGAACAGGTCCAGCTCGCCCTCGACGACCAGCCACAGGACGAGCGGGCCTTCCAGCAGAAGGCTGCCCACCCCCGCGCAGTCGACGGGCGTGCCCAGCATCCCCAGAGCCGCGACCACCGGGTCCGGGTCCGGCGTCGAGCCCGACGGGCCCGCGGCGGTGGCCGGGTAGGCGGCCGGGTCGATGGCGTGGTGCGCGTACGTCACCTCAGTGCTCCTTGACCAGTGCGGCGTACGGGCCCCGCGCGGCGACCAGCTGATCGTGCCGTCCGCGCTCGACGACCGTGCCCCGGTCGAGCACCACGATCTCGTCGCTGTCGCGCACCGTGCTCAGCCGGTGGGCGATGACCACACAGGCGCAGCCGCGGCGGCGCAGATTGTCGATGATGATCTGCTCCGTCACCGCGTCCAGGGCGCTGGTCACCTCGTCGAGCACCATGACGCTGGGCCGACGCACCAGAGCCCGCGCGATCTCCAGACGCTGGCGCTGGCCACCGGAGAAGTTGCGGCCGTCCTGCTCGACACGACTGTGGATCCCCCCGGGTCGGCGGGCCACCACCTCGTGCACGGCGGCGTCCTGGAGGGCGGCGACGACGGCCTCGTCCGTGAGGGACGGGTCCCACAACGTGACGTTGTCGCGGACGGTCCCTTCGAAGAGGAACACGTCCTGGTCGACGAAGGAGACGGAAGCGGCCAGCGCACCGCGCGGAATGTCCTCCAGCCGCATGCCGTCGATACGGATGGCCCCGGCCCACGGGGCGTGGAGGCCGGAGACCAGCCGGGAGACGGTGGACTTGCCACTGCCGGAGCCCCCGACGAGCGCGACCTGCTGCCCCGGTCCGACCGTGAGCGAGAAGTCCCGCAGCAGAGGGGCGTCCAGCGGGTTGTAGCCGAAGGTGACGCGGTCCAGCTCCACATGGCCCTTGAGGCGTCGGGTGGAGGCCGCCGGCTCCCGCCGTGCGTAGACCCGGTCGACCGGAAAGTTCTCCACGTCCTCCAGCCGGGCGATGTCGGCCGCGAAGTCCTGGATCCTCCCGGCGACGCCGCCCAGCCGGGAGATCGGGGCGGTGAAGCTGGTCACCAGGGCCTGGAAGGCGACGAGCAGGCCCACGGTGAGATGGCCCTCCACCGCCCGCAGGCCGCCGATCGTCAGGATCAGCGCGCTGTTGAACGCCGCGAGCGTGGGCGCGACGATCGCCAGCCAGGCACTGGGCACACCGAGCCGCTGCTGCACGTCCAGGGTGACCGCGTGCTGCCCGGCCCAGCGGCGGAAGAAGCCGTTCTCGCCGCCCGTCGCCTTCATCGTCTCGATGAGCTGAAGACCGCTGTACGCGGTGTTGGTCAGCCGGGCGCTCTCGGCGCGCAGCTTCTGGGTACCGGTGGCCCGCAGTCGGATCGCGATCCGCAGCGCGACGACGTTGAGCAGCGCCACGGCCACCCCGACCAGGGTGAGCTGCGGATCGTACGTCCACAGCAGTACCGCGTAGAGCACGACCACCACGGCGTCCACCGCGGCGGCTGACAGGTCCCGGGCGAGGGTCTCCGCCACCGCGTCGTTGGACTGCAGACGCTGGACCAGATCGGCGGGATTGCGCTGGGAGTAGAAGGTGACCGGAAGCCTCAGCAGGTGCCGGAAGAAGCGGGCGCTGCTCAACGTCGAGGAGATGATCCGTCCGCGCAGCAGGTTGGCCTGCAGCAACGCGGTGAGGGCCGCGGTGAGTACGAGGGCCACGGCCATCGAGGCGAACAGCACCCCGAGCAGGGACGTCTGTTCGCCGATGAGGAACATGTCGATGTAGGTACGGCTCAGGGCCGGCACCGCCACGCCGACGGCGACCAGGAGGAGGCTCGCGACCACGGCGGCGGCCATGGTGCCCGAGGTGCCCCGCAGCCGGGCCGGCACGGCCCCCAGCACGCCGGGCCGGCGGCCACCGCGGCGGAACCCGTCGCCGGGCTCGAAGACCAGGACGACTCCGGTGAAGCTGCTGTCGAACTCGTCCATGGGGACGAACCGGCGGCCCTTGGCGGGGTCGTTGACGTACACACCCCGCCGGCCGAATCGCCGGGCCGTGCCCTCGTAGACGACGTAGTGGTTGAACTCCCAGAAGAGGATGGCCGGGCCGCTCACCTCGGCGAGCGCGGCCAGGCTCATCTGCATGCCCTTGGCCGTCAGCCCGTACCCTCGGGCGGCCTTGAGGAGGTTGCCGGCGCGGGAGCCGTCGCGGGAGACGCCGCACGCGATGCGCAGTTCCTCGAGCGGGACGAAGCGTCGGTGGTGGCCGAGCACCATGGCCAGGGCGGCGGCGCCGCACTCCACCGCCTCCATCTGCAGCACGGTGGGCGTGCGGACGGGACGCGGGGTGCGCCCCCGGGGTACGGGCGCGGGCGCGGGCCTGCGGCGGGAGCCGCCCTTCGGCTCGGGGCGGTGGCGCCGGCGCCCGGCGGAGGGCGGCTGCGGCGCGGTCACGGCAGCAGCCAGTCGACGGGGCGCTGCGCGGCGAGGTGGACGGCTCCGGTGACCGGCGTCCTCGAATCGACGGCGTACGGGGGCCCGTCCGCGGAGGACCACCGGTAGCCGGAGGGGGTGGAGGCGGAGCGTTCGAGCCGGACCACCACGGCCACCGGGCTGCCCTGTCGGGAGAACTGCTCGGCGAGCCCGGCGTCGCCGAGGAAGCCGCCGATCTGCGCCCGCGTCAGGGGGGCCCGACCGACCTCCACGACGCGCCCGCGCAGCGTGCCGAACCGTGGCTGCGGGACGGACTGGACGTTCAGGTCCACCGCGGCGCCCACGGCGATCGCCGAGCCGCTGCCGCCGGGCACGTACAGGACGGCCACCAGCGGGTCCGCCGGATCCTTCACCCGTTCCACGGTGGCCACGTCGGCACCCATGGCGATGACCGAACCCACCTTGGCCACGAGCGTCGTCAGCCGGCCGCCTGCCACCACGCGAACCGGCCGTTCCCCTTGCTCCGTACGGACGTTGAGCACGGGCGCACCGGCGGCGAGCACCTGCCCCTCCTCGGCGAGGACTCCGGTCACCTGTCCCGCGACCGGTGTCTGCAGCACGTAGCTGCCCTCGGCCCGGGTGAGGATGCCGGCCGCGCTCAGCTTGGACGACACCGTGCCGGTGCAGGCCCAGTAGGCCGCGGCCGCCATGACGGCGAGCGTGACGGCCAGGACCAGTCGACCCTGCGGGCGCGCGAAGCGAACGGGCAGGTCGAATTCCTCGGGCGATTGCAGCTTGGAAAGAGCCTTTTGGCGAAACTGCACGGACTGTTCCTTCAACTGCACGCATAGAGCTGGGTACACGTACGGACGGCCGAGAACCCCGGAGCCGTGGGGGACGCTCCGGGGTTCACGGGTATTTCCCGATCAGAGACCGGCGCGACCGGCGTTCACCGAAACACCGGTGATGCCCGTGACGAGACCGGGGACGTGGGAGACGATGCCCGTCGCGGCCTGAACGGTGCCGAGGGAGCCCACGAGGCCCACAACATTGTTGACATCGCTGGTCACGGCGCCGGCCAGGCCACCGGACACGCTGATGAGGCCGCCGGAAACGGCGTCCAGCTCGGTGTCGTCGATCTCACGGGTCTCGATGTCGTTACGCATGGCGCGCACCTTTCATTGGGGGGAGGAATTCATCGCCGCACGGTCGGTGACGCAAAACTCTGCCGCCGTTCCGGACTTCCGCGATGAGCAAGATGAAAGCACGCGAACGGGCCCCCTACCCAATCCCGTTGACTTCCCGTCACGGTTCCACGAGCGCCTCTGTCGACGGACGTGCAGCTTGATTCACCGAATAGTGGCGACTTCTTCACAGAATCGAGTAACACATGCGACCGACGCGCTGCTTACATGGAGCGAAGCGGGGTGAATCACCCTCAAAGCGACACGACATATCCGACGTATCGCTCTGCTGGGGAGGTCGGTTGTCGAGTTCGCGGATGCGATGTGCAGGTTTTCGCAGGACGCGAGGGGTGAGGGCCCCGTCACGCCCGGTGCGCGCGGGGGAGGGGTGGGCAGCGCCGAAGGGAAGACAAATGCGTCGACAGCGACCCTCGGCACCCGGCAGAGTGGCCGTCCGTGACGAGCAGTGAACTGTGGACCCGAGCGACCGCCGACCGTTACGACGCCGAGGAGGCCGAAACGTCCTCGGCCGCCGTTCTCGAACCGACTCTCACCTTCCTCGCCGCGCTCGCCGGAGACGGCCGGGCACTGGAGTTCGCCATCGGAACCGGGCGAGTGGGCGTCCCCCTCCGGGAACGCGGCGTGCCGGTGGTCGGCATCGAACTGTCCGAGCACATGGCGGCGGTGCTGCGGCGCAAGATCGACGAGAGCACGCTCCCGGTGACCATCGGGGACATGGCCACCACCGTCGTCCCGGGCGGGTTCACCCTCGTCTACCTCGTGTACAACACCATCACGAACCTGCTCACGCAGGACGAGCAGGTCGAGTGCTTCCGCAACGCCGCCCGTCATCTGGAGCCCGGCGGCCGATTCGTCATCGAGCTGGGAGTACCGCCGCTGCGGTTCCTGCCGCCCGGTCAGGTCGCGGTGCCCTTCGACGTCTCCGAGCGGCACGTCGGATTCGACACCTTCGACCTGGTGGAACAGATCCTCGTCTCGCACCACTTCACCCACGACGGCGGCAGCGACGGCGACGACGGCCGCTACCGCCGCGACACATCCCGGCACCGGTACGCCTGGCCGGCAGAGCTCGACCTGATGGCGCGGATCGCCGGGCTCGAGCTGGAACGTCGCGTCGAGGACTGGGACGGGGCCCCGTTCACCCAGGACTCCGCGAAGCACATCTCGGTCTGGCGCAAGCCGGTCTGAGGCCGACCACCGCGGGCCGTCGCCGTACGCGGAACCGTGGCGTGCCCCGGTCCGATCCGCACCGGCCCGGACCTGCCGCCGTCGTCGATCAGCTCTCGCGGGTCAGCGGTTGCCCGGCGAAGCTCACCCCGGCCAGGCCATGGGCCATGAGGTTGCGGATGTTGCCGTGATCGGTGTCGTCGGGCGTCGCCAGCACGCTGCGGTAGTGCTCGCCGAACGCCTGCAGGGCTTCCTGGTCGCTCAGTCCTTCCAGCAGGGCCAGTCCCAGCGTCTTGCAGGAACCCTCGTTCTCACCCGCGGCGTTCTCCAGTTCGCCGTTGCGGAACGCCTGCGGTCGGTACGCGTAGTGCGCGGTGATGAAGGCCAAGGTGTCGGCGAACTCGTGTTCACCCGACGCAAGGCTTGCCCGCAGCTGGTCCAGATCGGTCATGTCGGTTCCCTCGGGTCGAACGGACGATCCCATTGCCGTCCGTGATCGGGGGACGATAGCCCTTCGCGGCCGGCCGGTAGGAATCAGGCCACATGTCGGAACGGACGGCATCGATCCCTCCCCGCTCCGCAGCCCGACTCGACGGTGTGCCGTGGCGAGGTGTGCCGTGGTGTGCCGTGATGAGGCGGGGTCGGGCGGTGGCGTTGTCAGTGCCGGGCAGCATGATGACCTTCATGACCGAAAACAGTGACCTGCTCTCTCCCGCCGCCTACGCGGAGGCCGTGACCACCGCCGTGGCCGCCTCGGCCGCCTACTACGGCGACGGGAGCACCCCGCTCGGCGACGACGAGTACGACGGGCTGCTGCGTGCCATCGCGGCCTACGAGGAGGCCCACCCGGAGGAGGCGCTCGCCGAGTCGCCGACCGGAAAGGTGGCAGGCGGGGCGGTGCAGGGTGACGTCCCGCACTCGGTGCCGATGCTCTCCCTCGACAACGTCTTCGACGCCGACGAGCTCGCCGAGTGGGCCGCAGGTCTGGAACGGCGTCTCGGGCGCCCTGTCGCCGGGTGGTGTGTGGAGCCCAAGCTCGACGGCCTCGCGGTGGCCGCCCGGTACCGGGGTGGCCGCCTCGTCCAGGTCCTCACCCGCGGCGACGGGTCGGCCGGCGAGGACATCACCCACGCCGCCGATGCCGTCCTCGGCCTGCCGTCGGTGCTCACCGAGCCGATCGACATCGAGATGCGCGGCGAGGTGCTGCTGACGACCGCGCAGTTCGAGGAGGCCAACCGGATCCGACTCGCCCACGAGGCCATGCCCTTCGCGCACCCGCGCAGCGGCGCGGCCGGCACCCTGAGGGCCAAGGACCGCCCCTACCGCATCGAGTTGACCTTCTTCGCCTACAGCGCGATCGGTCCGGACGAACTCGGCCACGTCGCCCTGCTGGAGACCCTGGCCGCGCTCGGCGCGAACACCGCGGCGAGCACGGCCGCCGCCCCGATGCGATGCGAGACCGTGGAGCAGGTGCAGGAACGCATCGACGTGATCACCGGCCTGCGCGGGGACCTGCCGTTCGGGATCGACGGCGTCGTCGTCAAGGCCGACACGGCCGAGGACCAGCGGCAGGCCGGCAACGGCTCGCGGGCCCCGAGGTGGGCGGTGGCCCGGAAACTG
This sequence comes from Streptomyces sp. NPDC048331, assembly GCF_043201215.1. NCBI lineage: Bacteria > Bacillati > Actinomycetota > Actinomycetes > Kitasatosporales > Streptomycetaceae > Streptomyces > Streptomyces sp. NPDC048331. The sequence goes on along the minus strand of NZ_JBICYT010000004.1, from coordinate 419,362 downwards.
GCGGCCGAACACAAGGTGACGCGCCTGCTGGCGGTGGAGTGGAACGTCGGCCGGACCGGGATCATCGCCCCGCGCGCCGTCCTGGAGCCCGTGATCATCGACGGGGTGACCGTCACCTACGCCACACTGCACAATCCGTCCGACATCACCCGTCGCGGGCTCATGATCGGCGACCAGGTGTTCGTGTACCGGGCCGGCGACGTCATCCCCCGGGTCGAGGCACCACTGGTGGACCGGCGCACCGGCGCCGAGAGCCCGATCGCCTTCCCCGAGACGTGCCCCCGCTGCGGCGACGCGATCGACACCGCCGAGCAGCGGTGGCGGTGCGTGCGCGGCCGGAGCTGTCAGGCGGTGGCCTCGGTGATCTACGCGGCCGGCCGGGACCAGCTCGACATCGAAGGTCTCGGCGGCACGCGTGCGATCCAACTGGTGGAGACCGGTCTGGTCCATGACATCGCCGACCTGTTCACGCTCACCCGCGAGCAGCTCCTCGGCCTGGAGAGAATGGGGGAGACCAGCGCCGCCAACCTCCTGGCCGCCATCGAGACCGCCCGCGGGGCCGTCCTGAGCCGCGTGTTCTGTGCTCTCGGCGTCCGCGGCACCGGCCGCACGATGTCCCGCCGGATCGCCGCGTACTTCGGCTCGATGGCCGCGATCAGGGCCGCCGACGCGGACACGCTGGCCGGGGTCGACGGCATCGGCACCGAGAAGGCCCGCGTCATCGCGGCGGAACTCGTCGAACTCGCCCCGCTCCTCGACAAGCTCCAGGCCCAGCGGGTCGGCACGCAGGTCACCGAGCCGCAGAAGCCCGCGATCGCCGCGGAGATCGACGGGGAAGACGGTGCGGACGCGGCGGGCGGCCCGCTGGCCGGACAGGCGGTCGTGGTGACCGGCGCCATGACCGGCCCCCTGGCGGTGTTGTCCCGGAACGAGATGAACGAGCTGATCGAGCGGGCCGGCGGAAAGGCGTCGTCGTCGGTGTCCAAGCGCACCACCCTCGTGGTGGCGGGCGAGAAGGCCGGGTCCAAGCGCGCCAAGGCCGAAGAACTGGGCATCCGCATCCTCGACCCCGAGGAGTTCGCCGTCCTCGTCGCCGATCTCCTCCCCCCCGACTAGGCCGTCCTTCCGGATCCTGCCCGGCCCGCCCGGCACGGCACCTCAGAGACGGCCTGGGCCGTCTCTTTCGGATCTTGTCGGTCGGGCCCGCGTTGTCCGGTGCCGTGCCTCTCCCCCAGCTCCCGCTGGGAGGGGCCCCCGGGCGGAGGGGCTCCCTTGTACCGGACGTACTGGGGTGCTCCGACAACGCCGCGAGGTGCGGTGCCGGGCGGCGCGGGCCCCGACAAGATCCGGAAGAGACGGCCTAAGGGCTGTCCCGTAATCCCCGGTGGATCAGCGCGCGGCGTCAGATGCGGTGCATCGCAAGGCGGAGGAGCGTCCCCATACTGGGCGTATTCGGGCGTTCCGACAACGCAGCGAGGTGCCGTATCTGTCGTCGTGCGCCCGCCGGGGATTACGGGACAGCCCTTAGAGGTGCAGGCCGTCCACGAGTTCGGTCAGCGCCGCCGCCAGGGTGGCGAGGCCCGGGCCGGCCGGGCCGCCCGGTTCGGACATGTAGGTGTCCCTGCGGATCTCGACCATCAGCGCGCCGACCCGCCGGTCCTTGCCGTAGTGCCGCAGCGGTACGTACGTACCCGCGAAGGGGCTGTCGAGCCCCGTGCCGCCGAAGCCCGCGAAGGCCTTCTCGGCCGCGGCGAGCAGGGCGGCCGGCGTGTGGAAGGGGTCCGTGCCCAGGCAGATCGGTGGCCGTGGGCCCGCGCCGTGCAGCTCGTACGGGAGGGGCTCCGTCGGGTACGAGTGCACATCGACGATCACGGCGCGGCCGACGGCCTCCAGCCGCTCCTCCACCGCCCGCGTCATCGCGTCCGCGTACGGGTGGAAGTAGCGGTCGACCAAGGGGCCGCCGTCGAAGCCGTCCGCCCGCAGGCGCTCCCGGTGGGTGGTGCGCGTGTACACCGCTCCCATGCCCACCGCCAGCATCTCCTCGCGCTCGTCGGGGAAGCGCTCCGGATCGATGACGAGACGGGACAGCCCGTTGACGAACCGCCACGGCGTGAGGGCGCATCCGGCGGCGGCCGCCGCCGCGATCTCCGCGGTGTGCGAGTCCGTGATGTGGTCCAGTTCCCGCTCGAGCGCCGCGTCGTCCAACACGATCCCGCCGCGCACGGACTCCGGTACGGCGCGCGAGGAGTGCGGTACGTGCAGGATCACCGGCGACGCGGCGGCGCCGGGAAGGAGCTGGAACGAATCCGGCCGGACGGAATCCGGCCGGAAGGACTCGACGGCGTGGTTCATGTGGATCCTCGGTAGAGGGCCGTGGGCGGGCGGGGCGCCCGCGAAAGCCTGACGGCCCCACGGTTACCCCATGTCGGACGCCGGTTCCATCGCTTTCTTGAGGTTGCGCAGGGTGGTGGCGATGTTCCTGCGCTGGAAATCGGCGAAGGTGTGTCCCCGTGTGGCGACCCGGTCGAAGGCATTGGCCACGAAGTCCGGCCACGAGCGGCGGTCATCCGTCCAGGTCTCGGTCACCCGGGTGCCCTCCGGGACCGGCTCGAAGCGGTACTCCCAGGTGGCGATGGGGCCGGGCACCCGCGGGCGCCGGACCCCGATGGCGTGCACCCGGAACCGGAACAGCCGGTCCTGTTCGAGTGCCGTCACCGTGCACCGGGTGGTCCACCGGAAGGCCCCACGCTTGTTACGCCCGTCGAACACCGTCCCGACGCGCGTCCGTCCGGCCTCGCCGTGCACGGTGGCACCGAGGTTCTCCGGGCTCCAGCCACCCATCCGGGCCGGATCTGACACGTGCCGGTAGACGTCGGCGGGACTGACGTGGACGACGATGCTGTCGGACACGGTGAACGTACGAGGCATGGCTCTCCCCTCCAGGCGGCCGACGCTACCGTGCCACCGCCCCCGTGGCTACCCATCGGTAACTCCGCGGGGGAGGAGGAACCGCTACTGCCAGTCGTCGTCGTAGGGCGGCGGAACCATCTCGTCCAGGTCGAACGGCGGCTCCTCCTCGGCCTCCCGCGCCGCCGGACGGCGCTCCGGTCCGGCCGACGACGGCGCCGGAGCGGCCGGAGCGGCCGGAGCGGCCGAAGCGGCGGGCGCGGCCGACGCGCCGGAGCCGTCCGAGGCGTCGGCCGAGGTCGCCGCCCCGCACTCCGTCAGCGTGGCGAGCACACCCTCGGCGTACTTGGCGAGCTTGGCCTCGCCGACGCCGCCGATCTCGCCCAGCTCCTCCGTCGTGGCCGGCACCCGCGTCGCGATCTCCCGCAGCGTCGCGTCGTGGAAGACGACGTACGCCGGTACGCCCTGCTCCCGCGCCGTCTCCGCCCGCCAGGCACGCAGAGCCAGGAAGACCGGTTCCGCCGAGGCCGGCAGGTCGACGGGCACGCGGGCGCCCTTGCCCGAGCGCGAGGCGGACTCCTTGCGGGCGGGACCGGCGGGCGCCTTCTCCTTCCGCATCGAGACGGTGCGGCGACCGCCCAGCACCTCGCCGCTGTCCTCCGTCAGCACCAGCGTCCCGTAGTCGCCCTCCACCGCCAGCAGCCGCTGCGCCAGCAGCTGGCGTACGACTCCCCGCCACTCCGCGGTGCCCAGGTCCGCCCCGACGCCGAACACCGAGAGCCCGTCGTGGTCGAACTGGATGACCTTGGCCGTCTTCTTGCCCTGGAGGATGTCGATGATCTGGCCGGCACCGAACTTCTGCCGCCGTTCCTTCGCCAGCCGCCACACCGTCGACAGCAGCTTCTGCGAGGCGACCGTCGCGTCCCAGGACTCGGCCGGCGTCAGGCACGTGTCGCAGTTGCCGCAGGGCGCGCCCACCTGCCCGAAGTACGCCAGCAGCCGCACCCGGCGGCACTCGACCGTCTCGCACAGCGCGAGCATGGCGTCCAGGTGCATGCCCAGCGAGCGGCGGTGCGTGTCGTCCCCGTCGGAACCCTCGATGAGCTTGCGCTGCTGCACCACGTCCTGCAGCCCGTACGCCAGCCACGCGGTGGCGGGCTCGCCGTCGCGGCCGGCCCTGCCGGTCTCCTGGTAGTAACCCTCGACCGACTTCGGCAGGTCGAGATGGGCCACGAAGCGCACGTCGGGCTTGTCGATGCCCATGCCGAAGGCGATGGTGGCCACCACCACGACCCCGTCCTCCCGCAGGAACCGCGCCTGGTTCGCCGCGCGCGCCCGGGCGTCCATGCCGGCGTGGTACGCCACGGCGTCGACGCCCTGCTCCACCAGGAAGGCCGCTGTCTTCTCCACCGAGGCCCGCGAGAGGCAGTAGACGACTCCGGCGTCACCGGCGTGCTCGCCGCGGATCAGCTCCAGCACCTGCTTGAGCGGGTTGTTCTTCGGGGCGATCCGGTACTGGATGTTCGGCCGGTCGAAGCTGGCGACGAAGTGCCGGGCCTCCTCCAGGCCGAGCCTCGCCACGATCTCGGCGTGGGTGGCCTCGGTGGCCGTCGCGGTCAGCGCGATCCGCGGCACCTTCGGCCAGCGCTCGTGCAGCATGGACAGGGCGAGGTAGTCGGGTCGGAAGTCGTGACCCCACTGGGCGACGCAGTGCGCCTCGTCGATCGCGAAGACGGACACCTTGCCCCGGTCGAGCAGCCGCTGGGCGCTCTCGGTGCGCAGCCGCTCGGGAGCCAGGTACAGCAGGTCCAGCTCGCCGGCGAGGAACGCCTGCTCGACGCTCTGCCGCTCGTACGTGTCCTGCGTCGAGTTGAGGAATCCGGCCCGCACCCCGAGGGCGGTCAGCGCGTTCACCTGGTCCTGCATCAGCGCGATGAGCGGCGAGATCACCACGCCCGTGCCTTCTCTGACCAGCGCCGGGATCTGGTAGCAGAGCGATTTGCCGCCACCGGTCGGCATCAGCACGAGGGCGTCACCGCCACCGACGACCTGCTCGATGATCTCCTGCTGCTCGCCGCGGAAGGAGCTGTATCCGAACACGCGGTGCAGTACCTGCAGAGCGTCGGAGGTCTCGATGGAAGCGTCGGGAAGTGCCATCCACGAAGCCTATCGACACCCACCGACACTCGACGCCGCCGAGTGACATCCCGGGATGCCGAAGAGGATCAAGACGCTGACCCCGGAAGCCGGACGGACCGACGTCGAGGGCCTGCGCGCGTACGACGCGGACGCCCTCGCGACGTGCGCGGCCGACGCGCGACAGCCGTGGTGGCGCCGCCAGGCCTGCGCGGAGGCGCCGGCCGGACGGGTCCCGGAGCGGCGCGTGGCCGAGTTGATCGCCCGCGTCCAGCCAGGGCACCCGCGGCCGTGAGGTCGCCGAGCGCGCCGAGGGCACCGTGGCGGAGCAGGCGGGAGATCGGCGAGGCCGGGCTGGACGCACTGGCCGCACGGCACTGGCTCCAAGCGGTGCCGGCCGAACTCGGCGGGGCCCGCCCCGAGGACCGCTCCACCGCTGTCCGCCTGCGCGACCGCGCCCGCGAGGACGTCATCGACGCCCTCGCGGACCCCGACCGGCAGGTCGCCTTCCGCGCCCAGCAGCTCCTGACCGACCCCGAACGGCTGCGCCGCCACCTCGCCGAGGTCACCGGCCTGGACGAGGAACTGCGCGCGGCGATCGTCCACGTGTACGGGCGGTGGTGCGAGGAGCGGAGCGATCCGCGATGGCGGATCGAAGCCCTGTGCACGGATCCGCCGCCGGCCGTCGACACGGCCGAGCAACTCCGGCGGGCCACGGCCGCGCTCACCGCCGCGGGCCTCGCCCCGAAGCCGCCCCTCTCCTGTGGCGAGGACAACGGGGTGGGGGACGGCACGTACCACGTGATCGGCTTCGACGACGGCGGGGCAGCTCGGTGGTCATCAGCACCCTCGGCCGGTTCATCGCCGGTGACGACGAGAGTCCACAGGTGCGCCGCGTCCTCGAAGCGGTCGGATTCCGCCGGCTCGACGAAGCCGTCCGCTCGATCCAGGTCACCGACCTCGGGGTGTACTACTTCGGCAGCCGCGGCCCGTTGGGCGTCGACATGCTCCTGTTCTACCGGCAGGACTGAGCGGCGCGCCGGCGGGGACGCACCCTGCCGGCACCGTCGCGTTCCGCCCTATGATCGTCACTCCGCGTACGAGGGGGGCTGGTATGGGGACGGGCGGGGCGGTATCGCAGCGGACGCAGGACGCGCGGCGGCAGGAGCGGTTACTGCGCGAGCAGTGGCACGCCGCCCGCCGGCAGGCCCTGCGGTGGGACGCGGTCGGCGAGGGGGAGCGGCGGGTCCTCGCCCAGCTGCTGGTACTGACCGCGCGCGGGTGGCGGCTGCTCGTCGACCGCCGATGGTCCGGGACACGGACCGCTGACGCGGACATGCTGCTGGTGGGGCCCGGCGGGGTCTTCGTCGTCGACGTCACGTGCGGCCGCGAGCCGGCCGACGGACACGCGGCCGGGCTGCTCGCCGCGACGAAGGCGGCCGAGAGCGCGGTGGCCTCCCTCGGCATGTCACCGGTGGCGGTCCAGCCGGTCATGGTGTTCCCCGGGCAGCGCCTCGACGGGAGCCTCGACCGGATCCGACTCCTGGGCGAACACGAGATCGGCCCCGTGCTGCTGTCGCAGCGGCACCGACTGCGCGTCGAGTCGGTCCGGGCGATCGCCGACCACCTGGAGCGGGTGTTCCCGGGCTACGTGGGGGCGGCGGTCGAGCAGCAGCAGCCGCTGCCGCGCGCGGCCGAACCCCACCGACCGGGCGCCCCGGACGGGCTGTTCGACCTGGAAGGGCTGCGTGACGCGGCCCTGGAAGGGGCGAGGCGCGCACCGATCGAGCAGTGGATGACCTTCCTCCACCCCGATCAGGTGGCACTGGTACGCCGCAACTGGTCGGGCCCGGCACGCATCAGCGGACCGGCGGGCACCGGAAAGACGGTCGTCGCCCTGCACCGTGCCGCCCACCTGGCCAGGCGGACCACCGGCCGCATCCTGTACGTCACCTTCGCCAACAACCTGCCCCGCGTGCAGAGCACCTTCCTCCAGGCCATGGCCCCGGCCGTCGCCGACCGGGTGGACTTCCGCAGCCTCCACTCCTGGGCACAGGAATTCCTTCAGGAGCGGGGCATACCCGTACGGCTGCACGGGGACAAGGCCGAGACCGCCTTCAGCCTCGCCTGGAAGAACGTCGGCCGCCGGAGCCGACTGGCCTCCCTCGACCCGGTCCCCACCTACTGGCACGAAGAGATCGACTACGTCATCAAGGGGCGCGGCCTCACCCGATTCGAGGAGTACGCGGCCGTCCCCAGGCGCCGGCGCCGGGCGAGCCTCCACCGGGCCCACCGGCAAGCGGTGTGGGAGCTGTACGAGGCCTACGAATCACTGCGCGGCGAGCGCGGCGTCCACGACTTCAACGACGTCCTCTCCCTCGCCCTGGCGGAAGCGACCCGCCGCCGCGAAGGACCTCCGTACGCGGCCGTCATCGTGGACGAGGTCCAGGACCTCACGCTCGTCGGCGTGCGCCTCCTGCACGCGCTCGTCGGGGACGTGCCCAACGGTCTGCTGCTCGTCGGTGACGGCCAGCAGACCGTGTACCCGGGCGGGTTCCGCCTCACCGACGCGGGCATCGACATCCGCGGCGACCGCGGACAGGTGCTGCGCACCAACTACCGCAACAGCGAACAGATCCTGGACGCGGCGCTCACCGTCGTCGCCGACGACGCCTTCGAGGACCTCGACGGCCTGCGCACCTCCGGACGCCGCGACGTCGATCTCACCTATCACGACGGGCACGTCGTACGCGTCACCCGGCCCACCGTGGACGCCCACGACCGGGACCTCCTGGACGCCCTGCGTGCCCTGCCCGACGGCGCCCTCGCCGACACCGCCCTGCTGTGCCCGTCCCTGCGTGCCCTGGGCCACCACCAGCGCCTGCTCACCCAGGCGGGCATCCCGGTCTGCCAGTTGGAGCACTACGACGGCCGTCCGGTCGACGCGGTGAAGCTGGGCACCTACCGCCGGGCCAAGGGCCTGGAGTTCAAGAACGTCTTCCTGCCCCGGTACGACGCCGTCCCCGGCCCCGGGACGCCGCCCGGTACGGCGGCCGGTACGGAGACGTCCGAGACGGCCCGGGAGCGTGCGGAACTGCTACGCAGCCGGCTCTTCGTGGCGATGACGCGCGCCCGTGACCTGCTGTGGCTCGGAAGCGTCACCAACGGGTAGGAGACCACCCCCGAGCCGGCGCTGCCAGGGTGTGACACGTCCTGGTAGGTCGGTCGCGGTCTGCCCAGACTCGGTCGGGCGGAGTCATCCGCTTCGAACGAGGACGAGGGCAGGTATGAGGAACGAAGCCAAGGTCGTGGCCATCACCGGAGCGAGCAGCGGGATCGGGGAGGCGACGGCCCGTCGGCTCGCCGCCGATGGCCACCGACTGTTCCTGGGAGCGCGACGCACCGAGCGACTCGACGCGCTCCGCCGGGAGATCGAGGAGGCGGGCGGTACCGCCGAGTTCCGGCGTCTGGACGTCACCGACGCCGCCGACGTACGGGCCTTCGTGGCCGCCGCCCTCGACCGGTACGGCCGGTTGGACGTGCTGGTCAACAACGCCGGGGTGATGCCGCTCTCGCCCCTCGACGCGCTGAAGGTCGGCGAGTGGGACCGGATGATCGACGTGAACGTGCGAGGCGTGCTCCACGGCATCGCCGCCGCCCTGCCCGTGATGCGCGCCCAGGGCGGCGGCCACTTCGTGAACGTCGCCTCCGTCGGCGCGTACGAGGTGTCGCCCACCGCGGCCGTCTACTGCGCCACCAAGTACGCCGTCCGCGCCATGTCCGAAGGGCTGCGCCAGGAGTCGGGCGGCTCCGTCCGGGTCACCCTGGTCTCCCCTGGCGTGACCGAGTCCGAGCTGGCCGAAGGGATCTCCGACCCCGCCGCGCGGGAGGCCATGAAGGCCTACCGGGCCGTCGCGCTGCCGGCATCCGCCATCGCCGGGGCCATCGCCTACGCGGTCGCCCAACCGGCCGAGGTCGACGTCAACGAGATCGTCGTACGTCCCACCGCGAGCGCGCAGTGACCGCCGCGCCGTACGAGGACCTGCTGCGCCGACTGCGGGTCCTGGAGGACAAGCAGGCGCTGCGCCGGCTGATGATCCGCGGCTGGCGGGCGCTCGACCGCAAGGACTGGCGGGCCTGGATCGAGTGCTGGGCCGAGGACGCGGTGCTGGAATTCGAGCCGTGGGGGGAGATCCACGGCAGGGACGCGGTCCGGGCGAAGGTGGAGCAGGCGGAGGCGCACTTCCCGAGCATGCAACACCACATCCTGAACATGGACTTCCAGGTGGAGGGGGACCGCGCCACGGGGGTCGGCTACATGTGGTTCGTGGCCGTGACGGGCAGCGGGCGGAACCCTGCGCCGTACTCCATGGGCGGCCCGTACGACTGGGACTACCGCCGGGCTCCCGACGGCGGCTGGCTCCTGACCCGCCAGCGGCTGGGCGTCTGGTGGACCGACGGGGAGGAGACCCCGCAGGGCTTCGGCTAGGGCCCGTCTTTCGGGTCATGCCGGGCTCGCGGCCGTCCCGGGCGCGGCCGGTCGGGGACCGTCCGGGGGTCGCGCGGTGTGTCTGCGCCGCCGGTGCGGGTGGAGTCCCCTTGAATGGCGCCGCATGACCTTCTCCGCACCGCACCAGCCGTCGGCACGCCCCGCGGCGCCGTACACCCGCCGTTCGATCCTCACGGGAGCCTTCGCCCTGGCCACCGCCGCGGCCCTGCCGGTCGCCGCGGCGGGGCGGGCGTACTCCGCCGCCACCCCGGACATCATCGGCTGCGCCGCCTGGGGTGCGCGGGCGGCGTCCGAACCCGTCGTCGTCCTGGACAACCGCCCGGAGCGGATCATCGTCCACCACACGGCGACGGCGAACGTGACGGACTACTCCAAGCAGCGCGCCGTCGCCCTCGCCCGCGCGATCCAGACCTACCACATGGACGCTCAGGGCTGGATCGACACCGGTCAGCACTTCACCGTCAGCCGCGGGGCCTTCGTGATGGAGGGGCGCCACAACAGCCTGGCCCAGCTGCGCGCCGGCACCGGCCAGGTGCGGGCGGCGCACTGCGTGGGCCAGAACACGGTGTCCATCGGCATCGAGAACGAGGGCACGTACACCTCGGAGGTCCCGCGGGCGGCGCAGTACGCGGCGCTGGCCGACCTGTGTGCCCACATCTGCGACCAGTACGGCCTGCCCGCGTCGGAGATCTACGGCCACCGCGACTTCAACGCCACCTCCTGCCCCGGCGACCGCCTCTACGCCCTGCTCCCGACCCTCCGCAAGGACGTCGCCGCCCGCCTCGGCGCGCCCGCGCCGGAGGAGGCCGCCGACCCCCTCGAGGACCTGGTCCGACAGGTCACCGGCCGGCCGTCCTCGTCGTACGGGGAATACCTCCCGGCCGGTCTCCTGCCCTGACGGTCCGCCGACCGCTCCTGCGGGCCGCGCGAGCGGCCTACAGCCGCCAGTACGTGCCGGTGTGGGAATCCACGTGCACCACGTGGCGGCCGACGCGCACCACGTGGTGGTCCGGGCCGGACCAGGAACCGAGGACGCCGTCGGCGTCGGGCAGCGGGGTCCAGATCTCCAGGAAGGTGCTGCCGTCCGCGTTGGTGCCCGTCTCCACGAGGTTCGCGCCGTCCCACCGGAGGGTGCCCGTGTCCTCACCGGGCTCGCCGGTGAGGTGGTGGAAGTGCGTCCGGGAGCCGTCGAAGGATGTCGTTCCGGCGAAGCCCCGGCTGTCGGCGTACCAGGATCCGGCCTGCAGCCACACCACCTCGCGGTCCTCGACGAGGGGTCCGCCGTCATGGCTGATGCCGCACCGCAGCCAGGCGCCGCGCTCGGGCACGGGCACGCCGGGGCCGTCCGGGACCTGCCCCGGGTGTCCCGGCTCAGGCGTGGTCATCGGCGGCGGCCTCGTCCAGGGCCAGCAGCGTCAGCGGTACGTTGCCACGGACGGCCTGGGAGTACGGGCAGACCGCGTCCGCCCGGTGCAGCAGGGGCTGGAGGTCCGCCGCACGCCACCCGGGCAGGCCGACGGTGAGCGTCACCGCGAGGCCGTAACCCGCGGGCGTGTCCGTGGTGCCGAGCTCGACCTCGCAGGCCACGCGGGCGGCGGAGGCGTCCGCCCCGAACTCGGCGGCGACCTCCGCGAGCGCGGAGGTGAAGCAGGCGGCGAAACCGGCCGCGAAGAGCTGCTCGGGGTTGGTGGTGCCGGGCACCTTCTTGCGCGGCGGGGCGAGACGGACGTCCAGGCGTCCGTCGTCCGTACGGACGGATCCGGTACGTCCCCCCGCGGCGTGCGCGGTCGTCCGGTACAGGCTGCGGGTGAGTGGCACGGTCATGCTGTTCGGCCCATCTTGCTCGACGAGGACGCTGCCCGGGTGCGGACAGCGGACGGCACTGCTCGTGCAGTACCTCGCGCGTCGTCGTGCGTAACCGGGTACGGCGCATCTCGTCCGGGGCCTTGGACCGGCCGCCGGACAATCTAGCAACGCCGACCGTGGTCCGGGGCGCCCCCCTCGGTGAACTACCTCACCCGGTTTTCCTAGACTCGCTCCGTGGACCCGATGCGATGTACGTACTGCGGTGGTGTCGGCCTGGAGCCGGGTTTCGTCGAGGACGCGGGGGAGGGGGCCCGAGGGTACGCCCGCTGGATCGCCGGTCCGCTGGAACGCGGGTTGTTCGGCGGCGCCAAACGGCTGGGCAAGCCCCGGCGGCGCATCGAGGCCTTCCGCTGCCCGCACTGCGGCCACCTTGAGCTCTTCGCCACCGAAACCGTCTGACGACCGGCCGCCGGGTGTGAGGGCCCGGCGCCGCCGGAGCGGGACGTGCCGTGCGCGCCCTTACATGCGCCCGCGCGCCTCCGCACGCCCCCGCGCGAGGGGATGACCGCGGGCCGCCGTCCCCTGACCATGGCCGTCACCACCACAGTCCGGAACAACGCACGCGCCACGGGGGAACGATGGGACGACGCTGGCTGGTCACGGGATGCTCCTCCGGCCTCGGGCACGCGCTGGCCACGGCCGCCGCCCGGGCCGGGGACGCGCTGGCGGTCACCGCCCGCAAGACCGCCGACCTGGAGGACCTCGCTGCCGCCTGGCCCGGTCGCATCGTCCCGATCCCGCTCGAACTGCGGGACGCCGCCTCCTGCGAGGAGGCCGTCCGTAGCGCCGCGGAGCGTCTCGGCGGCATCGACGTCCTCGTCAACAACGCGGGCATCGGACTGTTCGGCGCGGTGGAGGAGGTCTCGGACGCCGAGCTGCGCGACCAGTTGGAGACCCTGGTCGTGGGCCCCCTGGCGGCTCACCCGGCTCGTCCTGCCGCTGATGCGGTCCCAAGGCCACGGGCACGTCGTCAACATCTCGTCCGTCGTGGGTCGGATCGCCTTTCCGGGCCTGGCCGCGTACGTCGCCGGGAAACACGCCCTGGAAGGCATGAGCCAGGCGCTGGCCGTCGAGGCCGCCCCGCACAACATCCGCGTCACGGTGGTGGAGCCGGGGATGTTCGCCACGCGCTACGGCACCTCCATGACGGAGGCGCACCAGCGGATCCCGGCCTACGACGTGACCAACCGCGAGATGCTCGAAGGCGCCCGGGGTCTCGCGGAGAACCCGGAGACCGGGCGCCCCGAGGACTTCGCCGCGCGGGTCCTCGACATCGTCGCGGCCCAGGACCCCACACCCTGCGGATCCCGGTCGGCGACGACGCGTACGGCTACCTGGAGCTGGCCGAGCAGGCCTCCCGCGAGGAGTTCGCCGCGGCCCGGCTCCTCACGCAGGGACCGCCCCCGCCGTCGGTCTGACGGCGGGGGCGTGCGGCCCTGGACACTCCCGGGTCAGGGCGCGTGGTGCTGGATGCCCCGCTGCCCGGGTACCCGGGTCGACCGGGGCGCGGCCGAGCGGCGGTGGTCGCCTCGCTGTCGGCGGCCCGGGAACGGGTTGCGCCGCACGGTGGCGCTGGGAGCCGCGATCAGAAGGCCGACAAGCGCGAGGACCGCGAGGAGAATGAGCACGGTGACGAGGTTCATGGTCCTTCCTTTCGTCGAGTGTTGACTTCCTGTCACTACATCTTGTTACCGAATTCCGGGGAGTTAAACACAGAGGGTTACCTGGCCTGCCGTCAAGGACCGTACCCATGAGCCCGATTCCACAACATCAGCCGTGCGTAAGGGCATTCACGCGGAGTGGGACATACGCATGGCACGGCGGTGTCGCGGCCGTGCTCGGCATCGTGCTGCTCCTGCTGCTCGTGCTGACGGAGCTCACCTGGATGCCCGGAACCCTCTCCCGGAGCCGGTGCCGAGCCGTTCTGGCGAGCGATCCGCGCAGCGTGTTCGGGGTCTCGGGGGCGCTGTTCGTCAGCGCCGCGTACGCGGTCCGGTCGGCCGGCGAGCGGCGTGCCCGCGCTCCGGCGGCGCCGATCCCGTTGCCGCCGAGCCCGAGGCGGACCGGGTGCGCCGAGCCGGCCGCGGCCGCCGCGAGGATCGCGGTGCCTCGTCGCCGAGGCCGTTTCCGCCGGGGAACAGCCTTTCCAGGGGCTGTTCGCGCTCCAGCAGGGCGTCGAGCAGCAGGCCTAAGCCGTCGGCGCCGATCCCGGTGTCGACCAGATCGAGCGTGCGCAGGGCGGTGTTGCGGCGCAGCAGCGCGGTCGGTGTGCGGGCGCCGTCCACGAAGAACGGGTTGCGCGTGAGCCGGAGGGCGCGGACGGTCGTGTCGTCGCCGAGGGCCCCGACGAGGGAGCCCACCCCGTCGGGCCCGATCCGGTTGCCGTCGAGCAGGTGCCCGGCGTGCGCGGAGGCGGTGGCGGCCGGCAGCAGCCGGGCCGCGCCGGCCGGGCCGAGCCCCTGCTCGCACAGGTCGACGCGACCGTCGGCGCGCAGGGTGTCGAGCGGGAAGGTCTCGTCGGTCTCGACGGGCCGGTCCGCGGCGAGCCGGGCGAGCGGCGGGTCGAGGAGCGCCGGGTCGGCCGGCGGCAGATCGGGGTGCTCGATCGCGGGTCACCCAGGTCCGCCTCGATCGTGTCCCGCCAGGTGGACCGAGCGGTTCCGGACAGGTTTTCGAGCGCGCGACTGCGGTGAAGAGGGGCGGAAGCTCGGATTCTGCTTGGTGTCGCGGTGGCGACGGGTGGCGGCGGGTGGCCGATATTCGACCGTATGTTCCGGATTTGCGAAGCTCTGACACATCGCCGTCATCTCCGTACGCTACGGTAACTTGACTGTCCGTTATTCCCCGGACACCCCTTGAACCCCTCTGTCAACCACCGCCCTGGCACTCCCCTGCCCGCGGCGGACCGCCACGGAGAGCGACACACATGAGCACCGCCACCGCACACAGCCGAATAGAAGCCTTAGGCGTCCACCTTCCGGCGACCGTCCAGACCACTCCGCAACTCGCCGCCCTGGTCCCGGGGCTGGGGGAGGTGGACATCGAGAAGATCACCGGGATCACCGAGCGACGCGTGTACGACCCCGAACCGACCGCCGGCGAGGACTCGTTCGGGATGGCCCTGGCGGCCGCCCGGGACGCCCTGGAGTCCTCCCGCTACGAGGCCGCCGACCTCGACATCGTCATCTCCGCGTCGATCACCCGCTTCCAGGACGGCAGCCGCTTCACCTTCGAGCCGTCCTTCGCCGCGATGCTGGCCGGGGAGCTGGGCGCCCGCTGCGCCATCCACTTCGACGTCTCCAACGCCTGCGCCGGAATGATGACCGGCGTGTGGCTGCTCGACCGGATGATCCGCTCCGGTGCCGTGCGGCGCGGGCTGGTCGTCAGCGGCGAGCAGGCGACCCGCGTCGCCCAGACCGCCGCACGCGAGATGGCCGACTCCTACGACCCGCAGTTCGCCTCCCTCTCCGTCGGTGACTCGGCGGCCGCGGTCGTCCTGGACGTCTCCGTCGACGAGGCCGACCGCATCCACTACATCGAGCTCATGACCTGCTCCGAGTACTCCCACCTGTGCATGGGCATGCCCAGCGACCGGTCCCCGGGCATCTCCCTCTACACGGACAACAAGAAGATGCACGACCGCGACCGGCTCAAGCTGTGGCCGCGCTTCCACGGGGACTTCCTGGCCAAGCGGGGGCGGGCGTTCGCCGCCGAGGAGTTCGACCACGTCATCCAGCACCAGGTCGGCACGCGTTTCATCGACTACGTCAACCAGACGGCCGAGGTCGAGTTCGGCACCCCCATGCCCGATTCGCTCTCCGTCGTGGAGCGGTACGGAAACACCGCCACGACCTCGCACTTCCTGACGCTGTGCGAGCACCTCAGGGCGGGCGGCGCCCGTCCGGGGGCCAAGTACCTGCTGGTGCCTGCCGCCTCCGGCGTGGTCACCGGCGCCCTGTCCGCGACGCTCACGAACGTGGGGGTGTGAGCCATGGGCATGATCATCAGCGCGGCCGCGACCGCACTCCCCGACCGGTCCGCACCGGCCTCCGTCGTGGACCTCGCCGGCCGGGCCGCCCGCGGCGCCCTGGCACGCGCACAGGTGCCGGCTTCCTCGATCGGCACGCTCATCAACGTCGGCGTCTACCGGGAACACAACACCTTCGAACCGGCCATGGCGGCCCTGGTCCAGAAGGAGGTCGGCATCAACCTCGACTACATCGCCGACCCCGAACCGGCCGCGGGCTTCTCCTTCGACCTGATGAACGGGGCCTGCGGCGTGCTCAACGCCGTCCAGGTGGGCCAGGCCCTGCTGGACACGGGAAGCACCGAACGGCTGCTGATCACGGCCGCCGACGTCCATCCCGGCGGTGACGCGGACCACGACGCCGACTACCCGTACGCGGACCTGGCCGGCGCCCTCCTGCTGGAGCGCAGCGCCGACCCCGAGGCCGGGTTCGGCCCCGTCCGGCACTACACCGCGGACCGCCCCACCGACGTCGAGGGCTACCTCGACACCGCCACCATGGGCCGGCACGGGCGGACCACGATCACCGTCCGGCGCGAGCCCGATCACGCGGAGCGGCTCGGCGAGTTCGCGGCGCGGGCCGTCGCCGACTACGCCCGGGAGTTCGGCATCGATCTCGACGAGACGCTGGTGATCGGCCCGTCGACGACCACCGACGCGGGCGGGGCCCCAGGAGAGCCGCACACCGCGGCGCCGGTCCTCGGCTACCTCCGGGCGACGGACGGCGTACGCCACGACGACCACGACCAGTTCCTGTTCGTGTCGGTCGGCGCCGGTCCGAGCGCGGCGTGCGCCCTCTACCGGCCCGAGGGAAGGTGAGCCCGGTGCCGCAGACGAGGTCCATCGAGGACCCGACCGTGGAACGATCCGCCTCCCTGTCGGACGGCCTGGCCGGATGGCTGGAGCGCAACGCCCGCGCCTTTCCCGAGAAGCCGGCCGTCGTCCACCCCGAGGGCCGGGGCTCCGGCGGCTACAGCACCGTCACCTACGGCGAGTTGCAGGACACGGTCGAGGAACTGTCCCGCGGGTTCCGGCGCGCCGGGATCACCCGGGGCACACGAACGGTGCTGATGGCTCCACCCGGGCCGCAGCTGTTCGCCCTCTGTTTCGCGCTGTTCCGGGTCGGGGCCGTGCCCGTCGTCGTGGATCCCGGTATGGGAGTCCGGCGCATGCTGCACTGCTACCGGGCCGTGGGCGCCGAGGCGTTCATCGGGCCGCCCCTGGCGCAACTCGTACGCGTCCTGGGTCGCCGTACCTTCGCCGCGGTACGGGTACCCGTCACCCTGGGGCGGCGCCGGCTCGGCCGCGGCCACACGCTGTCCGCGCTGCGCACCACCCCCGCGACCGACGGACCCGCGGACACGGCGGCGCCGACCGGCGGGGACGACCTGCTGATGATCGGCTTCACCACCGGAAGCACGGGCCCCGCCAAGGGCGTCGAGTACACCCACCGCATGGCGTTGTCCATCGCCCGCCAGATAGAGGCCGTCCACGGCCGCACCCGCGACGACGTCTCACTGGTCACCCTGCCCTTCTACGGGGTGCTCGACCTCGTCTACGGATCCACGCTGGTCCTCGCGCCGCTGGCGCCCGCCCGGGTCGCCCAGGCTGACCCCGCGCTGCTCGTGGACGCGCTGGAACGATTCCGCGTCACCACCATGTTCGCCTCGCCCGCCCTGCTGCGGAACCTGGCCGGACACCTCACCGGCGCCGCCCGCGGCCGCCACCCCCTTCCCGACCTGCGCTGCGTCGTCTCCGGCGGGGCCCCGGTGCCCGACGCGGTCGTGGCCGCGCTGCGCTCCGTCCTCGACGAGAAGGCGCGCATCCATGTGACGTACGGGGCCACGGAGGTGCTGCCGATCACCTCGATCGAGGCGGCCGAGATCCTCGGCGACGACGACGTCGACACCGGCCACGAAGGCGGCGGCAACACGGCCGGTACCGCCGCGGCCGGTACGGCGGCCGGTGCCGCCGCGGGCGAGGGGACCTGCGTCGGCCGGCCCGTCCCCGGCACCCGCGTGGCGATCGCCCCCGTCACCGACGGCCCGCTCGCCCGGTTCGACCCCGCGGCCGGCCTGCCGACCGGCCGCGTCGGCGAGATCCTGGTCCAGGGCGACTCCGTCAGCCGGCGCTACCACCACGCACCCGACTCCGACGCCGCGTACAAGGTGATCGAGGACCGCCCCGACGGAGAGGCGCCCCTGATCTGGCACCGGACCGGCGACCTCGGCCACCTGGACGCCGAAGGACGCCTCTGGTTCTCCGGACGCGCCGCGCAGCGGGTCCGCACCGGCCACCGGGACCTGCACACCGTGCGCTGCGAGGGGGTCTTCAACGTCCATCCGCTGGTCCGGCGTACCGCCCTGGTCGGTATCGGGCCGGCCGGCGCGCAACGGCCCGTCGTCTGCGTGGAGACCGGGGCGGACGGGGCGGAGCTCGACGCAGCCGCGTGGGCCCGGTTGGTCGCCGAACTGGGCGCCATGGCCGAGGCGCAGGCCCCGACCACGGGCCTCCACGAGTTCCTGCGCCACCCCGGCTTCCCCGTGGACATCCGGCACAACGCCAAGATCGGCCGCGAGGAACTCGCCCGCTGGGCCGAGCGGCAGCAGGCCCGGTCGGCGTCCTCCACCGCCCGGCGGGCGGCCCGGATCGTGCCGATCGCCGGCTGGGCGTACCTCGTCGGAGGGGCGGCGTGGGCCGCGGTCGGGGGAGTCCCCGACCTTCCCGTGCTGCGGTGGCTGTGGTGGGCCGACGCCTTCCTCAGCATCGGTGTGCACGCCGCGCAGATCCCGCTCGCGCTGCCGCGCGGCAGGGAGGCCGGCCACGGGACCGCCGCGGTGGTCCGCAACACCATGCTCTACGGCGCGACCTGGTGGCGGACGCTGTGAAGATCCTGGTCACCGGAGCATCCGGATTCCTGGGCGGGCACCTCGTCGACGGCGCCCTGAGCCAGGGCCATCAGGTCCGCGCCCTGGTCCGCCCCGGCCGTACCGCCGTACGTCCGGGCTCCCTGCCCGGCGTCGAGGTCGTCACCGGCGACCTCACCGACGAGGAGTCGCTCGGGCGGGCGGCGGAGGGCTGCGAGGCGGTCGTGCACAGCGCGGCACGGGTCGTCGACCACGGCAGCCGCGCACAGTTCGAGGCCGCCAACGTCACCGGCACGCAGCGGCTGTTGGCGGCGGCGCGGTCGGCGGGGGCACGGCGGTTCGTGTTCGTCTCCAGCCCGAGCGCGCTGATGCGCATACGGGAGGGCGACCGGCTCGGCATCGACGAGAGCACCCCGTACCCACGGCGCTGGTTCAACCTTTACTGCGAGACGAAGGCGATCGCCGAACAGCACGTACGGGTCGCCGACGGACCCGAGTTCACCACCTGCGCCCTGCGCCCGCGCGGCATCTGGGGGCCGCGCGACCACGCCGGATTCCTGCCGCGCATGGTCGACGCCATGCGCGCGGGCCGACTGCCCGACCTGTCGGGCGGCAAACAGGTGCTGGTCTCGCTCTGCCACGTCGACAACGCGGTGGACGCCTGCCTGCGGGCCGTGCACGCCCCCGCCGGGCGGGTCGGCGGCAAGGCCTACTTCGTCGCGGACCGCGAGGAGACCGACCTGTGGCCGTTCCTGGCCCGGGTCGGAGCCCTCTTCGACTGCCCTCCGCCCGCCCCGCGCATCCCGCTCCGCCTCGGCCGCGCTCTGGCCGCGGCCGTGGAGACGGGCTGGCACCTGCGCCACCGCTCCGCCGCCGGCGGTACGGACGCGAGCCCGCCCCTGAGCCGCTACATGATGGCGCTGCTGACCCGCTCGGCGACGTACGACACCTCCGCCGCCCGCCAGGACTTCGGCTACGCGGCTCCGCGCTCCCAGGCCGACGGGCTGCGCGCCCTGGGGGAGTGGGTGACGCAGGTGGGCGGTGTCGCCGCCTGGACCGCCGGCCCGGCCGCCTCCACCGACGCCGCCGTACCGGCCCGCTCCGGACCCGGTCCCGGTCCCGGTCCCACCGAACAAGGGAACACGAAGCCATGACCTCCCATCAGGTCGGTGCCGGTGCCGGTACCGACGTCGATCTCCGCACCGGTGCGGACACCCGCTACCGGCGTCCGGTGTCGCCCACCGAACGCCTCTACCTCTCCGCCGGGGACCCCCGCGGGGCCATGGCCCTGCGCATCGTCGTCGAGGGCGAGGGCGTACCCGATGCCGAGGACGTCCGGGCGGCCGTGGCGCGGGCCGCCGAGTCCTGCCCGGGATCACGGCTCGTGCGCGCCGGCGCGATGTGGACCGTCGGGGGGCCGCCGCCGCAGGTGCGGTACGACGTACCGCGCGCCGGTGCGTACACCGACTCGGCTCCCGGCACGGTCGAGTTGCCCGCCGGACCCTCGCGTCGGGCGGAGCCGCCGGGCTGCGAGCTGCTGATCGTGCCCGGGGCGGGGGGGAAAGGGACCACCACTCTCGTCTTCAGCGCCTCGCACGCCCTGATGGACGGCCACGGAGCCCTGACCTGGGCACGGGAGGTCTTCCGGGCCCTGCGCGGCGAGCCCGCCCGCCCCGCACTCGACCCGGACACCGACGCCGGACTGCTGCGCCGGCTCGGCAGCACCCGGACGCGGCCCACGCCGGCGCCACCCCGACGCTCTCCGCTCGGCTCGGCGGAGGGCGGCCGTCCGCTCAGGACGCTGTGGCTGCGCCGCACCCTGCCCGGCCGCCGTTCCGCGCTCACCGCCCGACTCGCCCAGGCCCTGGCCGACGCCACCCGGCTCGACACCCGGGTCATGGTCCCCGTCGACCTGCGCCGCCACCGCCCCGGGATCGCGGCCACGGGCAACCTGAGCCTGCCGCTCTTCCTCGATCTGCGGCCCGGGGCGGACTGGACGGCCGCGCACACCCTCCTGCTGACCGCCCTGGCCGAGGACCGCGAACTCGCCGCCGGGTTCGAGACGGCCCTCGCGCCGCTGCCCCGGACGGTGACCGCCGCTCTGCTGCGCACCGCCCAGGCCGTGGCCTCACGTACCGACCGGCACCTCGCCTCGGCCGTCGTCTCCCACCTCGGCCGGCTGGACCTGGCGGAGTTCTCCGGCGGCGGCTTCCGGGCTTCGACGGCCTACGCGTTGCCGGTGCACGCCCCCCTGGTCCCGCTCTCCCTGGTCGCCGCCGAGACCGGGACGGCGACCGAGATCACCCTGGGCGTCCGCGGCGCGGGCCCGGACCTCGCCGCCCGGGCCGGTCGATTGCTGGACACGGTCCTGGCCGGCCTGGCCCCCGCGGACGCCGTGGCCACGGGCCCCGCGCCACGGACCGCGCACCCCGCTCCGGCGGTGCCGACCGTGCCGGCCGCGGCCGCCGGTCCGGTCCCTGCCGTCCCCGAGGTCACCGTCGTCGACGCCTTCCGCGCCCAGGCCGCCCGCACCCCCGACGCGCCCGCGCTCGACGGGCCCGAGGGCGTGGTCACGTACGCCGAACTCGACCGACGTTCCGACGCCGTCGCGGCCGGGCTCCGGAGCCGCGGCGTGGGACGCGAGGGCCTGGTGGGACTGGTCGTCGACCGCACGCCCGCCGGTGTGGCCGCCTTGTGGGGCATCCTCAAGGCGGGCGCCGCGTATGTGCCGCTGGACCCCGGCCACCCCGGCGCACGGATCGGGGAGATCCTTCGGGGATCCGCCGTCGGTGTCTGCCTGACCCGACGACACCTGGCCGAGGGTCTGGCCCCGTTCGTGCCCGGGACCCTGCTCGTCGTGGAGGACCTGCTCGACAGCATCGACCCGCTCGACAGCACCGCCGCCGGGCAGGGCCCCGCGGCGGTGGACGTGCGGCCCGCGGACCTCGCGTACGTCATCCACACCTCCGGCTCCACCGGTCGCCCCAAGGGCGTGCAGATCGAGCACGGAAGCCTCATGGGATTCGTCCGCTGGATGACCGAGGTCTGCCAGGTCACCGGGCGTACCCGCTTCGGCTTCGGCTCCTCCTACGCTTTCGACATCTCCTGCTTCCCGCTCTTCCTGCCGCTGTCCGCCGGCGGAACGATCGTCCTCGCCCCCGGCCCGTCCTCGCCCGCCACCCTGAGCGAACTCGTCGCCGGGCACCGCGCGGACACCCTCGCGCTCACGCCCTCGCACCTCGCCCTGCTCGGCGGCGCGGTCGGCGGCCCCGAGCACCGTCTGCGCACCCTGCTGCTGGGCGGCGAGCCCCTCACCCCCACCGCCGTAGGCTCCGCCCACGCCGCCTTCGGGGCCGACTGCCGGGTGATCAACGGGTACGGGCCCACCGAGGCGACCGTCGCCGTGCTCGCCCACACCGTGGACGGGGCGGAGGGCGGGGCCACCGTCCCGATCGGAGTCCCCGGCCCGTACGCCCGGGTCGACCTCGTCACCGAGAACGGCGAGACCGTCGGCGACGGACCGGGCGACACCGGCCGCACCGGCGAGATCGTCGTACGCGGGGTCCAGGTGGCCCGTGGCTACCTCGGCCCGCCCGACGGTCGTCCCTCCCCTTTCACCACCGACCCGGACGGCGTCCGCGTCTACCGCACCGGGGATCTCGGACGCCGACTGGCCGACGGATCCGTCGAGTTCGCCGGCCGGATCGACCAGCAGGTGAAGATCGCCGGACACCGCGTCGATCCCGCCGAGGTCGTCGCCGCCCTCGAAGCGCACCCGGCCGTCCACCGCGCCGTCGTCGTGCCCCGCCGCCGCCCGCATTCCACGGCGGCCGTGCTCTGCGCGTACGTACTGCCGCACGCCGGTGATCCCGCGGCGGGCGCGGACCTGGGCGGCGCCCTGCGGACCGAACTGACCCGTACGCTCCCCGCGTACCTCGTCCCGGCCCATGTCGTCGTGATGGACACGCTGCCCAGCACGGTCGGCGGCAAGACCGATCTCGCCGCGTTCCCCGACCCGTTCGCCCCCTCCGCGCCGGACGCGGCCGTCGCCGAGCCCGTCACCCTGGACGCGCGTGTCAGGCACCACTGGGCGGAGGTCCTCGGCGTCGACGGCGAACTGCTCTCGGCGGACTCGGACTTCCACGCCCTCGGCGGCGATTCCCTGGCCCTCGTCGAGATGATCACCGCCGTCTCCACGGACCTGCTCACCCCCGATCAGGCCCGACAGTTCACCGGCCGTCTCGACCGCCTCGTACGGGACCTGACCCTCGGGCAGGTCTGCGAGCACCTGACCGCCGCCCGCGAGGAGGCATCCGTATGATCTTCGTCGGAGAAGGAGCCCTGCTCCGCCGCGCCGTCACCCACGCGGCCGACCACGGCCACCCGGTCGACCTGGTCTGCTCCGCCGACCCGCTGGACGCGGCGGCCGCCGGCGCGCCCCACCTCGCGGCGCCGGACGTCAACGCCCATGCCGGCACGTTCTCCCGGGCCGCCGGCGACGGCATCGTGTGGTCCCTCAACAACCGGCAGATCTTCCGGGAACCCCTGCTCCGGGCCGAGGGCCTGCGCATCGTCAACATCCACAACGGGCTGCTGCCGCGACACCGCGGACTGCCCTCCGTGGCCGTCCTGTTCGCCCTGTTGAACGGGGACACGGAGTACGGCGCCACGGCACACGAGGTCGACGCCGGCATCGACACCGGTCCGGTCCTGGCCGAGCAGCGGTTCCCCGTCGGGCCCGAGGACCGCTACCACCAGGTCATGCTCCGCGGCATCCGTGCCTGCCAGGCCCTGTTCGAGCAGATCCTCCCGGCGGTGGCGGCGGGCACCGCCCACCCCGTACCCGCCGCGGCGGCCGAACCCTCCGCGTACTACGGCCTGCGCGCGCTGGACCGGCTCGACAGCTACCGCGACCGCCCCGCCTACGCGCGCGCCACCGACCTCGGGCCCTTCGCCGCCCATGCGCCCGAGGTCGCGCGGGCACTGCTCCGGCCGCCCGCGGCCGCCTCCGCCCCCTGAGGTCACCTCGGGCCCGTCAGGCCCGGCTGAGCCCGCCCCGCGCCCGGCGGGCTCAGCCGCGCAGGTGCAGCCCGAATCCTGTGCGGCCCGCCGGCTCCAGTCCCTCCTTCAGGTGCAGGGAGGGGATCTCGTAGTCACCGAAGTTCTGCCGCCGGAACCCGATCGGCTCGGTCGATTCGATGCCGAGGAGCCGCCGTTCCCAGGCCGCGGCGGCGTCCGCGTACTCCTCGTCGGTCATCCGGTCGGCGCCGTGGAGCACGAACGGCGGCAGCGGCTCGATGCCCGGGTAGTAGAGGATGCCGTGGTGGATCGGGAACAACAGGTCGTCGATGGGGCCGTTGATCCCGCGGGCGGAGTAGTGCGACTCCGGGCCGCCGACGGTCACCGACAGCAGGGCCTTCCTGCCCGCGAGGGTGCCTTCGCCGAAGCGCTCGCCGTACTTCGTGTCGCTGTGCTCGCCGACCCCGTAGGCGAAGCGGTAGGTGAACACCCGGTCCACCCAACCCTTGAGGATCGCGGGCATCGTGTACCACCACAGCGGGAACTGGAGGATGATCGTGTCGGCCCACAGCAGCTTCTCCTGTTCGGCGAGGACGTCCGGGGTGAGCGCGCCGGCCTCGAAGGCCCGGCCCGAGTCCGAGGCGACCCGCAGCGGACTCGAGGCGTGGGGGCCGTAGTCCGCGTCGTCCACGACCGCCTTCCAGTTCATCGCGTACAGATCGCTCACCCGCACCTCGTGCCCGGCGGCCTCCAACGTGGACACCGCGAGGTCCTTCAGCGAGCTGTTGAGCGACTTCGGGTCCGGGTGGGCGTGGACGATCAGCGTCTTCATGGGAACTCCTTCGGATCGGATGCCCCGATCCTGGGCGCCACGGCGTCCGGTGTTCAGGGGCGCCGCTTCCGTCGGACCGGACTTCCTGGTATCGACAGGGCCACCCTCGCGGGCATGGCCGAGGCCATACTGGAGGGCATGGACGATCTTGCGGGCTTCCTGCGGACCCGGCGCTCCCGGGTCGACCCGGCGACCGTCGGCATCCCCACGGACAGCCGACGCCGGGTGGAAGGGCTGCGCCGCGAGGAGGTCGCGCACCTGTCGGGCGTCAGCGTCGACTACTACGTACGACTGGAACAGGGCCGCGCGACGCAGCCGTCCGAGCAGGTACTCGACGCCCTCGCCGGGGTTCTCGGCCTCGACGGGACCGAACGCGAGCACCTCTGCCGGCTCGCGCGGCAGCACCGCCGCCGCCCGAAGGCGCCGGGCAAGGGGGTCTCCCCGGCCGGAGGCTCGGGGAGGGTCCGGCCGGAGGTGCTGCGCGTCCTCGACCTGGTCGTCGGTGCGCCCGCGCTGATCATGGATCACCGGTTGGACGTGCTCGCAGGGAACCGGCTCGCCGGGCTCCTCTACGGTCGACGGGTACCGGGCCTGAACACCGCCCGGCACATCTTCCTGGAGGAGGCGGAGCGCGGCCTCTACGCGGACTGGGAGCAGTGCACCCTCGACGTGGTGGGGCACCTGCGGCTGGCCGCCGGCCAGTACCCCGACGACCCCCGGCTGGCCTCGCTCATCGGTGAACTGGCGATGGGCAGCGAGCGTTTCCGCCGACTCTGGGCCCGCGCGGACGTGCGCGCCCGCACCCACGGACGCAAGGCGTACCGGCACCCCTTGGTGGGACTGCTGGAACTGCACCAGGAGAACTTCGCTCTGCCGGGCGAATCGGGCATGGAGCTGCTGGTGTTGTCCGCGGCCCCGGGCAGCCCCGCCGAGGACGGTCTGCGCCTGCTCGACGGCCTGGGTGCGGACGGCGCTGGTGAGCGGGCGCCACAGCGCCGCACCGACACTCGGTCCGTGCCGCCGTCCGTGCCCTCCTCGGCCTCCACCGGCGCCTCCTCGGTGTGAGGGGCGGCGCGCTCGGCGGCGCGGGTCAGGCGCCCGCGCCCGGCCCCACCGGTGCGGGCACCGGTCCGCCCGCCATCGCGCGGGCCATCCAGGCCGAGGAGCGCACGGTCCGCGCGACGAAGGCGCCCCGGTCCACCCCGAGGGTCCGCATGGCCGGACCGTGGTCCACCGCGACCAAGGCGGCCGCCCCGGCCAGGAGTCCGCGCCAGCCGGCCGTCACCGCCCGGCGGGCGGGCCGGGGGAGCCCGGCGAGCCCTTCGCGCAGCCGCACGCAGTGGAAGGGGACGTGCCGCTCCTCGTCCGCCAGGATGCGGCCCGCGACCTCGCTGGTCAGCGGGTCGGTCGCGCCGTCGCGCAGGGCTCGGTAGTACCCCAGGGCCACCACCTCGGCGATCATCAGCACCAGCAGCTCCACGCGCAGCCCGAGCAGCCGCCGGACCCGGACGAAGGCCGCGTCGCTCCAGTGCCCGTCGAGGGTCTCGGCCCCGCCGGCCGCCAGCAGCAGCTTCAGCATGCGCGCGTGGTTCTGCTCCTCGGCGATGAAGAGCCGGACCGCCCGGGAGTAGACCGGATCACCCGCGAGGTCGGCCTTGGCGGTGAGTGCCGAGCCGTCGCCGTCCTCGCCGACCTGGAACTTCTGGATGCTGCGGACGATGTCTGCGGGCAGCCGCGCGCCCTGCCCCCAGTCGGGGTCGCCCAGGGCCGCCCGGCGTTCCCGCTCGGCCTCGAACTCGCCCACCCATGCCCCGTACTCAGTTTTGACCATGTTCAATAATCTAGTGATTGTTGATCGTGTTCAAAAGTGTGGGAGTGTCATGGCCGCGTAACAGAAAGGCGCGCCGCCCGTGGGTGTCAGTACGGCGCCTCCGGGACTTCTCCCACGAGGTACGCGGCCTCCGCCAGCAGCTCTTCGGTGAGCCCGACCCCGGTGAGACGCTCGGTCAGCGCCAGGACCGCCGCCTTCCCGTCGACAGTGGGATCCTCGTCCCCGAACGGGTTGAGGCCGACCTCCAGCATCAGGGGGTTGAGCGCGTCGGGCGTGCTGCCGGTCCTGTCCGCGGGCCACTCGAAGGTGGTCCTCAACTCCCCCTCCTCGTACCAGTGGAAGAAGTCCATCGGCTTCCCCCCGTTGCTGGAATGGGAGACGGCACGCGTTCCCGCCGACAGGGCCTCCATGAGGTTCGGCCGCGTGCCCAGATCGCCGCCGAACTCCAGGGCGAGGGTCCAGTCCCCTCCCTCCCCCCGCACGGTGAACGCTCCGGCGAGGAAGGCCTCGGGCCACTTCTCGAATCCGTCCAGGAACTTCTCGTGCTCCTCGAAGAACGCGCGGAAGCCCGCGCGCACACCGCGTGGCTCGACCCCCACGATCCGGAACAACTCCTCGGGTGAGACCCCCCGCACCAGCGTCAGGGTGTACCCGACCTCCAGCCCGTAGGCGAACAGCGAGCGTGCGGAACGTATCCAGCCGTAATCGGCCGCGGTGGCGGAACTCATGTCGCTCATCCTGCCGGCGCCCACCGACAATCCGGCCGGGCCGGAGCTCAGGCCGACTCGGGGGGTGGTGAATTGATCGCGCCGAAGGGGATGTGGACGCTCGGGGTGCCCTGGGCGGTGCCGTTGAGATTGGCGACCTGGTCGTCGAAGAAGATGTGCGGGTCGAGCGCCTTCATGACCGCGGCCTTGTCGATGCCGCCGAGGAAGAAGGCGTCGTTGACCCGCAGCCCCCACTTCTTGAGGCTCACCAGGGCGCGTTCGTGCGAGGGAGCGTCCCGGGCGGTGACCAGCGATACGCGCAGGCGCGGCCGGTACCCGGAATCCTTGCCGCGCCGCGCCTCCTCGAGGCGCTGGATGCGGTTGACGCCGGCCAGGAAGTCCCGTAGCGGCCCTGGGTCGTGCGGGGTGGCGGCATTGCGGACCTCGAAGGCGCGGAACTCGTCGACCCCACCGCTCTGGTAGACCCGCTCGGCCGTGTCGCCCGCCACCACTCCGTCGAAGTCGAAGGCGATGCGGAGTTCGGGATCGCTCTCGTCGTCGACGCGCCCCGTCCTGAGTACGTGTCCCGCGGGCAGGCCGGCCGCGACCGCGTCCCGGATGTCGCGTCCGTCGGCCGACAGGAACAGCGACATGTTGAGCGCCGGCATGAACGGGTGCGAGGGCCGACCCTGCCGAAAGACCGCTCGGCTGATCGGGAGGCCGTGCGCCTTGATCGAACGCATGACACGCATCCCGGTGTCCGGATCGTTGCGCGAAAGGATGATGACCTCGACCAGAGGGTCGTCCCGATCGGCGAGGTCGTTCAACGCCAGCAGACGTCTGACGAAGGGGAACGCCACTCCCTTGGCCAGAAGTTCGTCGACGTGTGTCTCCTGGTAGGTCCGGTAGGCGTCCTCGCCCTGCTCCCGGAACACCGCGTCCCCGTCGGTCAGGTCGAACAGGGCGCTGGAGGCGATCCCCACCACCAGGCGATCGGACAGGTCGTACCTCATGGCGCCCCCAGCTGACACGTGTGCGACGGCGGGCTGCTCATCACCTTTTGGTGTATGCCCGGAAACGCCTCCCGATCCACCGTTCGAGCCGGGCACCGCCGCCGATGGTGTCGGGGACGGACGCGAGGGCCGGGAGTACGAGGTGGGGATGAGGACGCATCGTCCGGGGCGGCCGGAGGACCTGCCGGACGCGGGCGTGCTGTGGGCGCGTTGGGCCGCGCTCGCCGTGGCGACCTGGTTCCGGATCCGGACCGCGTACGAACCGCTCTGGCCGAAGGCGCCGATCGCCGACTCGGAGACGGACCGTGCGGCCATGACCGCGCTCGTGCGCTGGAGCTGACGCCGCAGGGGGTCGAACCCGCGCGCGAAGGCCCCGTCCCTGGCCAGGGACGGGGCCTTCCGGAGCGGAGGTCAGGCCGTGACCGCGGTGCCGGTCTCGGGGGTGGTCACCGCGCCGGGCTCGGCATCGGGCTCGGCGTCGGGGTGCGGGATGCGGTGCAGCCCCTTGCGGTCGTAGAGGCGGGTGACGGCGAAGCCGAAGATCAGCGCGGCGACGAGGGCGACCCCCATCGACGCCCAGGCGCGGGTCAGGCCCGCGTCGGCCTGGGCTCCGTAGTAGAGCAGGGAGCGCAGGCCCTCGGTGATCTGGCGCAGCGGCTCGAACTCGGAGAGGGCGCGGAAGAATCCGGGCAGCGCCTGGACGGGCACGGTCGCGCCGGAGGAGGGGACCGCCATCGCGACGAAGACGATGGTGGCCAGGAGCATGCCGGGCGTACCGAAGGCGGCGAACAGGGCCAGGCTGCCGATACCCACCACCGCGATGGTGGCGACCGAGTAGAGCCACAGCAGGCCCAGGTGGGAGGCGTCCATGTCGAGGATGCCGACCGTGGCGACCTCGACCAGGGTGCCCATCACCAGCGACAGGCCGAGCATGAGCGCGATGCCGATGGCCAGGGTGCGGACGCGGCTGGTGTGCTGGACGGGCTCGCGCTTGCGGATCGGGCCGAAATCGGTGTGCAGGTAGCCGAGCGCGGTGTCGACCTGGGAGTTGACCACGTTGGCGCCGAGCATGCCGCAGACGACCAGGACCAGCGCGTAGTAGAAGGCGCTCAGCCCCATGGCGCTGCGGGTGCCGACGGGGTGGCCGTCGGCGACGGTCACGGTCACCGGGTCGGCCAGCTTCAGCTGCGCGGCCGTCGGGAGCGGGGTCTTCTGGGCGGCTGCCTGCTTGAGGAGCTCCTGGCCGAGCTGGGCGGAGGCGGCGTGCGCGGCCTTCTGGGCGGCCTGGGAGGACATGGAGGAGCCGATGCTGCCGGCCGCCTGGTTGGTCAGCACGGTCAGGGTCGGCGGTGCGGCCTGGCCCTGCGCCGCGGGCTGCGGGGCGGTGAGGGCGGCCACCGTGGCGGAGTAGTCGGCGGGTATGACGAGGGCGCCGAAGACCTTGCCCCGACCCAGTCGCTTGTCGGCCTCCGCACGGCTGACGACCTGCCAGTCGATGCTCTTGTCGCCCTTCGCGGCCTTCTGGACGCCCGAGACGATCTGCTCGCCCAGGTTGACGTGGCGGCCGCCCACATCCGCTCCGCCGTCGCTGTTGACCAGGGCCACGGGCAGGTCGCGCAGGTTGCCCTTGGGGTTGACGTTGCCACCCACGTAGAGCAGGGCGAACAGCATCGAGACCACTGCGGCGATGAGTCCCGTCCCGATCCACAGCTGGGGTCGGCGGAGCACGGAGGGGGGCGTGGGGTGAGGCATCGATTCTCCGGTGCGGCTGCGTTCCTAGGGTTGGATACTTATGGTATCCAGTTACTGGATAGTGGCAGTATCTTGCTGTGGTGTCCAATCGCCGAAGTCGGATACCGGACCGCATGACCAGCAGGGAAGCCGTATGAAGATCTCGGAGCTCAGCCGCCGGACCGGCGTGCCGGTCGCCAGCATCAAGTACTTCCTGCGGCAGGGACTGCTGCCCGCGGGGCGGGCGACGGCCGCGACCCTGGCCGAGTACGGGGAGGAGCACGCCCAGCGGCTGCGGCTGATCAAGGCGCTGACCACGCTCGGCGGCCTGTCCATCGCCGCGACCCGTGAGGTGCTCGGGGCCGTCGACCAGGCCCACAGCTCCGAGAGCGCCCTCGGAGCGGTCAGCTACGCGCTCCCGGTGCCGGTGGCGGCCCAGGGCGCCGCGGGCCAGGAGGCGGAGGCCGCGGCCGAGGCCGACGCGACCGCCGGCGCCGAGGTGGCCGCCCTCCTCGCGGACCTGGACTGGCAGGCGCCCGGTACCTCGCCGCACGTGCAGGGGCTGACGGTGGCGCTGGAGGAGCTGCGCCGACTGGACGCCCAGTACGCCCCGGGCGAGCTCGTCGCCTACGCCAGGCTCGCGGAATCGGTGGCCCGGCTGGACCTGGAGCGCGCGGCCGGCCTGGAGGACCCGGTGGCCCTGGCCGAGCGGGCCGTGATCGTCTTCGCCATCTGCGCCCCGGTGTTCGAGCTGCTGCGGCGGCTGGCGCAGGAGGACCAGGTCAGGCGCCGGGTCGCCGGCACCGGCCGTGGCGGGCGCGACGACACCCCTCACCAGCCTGCGCGCCGGCCCACCGGGGACCGCGCGCCCGCCCGCCCGGACGTCAGGGGACAGTGACCGGCGGGGCCGGACGTGGCGTCAAGGAGGCGTACTCCAGGGGCGCGGACGGATCGATGGACACGTTCAGCGGGGCCGGCTCGGCTCCGGAGCGGACCAGCAGATCGCCGACGGCCGCGATCATGGCACCGTTGTCCGTGCACAGGGTCATGGGCGGAACCCGCAGCTCGATGCCCGCGGACGCGCACCGCCGCTCCGCGAGCGCCCTGACCCGCGAGTTCGCCGCCACGCCACCGACCACGATCAGCGTCCTGACGTCGTGGTCGCGGCAGGCGGCGACGGCCTTGCGGGTCAGTACGTCCGCCACGGCCTCCTGCAGGGCCGCGGCCCCGTCGGCGACCGGGGGTTCCTGACCGAGTTGACGATGCCGCTCGGCCCAGCGGGCCGCGGCCGTCTTCAGGCCGGAGAAGGAGAAGGCGTACGGGTCGTCCCCGGGCCGGGTCAGCGGGCGCGGGAAGGCCACGGCCCTCGGGTCCCCGTCGCGGGCGGCGCGGTCGATGGCGGGCCCGCCCGGATACGGCAGGCCCAGGATCCGGGCGACCTTGTCGAAGCACTCGCCCGCCGCGTCGTCGAGGGTGTCCCCGAGGTGCAGGATCGGCTCGCGCACCAGATCGCGTACGAGCAGCAGCGAGGTGTGCCCGCCGGAGACGATCAGCACCACGCACGGCCGGGGCAGCGGCCCGTGCTCCAGGGTGTCGGCGGCCACGTGCCCGGCCAGGTGATGGACGCCGTACAGCGGCACCCCGGCCGCGTAGGCCAGCGTCTTCGCCCCGGCCAGGCCCACCTGCAGCGCGCCCGACAGACCGGGCCCGGTGGTGACGGCGACCGCGTCGATCTGGCTCACCCTCAGCCCGGCCTGGTCGAGGGCCTGCCGGACGACCGGGTCGAAGGCGTGCAGGTGCGCGCGGGCGGCGATCTCGGGCACGACGCCGCCGAAGCGGGCGTGCTCGTCCATGCTCGACGCCACGACGTGCGCGAGCAGCTTGCCGTCCCGCACGATTCCCGCGCCGGTCTCGTCGCACGACGACTCGATCCCCAGCACCACTGGTCCGCTCACTGCTCTCCACCCTCTGATGTGCATGTCCCGCAACTGCAATCTATATGCAATAAGAGGAAGGGGTGGACCGCGCCGTGTGGGAGTCCCCGCGCCGGCCTCCCGGAGGGGAAGACTCGTCCTCGAAGCACGCCCCACCGCATGCCGCGAGGAACTCCGTGATCGACCACCCGGTACGGGCCCGCCCCAGCGCCGACCGCCTGACCCGCGAGGAGCGGCCCGCCCGGAAGCCGGTCGCCTGCGCCACCGCGGACGCACGCCTCCCGAAGGGCTCGTACGATGCTCCACACCCGCACCACCCCCGCCTCCCGCCGCCGCTCGTTCCGCGAACAGCTCGCCTCAGGCCGGCTGTTGAGGATCCCGGGCGCGATCGATCCGTACTCGGCGAAGCTCGTGCAGGAGGCCGGGTTCGACGCCGTGTACCTCTCGGGGGCCGTGCTCGCCGCCGACCTGGGCCTGCCCGACATCGGCCTGACCACCTCCACCGAGGTCGCCGCACGCGCCCAGCAGTTCACCCGCGTCATCGACCTGCCCACCCTCGCCGACGCCGACACCGGCTTCGGCGAGCCGATGAACGCCGCCCGTACCGTCCAGCTCATGGAGGACGCGGGGCTCGCCGGACTCCACCTGGAGGACCAGGTCGACCCGAAGCGGTGCGGCCACCTCGACGGCAAGGGCGTCGTACCGCGCGAGCGGATGGTCCGCCGGGTCCGCGCCGCCGTCGACGCCCGCCGTGACCCCGACTTCCTCCTGATGGCCCGCACCGACGCCCGCGCCGTCGAGGGCCTGGCCGCCGCGATCGACCGTGCCAAGGCCTACGTGGACGCGGGCGCCGACGCGGTCTTTCCCGAAGCCCTCGCGGACGAAGCCGAGTTCGAGGCCTTCCGTGCGGCCCTCGACGTCCCCCTCCTCGCGAACATGACGGAATTCGGCAGGAGTCGCCTCCTCGACACACGCACCCTGGAGAGCCTCGGCTACAACATCGCCCTCTACCCCGTCACCCTCTTCCGCCTCGCCATGGGCGCGGTCGAGGACGGCCTGCGCACCCTCGCCACCGAGGGCACCCAGGAGTCACTGCTGCCCCGCATGCACACCCGCTCCCGGCTCTACGAGGTGCTCGGCTACGAGGACTACGCCACCTTCGACTCGACCGTCGCCGACTTCACCCTCCCGCCCGGCGACTGACCCACCCGCACCGCGGTCCACCCCCTGGGCCGTCCCGCCGCCGCGTCACGTGTCGCGGCGCCAGGGGATCTCGGCCCACACCTGTTTGCCGCCGCTGAGCGGCACCGAGCCCCAGGCCGTCGTCACCGCGTCGACGATGAGGAGCCCGCGGCCGCCGGTCGACTCCCAGCTCACCCAGATCGGCTTGACGGGGCTGCGCGGCGACGCGTCGTTCACGGCGATCCGCAGCCGGTCCGCCGACAGGGTCAGATCCATCCCCACCTCGCCCTGTGTGTGCGCGATGGCATTGGTGACCAGCTCGGACACGACCAGCAGGGCTTCGTCGAGCTGCTCCACCACTCCCCAGGACCGCAGGGTGCGCGCCGTGAAGCGGCGCGCGTGCAGGACCGCGTTGGGCAGCCGCCACACCGTCCAGTGGCTCCGCCTCGGCCGGTCGCCCTGGCCGTCGTAGCGCAGCAACAGCAAGGCCACGTCGTCGTCGCGGCGGCCCACGCCGCCGACCAACTCGTCGGCGACCGCTCCGACATCGATCGGGTCGGCCGCCGCGACCACGTCGCACACCCGCCGCATGCCCTCCTCCACCGGCAGCCTCGCGGACTCGACCATGCCGTCCGTCAGCAGGACGAGCAGGGTGCCCGGGACCAGCCCGGCCTCGGTCATGGGGAACTCGGCCTCCGCGAGCACACCCAGGGGAGGCCCGCCCTCGACCACCATCTCCTCGGCGACGCCGTCGGGATGACGCAGGATGGGCGGCAGGTGGCCGGCCCGGACGACCCTGGCGATGCCCTCCGCCATGTCCAGGTCCACATACCCGCAGGTGGCGAAGAGGTCGGTCTCCATGCCGACGAGCAGCCGGTTGGCCCGCGCGACCACCACGTCGGGCGGGTGGCCCTCCACCGCGTAGGCCCTGACCGCCGTACGCATCTGGCCCATGATGGTGGCGGCTCCCGCGCTGTGCCCCTGTACGTCCCCGATGACGAAGGCCACATGACCGTCACGGAGCGGAATGACGTCGTACCAGTCGCCGCCGACCTCGAGTCCGGCGGTCGCGGGCAGGTAGCGGGCGACCGCGATCCCGCCCGGCAGCTCCGGGAGCTTACGGGGCAGCAGGCTGCGCTGGAGCATGGTGGCGAGTTCGTGGCCCGCGTCCAGTGCGTGGGCGCGTACCAGCGCCTGCCCGACCAGCCCGGCGGTCGCGGTCAGCAGCGACCGTTCCTCCGGTCCGAACCGGTGCTCCGTGTCCCACCCGACCAGACACGCCCCGACCATCCGGCCGTCGGCGGGCAGCGGCAGCACCGCGAGACCCCCGGGCCCGACGCCCAGGAGTCCGGGTTCCAGATCGGCCCCCGGCGGCCACAGGCTCAGATGTCCGCCGCGCAGGGCGCTCTGCAGGGTGGGCAGGTCGCTGAGCGCCACGTCCGGCCACTCCGAGCGCCACTCCGAGCGCCAGACCTCGGGCCAGGCATCGGGCTCCGGAGGATCGAGGGCGGTGACGATGAGCCGTTCCGGCTCCAGTTCGCCGACGGCGACCCGGGAGGCGCCGAGCGGCTCGCGCAGGGCGGCGACCACCAGCCGGCTGACCTCCCGGATGGTCGCCGCTCCCGCCAGGGTCGCCGACAGCCGCTGCACGAGGGAGACCTCGTCGGCACTGGGACGCAGATACGTGGCGTCGGCCACCACGCCCAGGACGCGCTGCGGAGTGCCCTCGGAGTCCACTTCCACCCGGCAACGCAGCCCGAGCCAGCGCAGTTCGCCGTTCGGCCGGCGGATCCGGAACGCCAGCTGCTGTCCGGCGGCGGCCAGCCGGTTCGGCTCCACGATCGCCATCAACGCGGGCATGTCGTCGGGAACGGCGCAGGCGAGCACCGTTTCCACCTGCCCGTCGAACTGATCGGGAGGCAGGCCGAGCAGCTCCAGCACGTGCGCGTGGGCCTCCATCCGGCCGGTGCTCAGTTCCAGGATGAACGCGCCGCCCTGGTCGGGCACCAGCGATTGGCCCAGATGGGACTGTGGAGCCTTGCGGCCGGCGAAGCGGGCGGCGACCGATTCGAGTCCCGTGGCCACCTGGTCGGCGTACAGCTCCAGAAGGCTGCGGTCGTCGGCGCTGAAGCCGCCGGCCCCGGCCTGCCCGGCGACGATCAGGCATCCGAGTTCCATGTCGTCGTAGCCCAGCGGCAGCGCGCCCAGCGAGATCCGGGTCGGCGAGTTGGGGGCACTGTTCCCCACCCGGGTGGGGAAGTGGTGGGGGTCCTCCTCGATGAACGAGGCGAGTTCCTTGGGCGCCAGCCACAGCGGGCGGCCGGAGCGGAAGGCATTGGCGGCGGGTGAATGGCCGGCCACGGCGAGGATCGCGGGCAGTCCGTAGAGGACGCCGCGGTTACCGGTCAGCTCGGCCAGATGCAGTTCCCTGCCCTGGTCGGCGATCACGTAGACAGCGGCGAGCTCGGCCCCGCAGAACGAGAAGCGATGGCTGGTCACTGTGCGTATCACCTCCTCACGGGGGCATCGCGCCGACCGACCTTCCGATCGACCCTCCGGCCGACTTTCCGACCCACCTTCCGAACGGCCTCCCTCCATGCTGTCGTGTCCGGGACGGTCCGGGCGAGTCCAGGGGCTCTACGCCGAGCCTCCGGCCGCCCCCGGCTCCTCGTCCTGGCACCGGTCGACGAGGACCACCGCCACGTCGTCGGCCAGGCGGTTCTCGGTGTGGCGCAGCAAGGCCTGGTGCAGGCCCCTCAGGAACGCCTCCCCGGTGCGGTCGCGCATGGTCGCCATGGCCTCGGCCAGATCGAAGAAGGTCTTGTCCCGGTCGCGGGCCTCGATGACGCCGTCGGTGTACAGCAGCAGCCGATCCCCGGCCACGAACGGATACCGGTCCGCGCGCCCGGGAGGGCCGCCGAAGAATTCCTCCAGACCGAGCGGCGGCAGGGGGGCGGTGGGCGGCAGGGGCCGGACCGTTCCGTCGTGCAGCAGCAGCGCGGGTGGATGGCCCCGGTTGATCACCTCGATGTGCTGGTCGTCGGAGATCTGGGCCACGAGCGCGGTGACGAACCCCTCCAGGAGCGCGTCCGCGCCGCCGGCCGCGCCCGAGACGGCGGCGTCCCGGTGCAGGGCCGCTCCGCACCGGTCGACGACCTCCACCAGATCGGCCTCGTAGTGCACGGCCTCCCGGAACGCGCCCAGCACGATGGCGGCCGCCCGGACCGCGGGCAGCCCTTTGCCCCGGACGTCCCCGACGATCATCCGGACCCCGTACCGGGTCTGGACCACGTCGTACAGATCGCCGCCGATCTGCGCACCGGTCTCGGCCGCCAGGTACATGCTGGCCGCCCGTACGGAGCCCAGCCGGTCCGGCACCGGCCGCAGGACGACCTCCTGGGCGGCCGTGGCGATCCGGCGGACCTGGTTGAGCTCGTTCTCCGTGCGGGTGCGCGCCGAGCGGCTCGTCATGAAACTCGCCACCGAGACCAGGAACAGGGCGAGGAAGTTCGTGTAGACCTGCTGCGTCCCCCAGGCGCTGTTGTAGCTGGCGGTGGTCACGCTGACACCGACGGCCACCCCCGCCGCCGCGAGGGTGCCCTTGGGGCCCATCGTCACGGCCGCCAGAGCGGGCGTCGCGACGAGCAGGGGGCCGGTGTAGAGGACGTGCAGGGGTGTGAACTCGACGAGGAGCACCAGCAGGGCGATCGCGAAGGGCACGCACTCCGCCAAGACGAAAAGCACCTGGTGGTGGCCGTCCGCTCGCGGTCCAGGAGGCGAGCGCAAGGGCGCTCTCATGACTACAGACTGCCTCGCCCGGCACCATGGCCGCCACTCCGGTCCACCGCTCCCGTGGACCTCCGGCCGAGGTCTTCGACCTCGCCCCGTGGAGTGCGACCGGTGCCGCCCGGGCTCAGCCGCGGACCGGCGTGAGCACCACGAAGTCGGCGTTCGCCGGGTCGAGGCAGACGGCGAGCCGGCCGACGCCCTCCGCGTCCACCGGTCCCATCTGCACGCTCCCGCCGTTCTCGGTGACCTCGGCGACCGCGGCATCGCAGTCGGCGACGGCGAAGACGGGATGCCAGTACGGCCGCCCGTGCGTGAGGGGCAGGTGCTCCGCGGGGAGCTCCATGAGCCCGCCGTGCATCCGCTCCTCGGGAAGTCCGGCGGGCGTGATGAGGGCGTACGTCCCCCCGCCGCCGGGCAGCGACATGTCGCTGAACCGCCAGCCGAAGACACCGCCGTAGAACTCCTTCGCGGCGCCGGCGTCCGTCGTGTAGAGCTCGGTCCAGCACAGTGAGCCCGGCGCGTCCACCAGCTCGACGCCCTGGCTCGTTCCCGGCTGCCATACGGCGAACTGTCCCCCCGAGGGGTCGCTGTACTGCGCCATCCGGCCCCACTCGTCGAGATCGCGCGGGGCCACCCGCACCGTGCCTCCCGCACGTTCCACCGCCTGGGTGGTGGCGTCCGCGTCCGTGACGCTGTGATAGATCATCCAGGCCGGGCGCGCGCCCTCCTCGGTGAGCTTGCCGAGCCCGGCGACGACCCTTCCGTCCTTCCGGAACATCCCGCCTTCCATGTCCTCCCCCTCGCCCATGGACTCGAAGTCCCACCCGAGCACCGCGCCGTAGAAGGCCGCGGCCGCGCGGACGTCGGGCACGCCGAGGTCGAGCCAACAGGGGGAGCCGGGGACGAAATCAGTGGTGATCATGGGCTTGCCTTTCGCGGGTCCGGTACGGCCTCAGCCTGGCACCGGACCCTGCCCCTCGCGCGTCGACCGTGCGCGCCGCGCGACCCCGGATCAGGGCTCGCTGCGGCGCCTTCGCAGGACGGCCGCCCCGGCCAGGGTCGCCACCGCCGCGAGGAACGCGGCCGACAGGCCGTAGAGCATCGGGGCACCCAGGCGGAGTCGCTCCGGCGTGCCGACGTCGGCGGCGTCGGCCGCGACGACGGCAGCGGCGGGCGGTGCGGCGGGCGGCGGCGCGGGGGGAGCCAGCGATCCGACCGGGTCCACATGTCCCGCGGCGGCGAATCCCCAGTCCAGGAGGGAGCGCGCCTCCTCGTACACGGCGTTCGCACCGCCCCACTGCGGGTTCATCACCGTCGCCAGCAGGGTACGGCCGTCCCGACGGGCGGCCGCGATCAGCGTGAAGCCCGCCTGGGAGGTGTAGCCGTTCTTGACACCGATGATCCCCGGGTACCGGCCCAGCCCGTCCTGACCGGTCACCAGCCGGTTGGTGTTCTCGATCCCGTACGTCCAGGTGGGACTGCCGTCGGTGTGGGTGCCGCCGGGGAACTGGGCGTCGGCGGTCGCCGCGTACTCGGCGAAGGCGGGGTCGGCGAGGCCCGTACGGCCGAAGACGGCGAGATCGTAGGCCGAGGAGGCCTGGCCGTCCGCGTCGAAGCCGTCCGGGGAGACCACGGTGGTGTCCCGCGCGCCCAGGGCGCGCGCCTTGGCCTGCATCTGCGCCGACGTGACCTCCCAACCGCCGTTCATCGCGGCCAGCACGTGCACGGCGTCGTTGCCCGAGCTGAGGAAGACGCCCCGCCACAGGTCGGCCACCCGGTAGGTGTGGTCCGCGGACAGCCCGACCGTGCTGCTCCCCTCCGGTACCTCGTCCAGCTCGGCCTCGGTGACCGTGTGCCGGCCCGAGCCGGGCAGGTGGGGGAGTGCGGTGAGGGCGAAGAGGGTTTTGAGGGTACTGGCCGGTGGCAGCCGGCGATGCGCGTCGTGGGCCGCGAGCACCGCACCCGAACCGACGTCCGCCACCAGCCACGACAGGGCGGACACGTCGTCCGGCAGCGCGGGCGCCCCCTGCCGCGCCCGGACATGGGTCCCGGACCGGTGCAACAGGGATGCGTCGACGGACGAGGCGGGTCGCGGCGGCAGCGGCTCGGCCTGGGCGGTGCCCGCGGCCGTCGGTACGAGGAGAACCGACGCGCCGATGGCCAGAGCTGCCGCGCCCGCGCCGGTTCTGCGCCCGGAGGATCTGATGCTCATTCGACCAGCGTAGAAATGCATCGGCCCGCGCGCAGCGAGGCGTACGCCGACCGGCGGTAGGCCGGGTGCGTGCACGGGGTCGATCTACCGCGATCTACCCCTGGAAGGCCTTCCTCAGGTGCTCCCCGAACGCGTCGGGGTGCGTCGTCAGGCCGGTGTGTCCGCCGGGGAAGTGGCGCAGTTCCACGCCGAGGCGCTCGGCCAGGAAAGCCGCCGGACGGTACGGCAGTTCGCCGCGGGACTCCTGGCCGGCGGCGAGCACGAGCCGCTCGGACAGCGTCTCCAGCCGGTCGACATCGGGGACGTAGGACATGAAGGCGGGGACGATGCGGCCGACGAAGTACGGCAGGTCGGCCATCGTCCGCTCGGCCCGCGCCGCCGCCTCGGGCGGAAGGACGACCTCGGCCGGCGGCCCGGGGGTGTCCCCGGCCTTGCTCAGGCCGGCGGCGAACACGGCCATCGCCGGCATGAGCCCCTGGGCGCGGAGCGTCTCCCGCACGCGCGCGAGGAGCGCCCGGTGGGCGGGGGCGTCCGGGAGAACCTCCACCACCGGAGGCTCGTGCGCCACGACGCGTACGACACGCTCGGGACGGACGGTGAGCAGGTGCAGGGCGGCGATCGCGCCCGAGCTGGTGCCGCACACCCGGGCGGGCGCGTCGGGTGACAGCAGGTCCATGATCCGCAGCGCGTCGTCGGCGTGCTCGGCCACCGTCTGCTCGGCGTCGGGGTCGTCCAGCGGGCTCCGGGACAGGCCGCGCGGGTCGTAGGTCGCGACGGTGTACTCGGCGGCCAGGTCGCCGGCGATGCCGTCGAAGGAGGCCGCGCCGCCCGTTCCTCCGGGGATCAGCAGCAGGAGTGGGCCGTCGCCGCGTACCTCGTAGCGCAGGGTCGCGCCGTTCACACGCAGGTGGCCGATGGTCGGGTCGGTCATGAGGGGTCTCCTTCTCGGGGCGTGGGCCAGTGCTCCAGGAGGGTGTGCAGGGCGTCGAGGGCGCGGACCCAGGACTGCTGCGGTGAACGCTCGTGCGCGAACCCGCCGGCCGCCTCCAGGGCGACGAATCCGTGGAACGTGCTGCGCAACAGCCGGACCGCGTCGGTCAGATCGGGCTCCGCCAGGGCGTAACCGCGGAGCATGCCGTAGGTCAGCTCGACCGCCCGGCGCGGTCCGGGTGCCCGCGCTGCCAGTTCGGGGTCGATCCGGATCGGGGTCTGGGTCGCGGTGTAGCGGCCCGGATGGGCGTGGGCGTACTCCCGCCAGGCGTCGGCGAACGCGACCAGCGCGTCCTTGCCCGACCGGCCGGCCGTCGCCTCCGCGATCCGGAGGGTCTTCTCGTCCGCCGCGAGCAGGGCGATCCGTCCGCGCAGATCCTCCAGGCCCCGCACGTGGGCGTAGAGGCTCGCGTCCTTCACCCCGAGCCGCCGTGCCACCTGCGACATGGTCACCCGGTCGAGCCCGACCTCGTCCGCCAGCTCGGCGCCCGCGACCGTCACCCGCTCCGCCGTCAGTCCCGCGCGTGCCATGGACCCTCCACTCCTAGAGGTCCTAGTTTTATCCTAGGGGTCCTAGGAATGCAAAAGGCGGCCCCGGCCGGGCGCCCGCTCACCGGTCGTGCGTGGACCGGATGCGGGCGCGGCCGGCCGGGGCCGCCGCGCCGGGTCAGACGATGTCCTCGGCGATCTCCGCCTGCTCGCGGGCGTTGCCGTAGGCCGAGGGGGTGCCGTACGAGCGGCGTGCGACGTACCACCAGACGCTGGCCAGGATCAGGACCACGGCCAGGGCGATCACGGCGTAGTTCATCGAGTCGATGGTGACGGGGGACTTCTGGGGAAGGCAGAAGAGGACGGTGACGAGGGCCACCCAGGCGACGGCGATCCAGCCGATCGGCTTGCTCCAGCGGCCCAGGTTCCACGGACCGGGCTCGAAGCGGTTGCCGGCGCGCAGGCGCAGGTAGATCGGGATGGCGTAGGCGGGGGTGATGCCGATGACGTTGATGGCGGTCACGGCCCCGTAGGCGGTGGCCGAGTACAGCGAGGGGAGCGCCAGTACGCCCGCGACGACGACGGAGAGCCAGACGGCCGGCACCGGAGTCTGGGTCCGGCCGCTGACCTTGCGCCACAGTGCGGAGCCGGGCAGCGCGTTGTCACGGCTGAACGCGAAGACCATCCGGCTCGCGGCGGCGACCTCGGCGTTGCCGCAGAAGAGCTGGGCGACGATGACGACGAGGAGCAGGGCGGTGGCGCCGCCGGAGCCCAGCGCGTCGATGAAGATCTGGGCGGGCGGGACGCCGGTGGCGCTGCCCTGGACCGCCGCGTAGTCCTGGATGGCGAAGGTGAGACCGGCGAGCAGGGCGAAACCGGCGATCCAGGAGACCCAGATGGCCCGGACGATGCCCTTGGCGGCGGAGACGGAGGCGTCCCTGGTCTCCTCCGAGAGGTGCGCGGAGGCGTCGTAGCCGGAGAAGGTGTACTGGGCGAGCAGCAGGCCGACCGCCGCCACGTAGAACGGGTTGGCCCAGCCGGTGTCGTTGACGAACTCGGTGAAGACGAACGAAGCGGACTGGTGGTTGTCCGGGACGAAGGCCAGGGCGCCGACGATCACGGCGACACCGCCCAGGTGCCACCAGACGCTGATGGAGTTGAGCACGCTGACGAGCCGCACCCCGAAGAGGTTGAGCGCGGCGTGCAGCAGCAGGATGCACAGGAAGATCAGGAACGTCGAGCCGGGGGTGGGCACGAACCCGAAGCGCAGGTTGAGGAAGGCGCCGGTGAACAGGGCGGCGCCGTAGTCGATGCCGGCGATGGCGCCGAGCAGGCCGAGCAGGTTCAGCCAGCCCGTGTACCAGCCCCAGCGGCGGCCGCCGAGCCGGTCGGCCATGTAGTAGAGCGCGCCGGAGGTGGGGTAGGCGCTGGTCACCTCGGCCAGGGCGAGACCCACGCAGAGGACGAAGAGGCCTACGCCGATCCAGCCCCACAGCATCACGGCCGGGCCGCCGGAGCCCATGCCGAAGCCGTACAACGTCATGCATCCGGAGAGCACGGATATGACGGAGAAGCTGATGGCGAAGTTTCCGAAGCCGCCCATCCGGCGGGCGAGGACGGGCTGGTAGCCGAGCTCCCTGAGGCGTTGTTCCTCGTCCTGCTGAGGTGGAGCCTTGCGGTCCTGACGGGCTGCCCAATCGGTTCTGGACACGGCGGTACCTCCGGGGGTCTGTGGAGCACGGGGACGGTGGAGCCTGGGGGTCGGGTGAGGCCGGGGTGGTGCGGGTGGAGCGAGAGTTCGGCGCCGTGGGGAGGTCGGCGGGGGTCAGTTCCGGCCGGCCAGGCTGCGGGACCTGGCCTGCAGGAACACCTCCTCGGCCAAGGCGCGGTCGGCCGGGTCGCGGGTCCGGTGGGCCCACGGCAGGGTGGTCCAGTACGGGCCGATCGTGTCGAAGACCCGGGCGGCCTCGTCGAACTGGAGGGCCCCCCACAGGGCGTGGGCGAGCTGGTTCAGGTCGAGAGGGGAGGCGCGCGGGAGATCGGCGTGGGCGAACCAGGTGTCCAGGGCGTGGAGCGCGTCGCGTACGGCGTCCTCGGCGACCCAGTGCAGGTCCAAGGCCCGCTCCTGGCCGCGTTCGCGGCGGTAGCGTTCGACCCGTACGTAGAGCGGCAGGACGTGTACGGGGGATCCGGGGGGCGCGGAACCGGAGGCCCAGTGCACGAAGTTGGCGGCCTCCGAGAGCGGTCCGGGGGTGCCCGCGTACACGAACTGGAGCATGCGGTGGTAGGCCTCGCGGTTGTGCGGGTCGCGCTTGTCGACCTCGGCGAGGATGCCCCAGGGGCCGGGGGGCAGCATCGGGCCGGGTGGCGCCACGCGGTGCTCGGCCATCTGGCGCTGCTCGTCGAGGAGGGCGAGGGCGAGCAGGCACACCCACGGCACCGGGTCGGCGGGGCTGATGCGGGCGGCCTCCCGGCAGGTCGACCACGCCTCCTGCCACAGTTCGCCGGTGCGGGGGTGTCCGGCGCGATGGGCGCGGACGGCGCGTTCCACCCAGACGCGCGTGTGCATCACGAGTGCGGCGACGCTGTGCGGTTCTTCGGCCCGCCAGGCCTGGACCACGTCGGAGCCGGCGGCGACGGCGGCGAGCACCTGGGTGCGCTGGGTCCACAGGCCCCAGTTGTCGGTGCGTTCGAGTAAGCGCGCCATGGAGACCCAGCGGCCGGTGCGCAGGTCCTGGGCGGCGGAACGCAGCTCCTTGTCATGGCCGGCCGGGTGGTAGACGGGCCGGAAATCGCTGCCCGCCATCACCTCGTCCCGGTCGACGGGCGGCGGCGGCCCGGGTGGGCGCGTCCTACGGTGGTCGTGATCATCAGTCCTCGGATCGCATGGAAGGTGGGTCGATCCGGCCGCCGGCTGCCGCGACGCAGCCGTGCCCGGTGCCAGGGACGCGTGAACCATGCGAGAACTGTTCGTCGAACCCCCGCCGTTGACCCACGGTCGATGTCGCTGCCCGTTGATCGGCGATCACTATATGGCGATCAGGAGCATACGCATCCAGATCTGTGTTCGAACGTAAGTATCAAGCCACGATCCACATATGAAGATGCGTCAGTCGATACCGGCGGACCGTGGGCCGATCTTGACGGGCGAGGTCGGCCGGTGCAGGCTTCCGACCGACGTTCGATCAAGGCGACACCAGGGACGGAGTGGTGATGACGGGCCCGGTGCTCGCTGTCGATCAAGGCACCTCGGGGACCAAGGCGCTGGTTGTCTGTCCGGTACGCGGAGTTATAGGTTCCGGATCTGCCCCTGTGCGACCCCGGTACC
Organism: Streptomyces sp. NPDC048331; assembly: GCF_043201215.1. Taxonomy (NCBI): domain Bacteria; kingdom Bacillati; phylum Actinomycetota; class Actinomycetes; order Kitasatosporales; family Streptomycetaceae; genus Streptomyces; species Streptomyces sp. NPDC048331. The sequence goes on along the minus strand of NZ_JBICYT010000004.1, from coordinate 375,992 downwards.
TGCCGGGCGGCCGCGTCGAGGTCACCCCCGGCGAGCTGCTGGACTCGGTCGTCGACGCCGGACGCGCCGCCCTGGCGGCGGCGGGCGAACCCGTGGTGGCGGTGGGCCTCGCCAACCAGGGCGAGACCGTACTGGCCTGGGATCCGGCGACCGGCGAACCGTTGACCGACGCGATCGTCTGGCAGGACCGGCGTGCCGAAGCGCTCTGCACCGAACTGGCCCCGCACGCCCCGTCCTTGCGGGAGATCACCGGCCTGCCGCTCGACCCGTACTTCGCCGCTCCCAAGATGGCCTGGATACGCCGCCACCTGACCCGGCGCGGCGTCGTGACGACCAGCGACGTCTGGCTCGTGCACCGCCTCACCGGCGCGTTCGTCACCGACGCGGCGACCGCCGGCCGCACCCAGCTGCTCGACCTCGACACCACCCGCTGGTCGGACGCGGCCCTGGACGCCTTCGGCCTCACCGGTGAGCGCCTGCCGGAGGTCGTCGACGCCGACACCCACGTCGGCACCACCACCGCCTTCGGTCCCGCACTACCGCTGACCGGCCTGCTCGTGGACCAGCAGGCCGCACTGCTCGCCCAGAGCGTCACCGAGCCCGGTACCGCCAAGTGCACCTACGGCACCGGCGCGTTCCTGCTCGCGCAGACCGGCCCGCGCCCCCTGCGCAGCGCCTCCGGGCTGGTCGGCTGCGTGGCCTGGCGGCTCGCCGGCCGGACCAGCTACTGCCTGGACGGACAGGTCTACACGGCCGCCTCCGCCGTGCGCTGGCTCACCGATCTCGGGGTGATCTCCGGCGCCGCCGACATCGACCGCGTCGGCGGGAGCGTCCCGGACGCCGGCGGCGTCACCTTCGTCCCGGCGCTCGCCGGGCTCGCCGCCCCTTGGTGGCGGGGAGACCTGCGAGGTTCGGTCACCGGCCTCGGCCTCGACACCACCGCCGGGCATCTCGTACGCGCCCTGTGCGACGGCGTCGCCGCCCAGGTGGCGGAGCTCGCCGACGCGGTCGCCGCCGACCTGGGCACCCCGCTCGCCGCCCTGCGCGTCGACGGCGGCCTGACCCGGTCCGCGCTGCTCATGCAGGCCCAGGCCGACCTCCTCGGCATCCCTGTGGAGGTGTCGGCGCTGCCGGACGTCACCGCGCTCGGCGTCGGGGCCGTGGCCCGGCTCGGGCTCGATCCCTCCCTCACCGTCGCCGAGGCCGTCCCGGAGTGGAAGCCGTCCGCCGTCTACGAGCCCCGGGCCGGAGCGGCGCGGGCGGCGGAACGACGCGCCCGGTTCCGCGCGGCGGTCTCGACCCTGCTGGGCGACGCACCGGCATGACCGTCACCCCCTCCACCACGGTCACCACCGCCACCACCACGGTCACCACGGGCGGCGCCCTGCCCGGCGGGGAGTACGACGTGACGGTCGTCGGCGCCGGCGTGGTGGGCGCGGCGATCGCCCGCGAACTGGCCCGGCTCCCGCTGCGGATCGCCCTGGTCGACGCGTCCGACGATGTCGGCGACGGCACCTCGAAGGCCAACACCGCCATCCTGCACACCGGTTTCGACGCGGTACCCGGCTCCCTGGAGTCCCGGCTCGTCCGAGAGGGCCACCGGCTGCTCTCCGCCTACGCCGCCGAGGCCGGCATCCCGGTCGAGCCGCTCGGCGCGCTCCTCGTCGCCTGGGACGCGGAGCAACGGGCCGCGCTGCCCGGCCTCGCGGAGAAGGCCGTACGCAACGGGCACCGCTCGGCCCGGATCATCCCGGCCGACGAGGTGCGGGCCCGCGAGCCGGAACTCGGACCCGGGGCACTGGGAGCGCTCGACGTCCCGGGGGAATCCATCATCTGCCCCTGGACCACCACGCTCGCGTACGCGACGCAGGCCGTCCGCGCGGGTGTCGAACTCCACCTCGACTGCCGCGTACTGAAGGTCACTTCCGGCGAGACGCACACCGTGACCACGAGCCGGGGCCCGCTGCGCACCCGGTACCTGGTCAACGCGGCCGGGCTGTACGCCGACAGGATCGACCGGCTCCTCGGCCACGCGGACTTCGCCGTGACGCCCCGGCGAGGACAGCTGATCGTCTTCGACGAGCTCGCCCGTGGCCTCGTACGGCACATCCTGCTCCCCGTCCCGGGCGCCCTAGGGAAGGGGGTCCTGGTGACGCCGACGGTGTACGGGAACGTCATGCTCGGGCCGACCGCCGAGGACCTCGACGACCGGACGGACACGGGATCGACCGCCGAGGGACTCGCCCTGCTGCGGGAGAAGGGTCGACGGATCCTGCCGGCCCTCCTGGAGGAGGAGGTCACCGCCGTCTACGCCGGTCTGCGCGCCGCCACCGGCGACGACGACTACGCGATCCGCGCCCACCCCGCCCAGCGGTACGTCACCGTCGGCGGGATCCGCTCGACGGGACTCAGCGCCTCCATGGCGATCGCCGCGCACGTCGTGGCACTGCTCGCCGACGCCGGCCTGCCGGTGACGGGGGCCCGGGAACTCGACCCGGTGCGCATGCCGAACCTGGGCGAGGCGTTCCTCCGCCCGTACCGCGACGCCGAGGCGATCGCACGGGACCCGGAGTACGGCCGGATCGTCTGCCACTGCGAGCGCGTCACCCGCGGGGAGATCCGCGACGCGCTGGCCTCGACCGTCCCGCCCGGCTCGCCGGACGGCCTACGGCGGCGCACCCGGGCGCGGGGCGGCCGCTGCCAGGGCTTCCACTGCGGAGCCGCCGTGCGCGCGCTGTTCGAGGAGGCCCGGCGGTGAGCCACGACCGCGCGGTCGACGTCCTGATCGTCGGCGCCGGACCCGCCGGGCTGGCCCTGGCGGCCCGCCTCGCGAGCGCGGGCGCCGGGCACATCGAGGTCCTGGAGCGCGAGCGGGACGCGGGCGGCGTGCCGCGCCACTGCCACCACGCCGGGTTCGGCGGACCTGTACGCCCCTGGCTCACCGGACCGGCGTACGCGCGGCGGGCCGCCCAGGCGGCGACGGCCGCCGGAGCGACGGTCCGTACCGGGGTCAGCGCCACCGGCTGGGCCGGCCCGCTGACCCTGGAGACCACGAGCCCGGCAGGCCTGGAGCGGATCACCGCCCGAGCCGTCGTCCTCGCCACGGGCGCCCGCGAACGCCCACGCAGCGCCCGACTGGTGCCCGGCTCCCGCCCGGCCGGCGTGCTGACCACCGGGGAACTGCAACAGTCGGTCCACCTCTACGGGCAGGACATCGGCCGGCGGGCCGTCGTGGTGGGTGCCGAGCCGGTGTCCCGCCACGCGGTACGCACCGTGCGCCGGGCGGGAGCGCAGGTGGTGGCCATGGTCACGGAGCGCCCGCGCGGCGACGCCGTCCCGGGAGTCCCGCTGCTCACGGCCACGACGGTGGCGGAACTACGCGGCCGGGGCCGCCTGTCCGGCGTGGTCGTGCGCCACGCGGACGGCCGCACCGGGGTCCTGGCGTGCGACACGGTGGTCTTCACCGGTGACTGGATCCCCGACCACGAGCTGGCGCGCCGGGCCGGCATCGCCGTGGACCCGGGCACCCGCGGCCCCGCCGTGGACGCCTCCTTCCGTACGTCCGCGCCGGGGGTCTTCGCGGTGGGCAACGTCCTGCACGGCGTCGAGCCCGCCGCCACGGCGGCCGCCGAGGGCGCCGCTGCCGCGGGCCCGGTCCTGGCCCGCCTGTCGGGTGCGCCGTGGCCGGAAGTCGGCCCACCGCTGCTCGTCCGGGCCCCGCTGCTGTGGGTGGTGCCGAACCGTCTCACGGATCTCGCGGTGCGGCCGTTGCTGCTGCGGTCGGGGGAGCCGCTGACCGCCCCGGTGCTGACCGCCGCCCAGGACGGTCGGCTGCTGTGGCGACGGAGATTCCCGGTCCGGGTGCCCCCCTCACGGTCGTTGCGGCCGGCGCCCGGGTGGACGGACCGGGTCGACCGGTCGGGCGGCCCGGTCGTGCTGGGCATCGGCTGATCCGGAATCGAACGCCATGGGTAGCCTCCGCTCCATGACGGATGAGGCCGCCCGATGCCCGGTGGACAGGGGGTGCGGGGTTGCCGACACGGGTCGCGTGTGGGATTCCGCTTCCGCCCTGCCGGCGGTTCGGCAGGGGGCCGCGTGACAGCTACCACCCGCACCCGCGAGGTTCCTTCCCGGGGGTGCGCCGGCGGCCCATCGACCGGAGGTCGTGGCACGCTCCGGAAGGGCTCTTGTAGATCCGTACGAAGAGTAGGTTTCAGCCGGCTGACGTTTTCATGTCTTCCGTCCCTGCCTGACTCCGCTCGGTTGCCTGTCTACTCCTTCACACACGATGAAAAAGCGGGGGAGAGAGCCTTGAGCGAGACGATAGCCGGCAGGTTGCTCGCCATGTGCGGGCTCGATCCGGGCGTCACCGTCACCGCGGAACGAGCCGTCCGCCACGCGCCGGGGGCGGACCTGACCCGCACCTCGGCCGCACCGGAGCACAGCGCCGGCGATCAGCCGTAGCGAGCCTCCCGCGGGTACCGCCGATCGCACGCCGATCCCCGGACGCCGGCCGCGACGCGGCACCCGCGAGACCCACCTGCCGCCCCTGGTGCCCCGCACGGGCAGCACACCAGGGAAGTCCCCCACCGTCTCCTAAGGAGTTTCCGTGACCGCACACACCCAAGAAATCAACATCCAGGACCTCGAGCGCACCTGGCTGGACGAGGCGATCAGACTCGCCACCAACAGCGTGGCCAACGGCGGTGGGCCGTTCGGCGCCCTGGTGGCCAAGAACGGCGAGATCGTCGCGATCGGGAACAACCAGGTCACCTCCACCCTGGACCCGACCGCCCACGCCGAGGTGAGCGCGCTGCGGGCCGCCTGCAAGGAGCTCAACACCTTCTCGCTCGAAGGCTGCGTCCTCGTGACCTCGTGCGAACCGTGTCCGATGTGCCTCTCCTCGGCGCTGTGGGCGCGGGTCGACCGGATCGTCTTCGCCGCAGACCGGGACGACGCCGCTGTGGCCGGTTTCGACGACCGCAAGTTCTACGACCTGTTCGAGAAGCAGCCCGCGTCGCAGTGGCCGCTGGCGATCGAGCGGCTGGACCTGCCGAACCGTACGGCTCCGTTCGACGCGTGGGTGGCCAAGACCGACCGCGTCGACTACTGAGGCAGCGGTTCGCCGCTCCGACCGGACCAGTGTGGACGCCAGACCTTTCCGGCACCGCAACACCAGGTGAACGCCCGCGAACAGCGGTGAAGATCCCGAGAGCCGGGCGCCGGATCGACAGCGTCGTCCGCCGCCCGGTCGTCACCGGTGGCATGACCGGTCGGCGGCGGTGCTGCTCCGTCGCCGACGGCCGAGGGTGCAAGATGGGGCCGTCTGGCCCGTCATCTTGACCGAGGTGGGTTCACATGCCCCACAGCACTGCCGGCGTCGCCGGGCGGCGGCCCCGCCGAAGCCCGCGACGCATCGGTACCTGGCCGGCCGTGGCGGTCACCGTGGCCGTCCTCGTCGCCGCCAACCTGACCTTGCACCGCTGGACGGGCCTGTGGGGGCTGGTGACGGCCGTCGTGGTCAGCGGCCTGCTGCTCGGCGTGCTCCGCTGGGCCGGCGGCACCCTCGCGGACGCAGGCCTGGCTCCGGGAACGTGGGCCCGTGGCGCCCGCTGGGCGCTGGCCCTGATCGGCCTGGTCGGCGTCGTCTACCTGGCCGGGGCCCTGCTGCCGGCGACCAGGGGCCTGTTCGAGGACCGGCGGTACGCGGCGATGGACGGGGGCGAGGTGCTGCTCCGCGCCTTCGTACTGGTCCCCGTCGGCACGGTCCTGGTCGAGGAGATCGCCTTCCGCGGGGTGCTGTACGGCCTCGTGGGCCGCGTCCGCGGGGCGATCGGGGCGACCGCCGTGTCGAGCGGGCTGTTCGGGCTGTGGCACGTGCTGCCGTCGCTGCACCTGGCGACCGCGAAACCGGCCGTGAACACCGTCGTCGGCGACTCCGGGCTCGGGGCCGTGCTGGCGGTACTGGGCGCCGTGCTGTTCACGGCGGCGGCGGGCGTCCTGTTCTGCGAGCTGCGTCGCCGCAGCGGCAGCCTGCTGGCACCCATGGGGCTGCACTGGGCGGTCAACGCCTTCGGATACCTCGTCGGGTACCTGCTGCGCTGACCCGGCGGCGGGACGGGCTCACTTCTTCGGCGAGACGATGTCCTTGAGCTCGTTCAGGTCCTGGGTGGAGAAGCCCTCGGGCCGCATGACGTCGTTCCACGCGTCGACGTACGCGGCCTTGTACGTGTGACCGTGACCGTCCGGCACGCCCGTCGAGAACGGCAGGTCGGCGGTGACCTGCCAGAAGGTCACGAACGGGATCCAGACCATGGCTTCGAGCACGTCCGAGCCGGGCCGCTCCCCGATCCAGTCGGGCTCGGTGAGGGCCAACCTGGGGCTCCACCAGACGATCGGGTCGGACGGGTGCATCAGGTACAGCACCCGCGGGCCGTCCCACGGCCGGTCCGCCGGAGGGATCCCGGCGGTCGGGTCGTCGGTGAACCGGACGGTCCGCCCGTCCCGGTAGACGGGTTCGATCTCGGGGCTGCCCGCGTCCCGGCGGTCGCTGAACTCGCGGAAGAGCGTGTTGAAGTTGGGCGGGCCCGCGAACACGGTGCCGGCGGTGCGGTTGCGCAGGTCGGCCTCCCCGCTGAAGGCCGTCTCCCCGCCGAACGACCCCAGGCTCTCGCCCGCCACGAACAGCCGCGGGCGCCGGTCCGGGGGCAGCTTGGACCACTTGTCGTACACCGCGTCGAAGAGGTCGCGGCCGGCCTCGCGCGCCTTCGACTGGTCCACCAGGTACGACATCCACGACGGCAGGTACGAGTACTGGATCGCGACGGTGGCCGCGTCGCCGTTGCCCAGGTACTCGAACGAGTCCACGGCGGCGGGGTCGATCCAGCCGCTGCCCGTGGAGGTCATCACGAGCAGGTTCTCGCGCTGGAAGCCGCCCGCCCGTTCGAGGTCCGCCACGGCTCGGACGGCCCGGGTCTCCGTGTCGTCGGAGGTCGCCAGACCCGCGTAGGCGCGGATGGGCTCCTCCGCCGTACGGTGCGTGAACGCGCCGATCTCCGACGCCGTCGGTCCGGTGCCGGCGAAGGCCCGGCCCTCCCTGCCCAATGAGTCCCACGGCACCAGCGAGCCGGGGCCGCCCGATCGCAGGGCCGATGTGGGTTGGTGCACGCCTTCGGGGGTCTCCGTGTCACGGAGCGAGAAGGCCTCGTTGGTGGCGTTCACGAAGCCGCTCAGCAGCAGCCCGGAGAACGCGGCCCACGCCAGACCCACCACCAGGATCCAGCCGACCACCCGCGCCGCCCGCCGGCCGATCCACCGCCCGAGCAGATCGGCTGCCCGGTGGTACAGGGCCCGCAGCCCCCGCCCGGCGAAGAGCAGGAGCAGGAAGACGAGGGCCGCGACGAAGGGGCAGGCGACGGTGAAGAGGACGTTGTAGTCGGTGACCCCCATCAACCGGCGGATCTCGTGCTGCCAGTACTGGCCGAGCCCGAACGAGATGCCGAGCAGCACCACCGCGCAGACGATCAGGACGAGCCATGACCGGCGGGAGGGGGCACGCGCTTCCCGGTCGGCGAACGCACGCCACACGACGGCCGCGACCACGCCCAACCCGTAGCCGATGGCGGCGCTGATACCGCAGACCAGTCCCTGGAGCACGCCGCCGCGGGGGAGCAGTGAGGGGGTGAAGGACAGACAGGCCAGCAGGAGCGCGCCCCAGCAGCCGGGCAGCGTCAGACGGGGCAACAGGCGGTGCGCGCGTGGCGGCTTGTCCTCCCCACGCGGGACGGGCGGGTCATGGCTCATGGCGGCCTCCACGGACATGGTCCCAAGGGGCTGTTCGACCTGCCATCCGAAGCGCGGGCCGTCACTTCGGGCCGTCACCTCGGGCCGTCACTTCGGGCCGTCGGGTGGGGCCGCGGCCGTCCCGTCGGCGCTCGGCGCGGTCCACCGAGCCCCGGTGCGCAGCCGGAAGGCCTCGACCGCGGACTCCACGGTGGGGAAGAAGTGCCGGGGGTCGATGGTCCGGGTGAGCTCGTACCGCTCGATCTTGCGTCGCACGGGGTCCTTGAGCTCCGCGAACACCAGGTGCACGTCGTCGGCGTTGAGGACCTCGTCGAGCTCCTCCAGGATGTCGGCGGCGGTGGTGTCCACATCCGTCATGGGCTCCGCCGCGACCACGATCCAGCTCGGTCGGGGATCCGCGCCGGCCAGCCGCCTGACCTCGTCCCGGAAGGTCTTGGCGTTGGCGAAGAAGAGCGGGGCGTCGAACCGGTAGATCACCAGGCCGGGCAGTTGCTCCGCGCTCGGGTAGGACCGGATGTCGTGGTACCCCTGCAGGCCCCGCACCCGTCCCAGCACCGTGTCGTACGGCCACCAGGCCCGCCGGAAGACGTTGAGTACGGACAGGGCCACGGCGATCGCGATGCCGGGCAGCACCCCCAGCAGGGCCACGCCGGCGAAGGCCGCGAAGCAGAGCAGGAATTCCGCGCGGCGCTGGCGCCACAGCCGTACCGCTCCCGGTACGTCGGCCAGGGACAGCGACGCGGTGATGACCACGGCCGCGAGGGCCGGCTGGGGAAGATCGCGGAAGAGGCCCGGAGCCAGCACGAGCATGAGGACGATGAGCGCCGCTCCGACCACCCCGGTGAGCTGGCTCCGCGCCCCCGCCCGCTCCGCCACCGCCGTCCGGGAGCCGCTGGTGCTGACGGGGAAGCCCTGGAAGAGGGCGGCCGCCAGGTTGGCCGCACCGACGCCCGCCATCTCCTGGTTGCCATGGACCTCCTGGCCGGTGCGGGCCGCGAAGGCGGACGCGTTGGAGATCGTGTCCGCCAGCGACACCAGGGCGATGCCCAGCGCACCGGCGAGCAGCGGCGCGACGTCGGCGAGCCGCACCTCGGGGATCGTGAACGGCGGGAACCCCTCGGGCAGCACCCCGACCAGGCCGACCCCGCGCTCGTCCAGGTCGAAGGCGGCGGCCGCGGCGATCGCCAGGACCACCATCACGAGCACCGCCGGAACCTTCGGCAGGAAGCGCTGCAGGACCAGGATCAAGACGATCCCCCCGAGGCCCACGGCAGCGGCGGCCGGTACCACCGCCCCCTCGGCGATCTTCCGTACGACGCCGGCGCACTCGCCGATCAGGTTGTCCGCCTCGACCTTGAAGCCGAGCAACTTGGGGAGCTGGCCGATGAGAATGGTCAGCGCCAGGCCGTTCATGTAACCGATCATCGTCGGCTTGGAGATCAGGTCGGCGATGAAGCCGAGCTTCGCCACCGAGGCCAGGATCATGATCGCCGCCACCATCACCGCGAGCATCGACGCCAGCGCGACGGCCCGTTCGGGATCACCGTCCGCCGCCACCAGCGGCAGCACGGTGGCGGCGATCATCGGACCCAGCGAGGAGTCCGGGCCCAGCACCAGGATCCGGGACGGCCCGAACACCGCGTACCCGAGCAGGCAGAGGATGGTCGTGTACAGGCCGGTGATGGCCGGAAGCCCCGCCAGCTCCGCGTACGCCATGCCCTGCGGCACCAGCAGCGTGGTCAGGACGACGCCCGCGACCAGGTCCTTGGGCAGCCACGCGCGCCGGTAGGACGCCACCGCGCGGATCCCGGGAACCGCCCGGAAGCGGGAGAGCACCCCGTGGCCGTCGTGCCGGGCGGTCACGGGCCGACCTTGCTCACGCGGTCCTCGACCGGCGGGCCACGAGCTTGCCCAACTCCCAGACGAGCAGGAGCACGACGGCGGCCAGCAGCGCCCAGCCGAACTGCCGCGCGTCGATGTCGGTCGTCCCGAGGACCCGCTGGAAGCCGTCCATCTGGGTGACCAGCACGGAGAGCACCAGCTGGGCCAGGGCGACCCAGTTCATCTGCTTGCTGTCGAACGTGGAGGTCGTCAGCACCGAATCCGTCTCACTGCGGCATTCGAACGCCGCCACGATCAGGCAGAGGGAGAAGGCGGTGAACGCGATCGACCGGCCGATCTCGATGTCGTCGAAGTGGCTCTCGCCGAGCGTGATCAGGCCGAGCAGGAGGACGGTGATCGCCAGCCCGCCGAGCCCGACCGTGACCAGTACGGGCCGGGTGAGCACCGACTCCCCGCGCGGACGCGGCCGGCGCCGCATGAGGCCGGCGCTCTCCCGGTCGAAGCCGAGCGCGAAGCCGAAGGAGGCGTTGACGACGAAGTGGATCCACAGCACCTGCGGCGGGGTGAAGGGCTCACCGGCGGCGATGTTGAAGACGGTGGCCCCGAGGAACGTCAGCACGAAGGTGACCAGCAGGAGCAGCACGAACCGGATGTACTTGGTGAGGTTGTCGTAGATCGTCCGGCCCTGCTCCACGGCGTAGACGATGGTGGCGAAGTTGTCGTCGGAGAGGATCATGCGGCCGGCGTTCTTGGCCACGTCCGTGCCGCTGCCCATGGCGATACCGATGTCGGCGGCCTTGATGGCGGGAGCGTCGTTGACGCCGTCCCCGGTCATCGCCACGACCTCGCCCTTCTTCTTCAGCGTGTTCGCGAGCAGCACCTTGTGCTCCGGGGCGACCCGTCCCACCACACCGATCCCCTCGATGCGGGCGAGCTGCTCCTCCTCGCTCATGGCGGCGAAGTCGGAGCCGAGCACGGCCTCGCCGGGGATCCCGATCTGCCGCGCGATCGCCGCCCCGGTGGTGACGTCGTCCCCGGTCACCAGACGGACCCGGATGTGCGCGGCCTGCGCGTCGGCCACCGCCGCCTTGGCCTCCTCGCGGGGTGGATCGACCATGCCGACGAGACTGGTCATCCGCAGCTCGGTGACGTACGCGAGCAGGTCGCCGTCCGGATCGAACGCGTCCGGGGCCAGGTCACGCATGGCCGCGGCCATCACCCGCCGCCCCTCGCCGCCCATCCGCTCGCTCTGTTCCTCGGCCCGGCGCAGCAGAGCGGCGTCCCACGGGACGGTCTCGCCCGCCGCGAGCGCGGTGGTGGCCCGCGCCATCACCGCGGGGGCCGCTCCTTTGACGAAGCAGCGCACGACCTGCCGGCCGGCGGCGTCGACCGCCGAGTGGAAGGTGGCCATGAGTTTGTACTCGGGGTCGAACGGCAGGGTGGCGAGTCGGGGGAGGGAGTCCCGGGTGGCGTCGGTGTCCAGACCCGCCTTGTGCCCGAGCACCAGCAGCGCCCCCTCGGTGGGGTCGCCCACCACCGCGCCGCCCACCAGCTTGGCGTCGCTGGCCACCACGTAGGGCAGGATCGCGTCCTCGATCCCGGCCGCGGATCCGGCGGCGTGGTGGATCTTCCCTTCGAGTCCGTAGCCCATGCCCGACACGGTGTACCGGTCGGTGGGGCTCAGCACCTCGACGGCGGTCATCTGGTTCATCGTCAGGGTGCCGGTCTTGTCCGAGTTGATCGCCGAGGTGAACGCCAGCGTTTCCACCGAGGGCAGTTCCTTGACGATGGCGTTGCGCTTCGCCAGGTTCAGGCTCCCGACGGACAGGATCGCCTGGGTCACGGTCGGCAGGGCCTCGGGAATGGCCGCGATGGCCAGCGAGACCGCGCTGACGAACAGGACGTCCCAGGCCTGGTCCCGCTGCCGCCCCAGGGCGAACATCACGATCATGGTGAGGCCCGCCGCCCCCGTGATCCACAGGGTCAGCCGGTCCAGCTCCTTGGTGAGCGGCGGCACCTCCTTCTCGGTCGCCGACAGCATCCCGGAGATCTTGCCGAGCTCGGTGTCCGCCCCGGTCGCGGTGACGATCATGACGCCGCTGCCATGGGTGACCGGGGTGTTCATGAACGCCATGTTGGTCCGGTCGCCGGGCGACAGCCCCGTGCCGGGCAGCGGCCCGGTCTCCTTCGCCGCGGGGACGCTCTCACCCGTCAGCGCCGACTCGTCGATCTGCAGGGCGCTGGCCTCGATGAGGCGACCGTCCGCCGGCACCTGGTCCCCGGCGGAGATGAGCACGACATCGCCGTCGACGAGCTGTTCGGCGGGGATCTCGGCCTCCCGGCCGTCCCTGCGCACCCGCGCCGTCGCCTTCAGCATCGACTTCAGCGCGTTCATGGCGCTCTCGGCCTTGCCCTCCTGGCGCATGCCCACGACCGCGTTCAGCAGTGTCAGCGCGACCAGCAGGATCGCGGTGGTCCACTCCTGGATGAGCAGCGAGACGATCGCCGCGACGACCAGGACGATCTGCATGTAGCTGCGGTACTGGGCGAGGAACCGGTGCCAGGCCGGGACGTGTCGCTCCTCGGGCAGCGCGTTCGGGCCGTGCGCCGCCAGGAGTTCGGTCGCCCGCGCCCCGGACAGGCCGACCGCGGGATCGACACCGAAGGCCGTGACGACCTCCTCGGGGGAGCGCGCGTACCAGCCGTCCCCGGCGGGCGGGGGCTGCTCCGCCACGGAATCCGACCGCACCGTCATGGTTGTGCCTCCGATCCGGGGCCGCGGACACGTCCGGGCCGGTCGCACGCCGTCCGAGGAGCGCTAGCCACGCTTCTTCTTCGGCCTGTTCCGCTTCGTCCCGTCCCGCCGGGTGGCGTACGGATCGGCCGGGGCACCGGCCGGGGCCTCCCGCTCCAGGCTCCGCTTCGTGACGAGGAGATCCTTACGGGCCTCCTCGCCGACATCGGGGTACTGCGGATCGATGTCGATGAGGGTGTGCGCGAGGATCGCCGCCGCGCAGATCCGCGCGAACCACTTCCGGTCCGCCGGCACGACGTACCACGGCGCCCACTTCGTGCTCGTGGCCGACAACATCTCGGAGAACGCGTGCTGGTACTCGTCCCACCGGCGCCGCTCCCGGACATCGGCGGCGGAGAACTTCCAGTTCTTCTCCGGCAGGTCGATCCGCTTCAGGAAACGGGTGCGCTGCTCCTCCTTGGACAGGTTCAGGAAGATCTTCACCACCTTGAACCCGTTGTCCGTGAGGTAGTGCTCCCAGCGGTTGATCTCCCGGTAGCGCCGGTCCCAGATGTCCGGACGCAGCACGTGCTCCGGCAGCTGCTGCCGGAGCAGGACTTCGGGGTGGACCCGTACGACGAGGACCTCCTCGTAGTGCGAGCGGTTGAAGATGGCGATCTCGCCGCGGGCGGGCAGCCGCCGGGCGTAGCGCCACAGGTAGTCGTGGCCGAGCTCCTCGGAGGAGGGCACCTTGAAGCTGCTGACCCGCACGCCCTGGGGATTGACGCCGCTCATCACATGGCGGATCGTCCCGTCCTTGCCTCCGGCGTCGAGCGCCTGGAGGGCGAGCACCACGCCGTACGTGTCCTGGGCGGCCAGCCGCTCCTGGTACTCGGCGAGCAGCGACACCCCGGTGCGCAGCAGCTCGACGCCGTCGCGCTTCTTCATGCCGGCCTTGTAGCGGGGGTCGTAGTCCCGTTCCAGGCGCACCTTCGATCCGGGTGGCACCCGTAGCGGCTCGATGAAGTCCGCGATGCGTTCGGCCCTCTTGTCGGACATCAGCGCGCGCCCCTTCCCCGGCCCCCGGCCGTCATGGCCCGTTCCTCACCGCGGGCGGGGTGCTCCCGGCCGCGGCCAGCGCCTTCCGGGACCGACGCTCGGCCAGGATCGGGACGTACTTCCTGACCTTGGCCTGGCGGAACGACGCGTACGCGGCCTCCACCGTCGCCTCGACGGTGGCCGCGTCGACCGAGGGGTAGGCCGCCCGCAGGCGCGCCACGGTGGTCCGGGCGGCGGCGAGTTCCTCCGGGTTGGGTGACCCGGCGTCCGGCGCCGGCGCCCTGGGTTCCGCGAGGGCGGGGACGGTCCCGGTCCGTTCCGAGCCCTGGAGTGTTGCCGGTGCCATTTCCCACGACCTTCGGACCGACCGATCCGCACATGCCGGCATCGGGTGAGGACGTCCTTCATGGCGATTCTCTGCCAAACCGGGCAAGATCGCCCACCGTGTGGGGACAGCTCTCTCAGCAGGCGCCGGGTCCCCGGTAGGTGGCGTCGCACTCCGCGGCGCCGCGGGCGACCTCCGCGCACAGGGTGGCCTCGACCTTGTCCAGGAGGCGGGTCAGTTCGGCGCGTTCGGCGGTGTCCAGGCCGTCCAGGGTCTGGCGTTCCAGTTCACCCCATGCCGTGCGGACCTCGACGAGGAGTCCGCGGCTGGCCTCCGTCGCCTCGACCAGGGAGGCGCGCCGGTCCGCGGGGTCCGGGCGGCGCCGCACGTGGCCGGACTGCTCCAGGCGCTGGAGCATCTTGGTCACCGTCGAGGGGTCGAGGCCGACCGCCTTGATCAGCTCGGACTGGCGTACGGCCCCGCTGTCCCAGAGGTGCATCATCAGGAACTCCTGCCCCGGGTGCAGCCCCAGGTTCCGCAGGGCCCGGCCGGCCGTGATCCGGTGGAGCCGGGCGACCCGGCTGATCGCATGACTCACCGGCCCGTCCAGCACAGCGCTCGGCACCGCCGCGCAGTGCGTGGCGGAGCGCGGCTCCTGTACGGGTTCCGCGGTCATGGAAGGGCTCCTCCTGGTCGGTCCGGCACGTCTACGAGAGGGATTCTACCTTCCGACCTCCCTTTATGTTGGCCGGCCAAGTAATGGGGTACGCTGCATCTCGCAGCCAATCATTGGCCGACCAACTATTGTGTGAGGTAGAAATGACCACCGCCTTCGAACCGGTCCACGTCGCCGGTGCCACCCTCTCCAACCGGATCGCCCTCGCCCCCATGACCCGTAGCCGTGCCGGTCAGGGCGGTATCGCCACCGACCTCGTCGCCGAGTACTACACCCAGCGCGCCTCCGCCGGCCTGATCATCAGCGAGGGGATCCAGCCCTCCGTCGTCGGACAGGGCTACCCCTTCACCCCCGGCCTGCACAGCGCCGAGCAGGTCGCCGCCTGGCGTGCGGTCACCGACTCCGTGCACGCGGCGGGCGGCCGGATCTTCGCCCAGCTGATGCACTCCGGCCGCATCGGTCACCCGAGCCTGCTGCCCGACGGCCTCGTCCCCGTGGCCCCGTCGGCGGTGGCCGCCCAGGGGCAGCTCTTCACCGGCGAGGGCATGAAGGACTTCGTCACCCCGCACGAGCTGACCGCGGCCGAGGTGCGGCAGACCGTCGCCGACTACGCGCAGGCCGCCCGCAACGCGATCGAGGCCGGCTTCGACGGCGTGGAACTGCACGGGGCCAACGGATACCTGATCCACCAGTTCCTGGCCCCCGGCTCGAACCTGCGCACCGACGAGTGGGGCGGCCCCACGGAGAACCGGATCCGCTTCGCGGTCGAGGTGGTCAAGGCGGTGGCCGCCGCGATCGGCGCCGAGCGCACGGCGCTGCGCGTCTCGCCCGGTAACACCTACAACGACATCTCCGAGCCCGACGCGCAGCCCGCCTACGAGGCACTGGTCGAGGAGATCGACGGCCTCGGCCTGGCCTACCTCCACGTCCTGGAGGCCGGCCCGGAGGCGCGGGAGACCACCCTCGCCCTGCGCAAGCAGTTCTCCGGACCGTTCGTACTGAACCCGGCGACCGAAGGCCCCACCGACCACCGCGCCCTCTCCCTGATCGAGGACGGCGTCGCCGACGTGCTCGCCTTCGGGGCGCTCTTCCTGGCCAACCCGGACCTGCCCGAGCGCCTGCGCACCGAAGGCCCGTACAACACCCCTGATCCCACCACCTTCTTCGGCGGCGACGCCCGCGGCTACACGGACTACCCGACGCGCTGAAGGACGTCCCAGGACGTCCCAGGACGTCCCGGGGTGTCCTGCCGATCGGCCCGGACGGCTCCGGCAGTATGACCCCGTGGATTCCATACCCCCGTGCCGCGACAGCGCCGCCGCGCCCGACCCCCGAAGAATCCGGCTGATGGCCGCCACGGCCGCGGTGGTGACGGTGGGCGCGGGGCTGGGGCTGCGGGCCGCCGGGACGGGCAGCACGGCGAAGTACGGGGGAGACGCCCTGTACACCGTCCTGTTGCTGACCCTCGTCGTGCTGGTCGCTCCCCGCCTGACGCCCCTGCGGGCGGCCGGGACCGCGGTGGCCGCCAGTTGGGCCGTCGAGTTCCTCCAACTGACCTCCGTCCCCGCGGAACTCTCCCGGCACAGCACCGTGGCCCGCTTGGTCCTCGGTTCCACCTTCAACGCACCCGACCTGTTCTGGTACGTGGTCGGCGCGGCGGCGGGCTGCCTCCTCCACACCGCGCTCGCGCCGTCCGCGGCCGGTCAGGGGGACCGGCGGGCGGTGTTCAGCCGGGCGGCCTGCCGCGTCAGGTGATCGCGCTCGGCGAGGTTGGGCGCTTTCCGAGCGGCCTCGGCGTACAGCCGGGCCGCCGTCACCACGTCGCCGTCGCGTTCGTGGAGGTACGCGGCCACCGCGGTGTGGCGGGGCAGCGCGTCGTCCAGCGCCGCGAGCGCCGCCAGCCCGGCGCGCGGCCCGTCGGCCTCACCGACGGCCACCGCGCGGTTGAGCCGCACCACCGGGCTGTCGGTCAGGAGCGCCAGCTCGTCGTACCACTCGACGATCTGCACCCAGTCCGTCCGCTCGGCGGTGGGCGCGTCCGCGTGGAGCGCCGCGATGGCGGCCTGCGCCTGGAACTCGCCCAGCCGGTCTCGGGCGAGGGCCGCCTGCAGGATCCGTACGCCCTCGGCGATCGCCGAGGTGTCCCACTGGCCACGGTCCTGCTCGGCCAGCGGCACCAGGCTGCCGTCGGGCGCGGTCCGGGAGGCGCGCCGGGCATGGTGGATCAGCATGAGGGCGAGCAGCCCGGCCACCTCGGGGTGGTCGATGCGGGCCGCGAGCTGCCGGGTCAGCCGGACGGCCTCACCGGCGAGGTCCACATCCCCCGAGTAGCCCTCGTTGAAGACCAGATAGAGGACGCGCAGCACGGTGGCGACGTCGCCGGGACGGTCGAACCTTCCCCGAGCTCTTCGAGCAGGGGCGACCCCATGGTCGGAGAGGGTGCGCTTGGCCCGGCTGATGCGCTGCGCCATGGTCGCCTCGGGTACCAGGTAGGCCTGGGCGATCTGGCGGGTGGTGAGCCCGCCGACGGCGCGAAGCGTGAGCGCCACCGCGGACGACGGCGACAGGGACGGGTGGGCGCACAGGAAGTACAGCTGGAGGGTGTCGTCCACGGCGGGCGCGGGTCCGGGCGGCGGTTCCTCGTCCACCAGGTCCTCACGCCGGCGGCGGGCGTCGTCCGCCCGGGTCGCGTCCAGGAACCTGCGCCAGGCCACGGTGACCAGCCAGCCCTTCGGGTCGCGCGGCGGATCGGCGGGCCAGGTGCGGACCGCCTCGATCAGCGCCTCCTGGACGGCGTCCTCGGCCGCCGCGAAATCCGCTCCGCGGCGGACGAGGACCCCGAGCACGGCCGGCGTGAGGCTCCTGAGCCGGGCCTCGTCCATCGGTGAGGTCACTCCGTGGTGGAGGGGTGCGCGGTCAGGAACGGACGCAGCTCGAGCCATTCGTGGATCGGCTTCCCGCCCGCCCCGGGGGCGGCCGACAGCTCTCCGGCCAGTTCGACGGCGCGCTCGTAGCTGTCGACGTCGATCACCATCCAGCCGGCGATCAGGTCCTTGGTCTCCGGGAACGGCCCGTCGGTGACCGGCGGGCGCCCTTCGCCGTCGTAGCGGACGAACGTCCCCTCGGGCGCGAGTGCCTGACCGTCGACGTACTCGCCGGTCCCTTCGAGGCGTGCCGCGAAGTCGTTCATGTACTGGATGTGCGCCGAGATCTCCTCGGGCGTCCACCGGTCCATGGGTACGTCGTTGACGGCTGCCGGGGCGCCGCGGTAGTGCTTGAGCAGCAGGTACTTGGCCATGACGCTTCTCCTCGGTGCTGGTGCGACCCATTGTGGTCGCCTTCACCCCTGGGACGGAGCCGGCCACGGGTTCTCGACATCCCCGTCCGAAGTTTTTCGCTCCAGGTCGCTCCGGGCCCCGGGCCCCGGTGCGTCGTCCGTCGGCGGGCCGACGTGGATCCCGCCGAAAGCGCACGGAATCAGCCCATCCGGATTTCCGCCTCCCGGGCGGTTCCGCGGCGCTTTCCGGATGCCCGCCGAGGTGGGAGGGCCATCGGCGGCGCGGGGGCGGAACGGGCGGAGGGCCGACGTCAGGCCACGCGCCCCCGCACGCCTCCCGCCGTGACGTTCCCTCGCGGTGGTAGCTGGGCAGCCGCTTGATGCTGATCGATCGTCTCGTGAGGGGAACCCCGATGACCAAGGTCCTGGTGCTGCACAGTGTGTGCCTCGTGAGGTCGGCCCTGGCCGCGCTGCTGAGATGCGAAGGCGATTTCGACGTCACGTCCGCCGGTTGGCGGGCCGCCGCGCGCCAGGCCGAGTTCTTACGACCCGACGTGGTGGTCGTGGACCTCGACTGTCCGGGGGTGTCGGCCGCCCTCCGCGCGGACGCGGGCACCGCCCGCCTGCTGCCGAACTCGCCCACGCCCACACCCCTGCTGGTGCTCGCACGGGCCGACCTGCCCGGCTCGCTGCGGCGCGCCTTCCGGACCCAGGCGCTCGGCTACGTGGACAAGGACGGCTCGCCCTCCCGGCTGGTCCGGGCCATCGCCAAGGTCGCGGCGGGAGAACGCTTCATCGACGCCACGTTGGCCTCCGCCTTCATGGAGGCGGACCCCATGCCGCTCAGCCCGCGCGAGCTCAGCGTGCTGGCCCGCGCCGCCGAGGGCGACTCGATCGCCGAGATCGCCCGCGCCCTGCACCTCGCCAGCGGAACCGTACGCAACTACATGGCCGCCGTGACCCGGAAGACCGGCGCCCGCAACCGGATCGACGCCATCCGGATATCCCGGCGAGCCGGCTGGGTCTGAGCCGTCGGCCCGAAGGCCCCCGGACCCTTCCTCACCCTTGCCCGTCCCACAGACCCACCAGATCCCGGTACAGGGGCGACCTGGCCGGGAGCTCCGCATGCGTGCCGCACACCGCCCGGGTCCCGTCGAGTACGAGGACCCGGTCGGCCCTGGCGGCGGACGAGATGCGGTGGGCGACCACCACCAGCGTGCCGGGGCGCTCCGCGAGCGCCCGCTCGGCACGCTCCTCGGCGCGCGGGTCGAGGTGACAGGTGGCCTCGTCCAGCAGCAGCAAGGGGGCGGGGGAGAGATAGGCGGCGGTGAGGGCGAGGTGTTGTCGCTCGCCCGGGGTGAGCCGGCCCGGGTCGACGACGGCGTCCGGTCCGCCGAGCCGGGCCACGAGCGCGTCCGCGCCGAGGACGGCCGTGGCCCGCTCCACCTCACCCGGGGACACCGGGCCGGGGCACAGGTGGGTCAGGTTCTCGTGGACCGTCCCCGTGAAGACGTACGCCTGCTGCGGTAGCAGCGTCCGGCGGAGGTCGGGTCCGTATCCGGGGGCGGCCGTCCCCGGGGCGCCGCGCGCGGGGGCGCCCGCCACCCGTACGGTTCCCCGGCCGGGCGGCAGCAGACCGGCGATCAGCGCGGTGAGGGTGGACTTGCCGATACCGCTCGGCCCCACCACGGCCAGGTGCTCGCCCGGCCGGACCACCAGGTCGAGGCCGTCGAGCACCGGGTGTGCGCGGGGACCGTAGGCGAAACGGACCCGCCGCAGCTCGACGGCGGGAGCCGGTGGTGGCGCGAGCGCCGCGGCTACCGGTCCCGCGTCCGCCACGGGGGCCGCGGAAGCCGGGGTTTCGGACGCCGGTCGCGGCGCCGGTTCCGGATCGCAGAACCGGTCCAGCACCACCAGCAGCCGGGTGCCCGCCGCGCCGACCGCCGTCATCAGCGCGTCCAGGGCGGGCAACAGTGACTGCACGAGGTAGGTGAGCGCCCCGGCCACGGCCCCCGCGCTCACCCCCCGCCCGAGCAGCCAGGGCGTTCCGGCCAGCAGGGCGACGACCGGCAGCCGGCCCGCGACACCGAGGGCCAGCGTGCGCAGGGCGGTCCACCGCGCGAGCCGCCCGGTCAGCCGTTCCTGCTCGGCGATCAGCAGCTCGACCCCGGCCCCGGCGGCCGCCCCGCCCCCGCACGCGACGACGTCACGCAGCCCCGCCGCCAGTTCGCCCGCGCGCGCGGCCAACGCCTCGTCGACGTCGAGCGCCGCGCGCTGCACGCGTGCCATCGGGCGCAGCGTGGCGAGGAAGGCGGCCGTCCCCAGGAACAGCGCGGGCAGGACGAGGACCAGCAGGACGGGGGCCAGTGCGGCCAGCCCCAGCAGCGCGCCCAGGGCGGTGAAGACGAACGACCGGGCGATCAGCACCAGTCCGGCGAAGGAGTCCCGGGCCATCTCGGTCTGCTGGGTCAGCCGGGAGACCGCACCCGAGTCACCGGCGGCCCCGGACCCCTTCGCCGGATCGGCGACGGCCCGCCCGATCGCCTGCCGCACGGAGCGCCGCACCAGGCCGTCGCGCAGCGGTTCGACCAGGTCCGCGAGGCCGCCGAACACCCCGCGCAGGGCGAGGGCGCCGAGCAGGGCGCCCGCACCGGCCACGGCCAGCCACCCGATGCCCGTACCGGTACGGCCGGCGAGGAAGCCGTCGTCGAGGGCGCGGGCCACCGCGTAACCCCCGAGGAAGGTGTGCGCGGACTCCAGCAGGGACCAGAGCGCGAGCCGGCGCAGGGTCCGGGTCCGGCCGCGCAGGAAGCGACGGCCCTCCCGGGACACCCGCCGCCACGTGCCGTATTCGCTCATCGGACCGCCTCCCGGTCCGGCGGCTCCGCAGCAGGTTCCGACTCCCGTTCCGGTGCGGCCCCTTCGCCGAACACCGCCCGGTAGTCGGCGTCCGGCCACAGCTCCGTGTGCGTACCGGTCGCCCGGACCCGCCCCGCGTCGAGCCATACGACGAGGTCGGCGCGGGCGGCCGAGGAGACACGATGGGCGACGACCAGGCGGGTCCCCGGCCGCACGTCGTGGACCAGTGCCCGCTCCACCTGACGGGCGGTGAGGGTGTCCAGGCTCGACATCGCGTCGTCCAGGACGAGCAGCCGCCCCGCACGACAGAACGCCCGTGCCAGGCCGAGGCGTTGCAACTCCCCGCCGGACAGCGGCGCGTCCGCGAGCGCGGTGTCGTACCCCTCCGGGAGTCGGCGCACGAAGGCGTCGGCCCCGGCCGCCCGCGCGGCGGTGCGCACGGCCCCCGGGTCCGGGGCTGGGTCCGGGTCCGGACCGCCGCCGAAGGCGATGGCGGCCGCGACGCTCCCCCCGAAGAGGGCCGGTCGTTCGAAGGCGTGGCCGACCTCACGGCGCAACTCCTCGCCGGACAGCTCGTCCAGCGGCACGCCGTCGAGCAGGACCCGGCCCGCGTCGCACGCGGTGAGCCGTCCCGCGACGGCGGCCAGCGTCGTCTTGCCCGAGCCGGAGCGGCCGACCACGACGGCGGTCGTCCCGCCGGGGATCCGCAGGTCGACGTCGTGCAGCAGTACGGTTCCCGCGCGGACGACCCGTACCCCGCGAAGCTCCAGCGTGCCCGACCCGCCTGCGGGCAACCGGCTTTCGCCCTGCGGCAGTTCGGGCAGTTCGAAGAGGGTCGCGGTGCGGCGGGCGGCGGCCCGGCCGCGCACCACGGCCGCCAGCCGCCCCGTCACGGCTCCGACCCCGGCCGCGAGGCCCGCGTAGCGCACCGCGGCGAGCAGCCCGCCCACGCCGAGGGCGCCCTCCGCGAGGCGGATCCCGCCCACGCCGAGGACGACGTGGAGCAGCAGGGGCATGAGGGCACCGGTGCGCGCGACGGTCGCGCCGTAGATCCGCCACGTCCGCCGCCCCTCGACGCCGAGCTCCGGCAACCGGGCCAGTACGCGCGCCTGTTCGCGCTCGGCGGTGCCGGCGGCGGCGATGGTACGGGCGCCCCCGAGGGCCTCCACGAGCCGGCCGGCCAGGTCGAGCTGCACCTCCTGGTAGCGGCTGACGCTGGCGCCCGAGTCACGGGCGAACGCCTTCAACAGCAGGGCGAGCACGGGCAGTCCGGCGAGGAAGGCCAGCGCGGTCCACACGTCGACCAGGAACAGCGCCACGAGCCCGCCGAGCGGGGGGAGCAGGGCCACGGCCGCGGTCACGACGGCCGCCGGAACGGCCCCGGCGGTGGTGGCCTGCGCGGTCAGCCGGGCGGAGAGTTCGCCGGGGGAGTGGTGGGCGATCCGGTGCGGCGCGGTGCGCAGCAGCCGCCCGAGCCCGAGCCGGCGCAGCCAGGCGGTGGAGCGGGCGTCGACACCGCCGGTCAGCCGGGCCGTCGCCGCGTCGAGCAGCACCTCGGCGGCGATCACCGTCGCGCACCAGGCGGTCCACCGGGCGCCCGCGGCGTCCTGCCGCAGCAGCAGGTCGAGGGTGTGGCCGAGAATCGCCGGTTCGGCCAGGGCCGCGCCGGCGGCCGCCACCGAACAGACGGACGCGGCGGCGAGGCGGCCGGAGCTGTGCCGTGCGGCCGCCCGCAGGGCCCGGTCGGCCGTGCGGTCGGCCGACGCCTCGCCGGGAGGATCGGGCACGGTCATGGGGCGCGGCCTCCAGGGGTGTGGTGCGGGCCCGGGCGGCGTACCGCCCGGGCCCGGGAGGACCTGATCCCTGATCAGTTACAGGTCGTGATGCTCAAGCTGCTGTCACCGCAGAGCAGCAGGCTGGCGCGGCTACCGCCACCACCGCC
The DNA here is from genome assembly GCF_043201215.1 of Streptomyces sp. NPDC048331. NCBI lineage: Bacteria > Bacillati > Actinomycetota > Actinomycetes > Kitasatosporales > Streptomycetaceae > Streptomyces > Streptomyces sp. NPDC048331. The sequence continues at coordinate 353,475 of NZ_JBICYT010000004.1, read as the reverse complement.
ACCGTGCGCGACCTCGGTGGTCTCTTCCTTGGGGGTTTCCATCGACTGCAGGTCGAGAAGCGTCATGTCCGTTTCCTCTTCACTGTGGTGTTCCGATGGGACACGGCCCCCGCGAGGGGGACCGGCTCTTGGACCGCCGCGGCCGACCGCGGCGGAGGGAGGAACGGCAGGTGCGCGCGCCCACCGGGCGCGGTGCTGCCGAGGGCGAGGAGCGCGCCGGCCGTGCCCGTGGACAGGTCCATGGACAGGCGCATCATCTGCTCGCCGGGGAAGGCCAGGAAGCCGCGGTACGGGACCGCGTGCCGGGCCAGGGCCTCCACCTGTCGGGCGATGTCCGCGGCGCCGGAACCCGGACCCGGAGTCGTGGTCCGCGCCAGGTGGAGGATCATGCCGGCCGCACCCCGGAACAGGCCGGGCTGGGCGTAGAAGGTCGCCTGGGCGGCGCGGACGATCTCCGGCCGGGCGCGCTCGAAGCGGTCGTCCCGGGCGTGCTCCAGCCAGTCGTCCAGCACCATGCCGATCCCTACGCTGCCGGCGCCGAGGTAGGGCATCGTCCGCCAGCCCTCGTCGACCTGGAGGGTACCGAAGACGCTGGTCACACAGCGGTCGAGATCGCGGTGCAGGGCCCGGCCGGCCCGGATCAACCATTCCTGGTCGCGGGTACGTTCGTAGAGCCGCAGGTGGAGCAGCGCGGGACCGCTGTGCCCGTGCAGCAGGCCGGCCCGTCGCGGCCCGGACGTGGTCGCGGGATCGGCGAGGAGGTCGGCGCAGCGCAGGGCCGCCGCGTGCAGCGCGCCCTCGCCGGTGGTCGAGCCCAGGGAATCCAGGGCCAGGCCGATGCCGGCGAGTCCGCCGTGCAGGTCGGGTCCGGCCGACTGCCAGGGCTGGTCCAGCAGCCGTTCGGCCAGGGCCAGCGCCCGGTCGCGGTGGCCGAGCCGTTCCAGGGTCCACGCGAGACCGGCGAGGCCGTCGTAGAAGCCCAGCGGCATGCCGGAGGCCGGTTCCTTGGTCCGGGCCAGCAGCCATTCCTCGGCCTCGGGCCACGGGTCGGCGCCGGTCTCGGCGAGCGCGTACAGCACACCGGCCGCTCCGTGACCGAATCCGGTTCCGCCGCCGGCGGTCGCGAACTGGGCCGGATCCCCGGGGAAGAGGCGGTCCTCGCGGTCGAAGGTGGCGCTCGCCCGGATCGCCGCCGTCATCGAGGCACACGCGGCGGCCCGGTCGCCCGGCTCGACGGGCAGGTAAGGGCGGGTAGGGGGAGGGGCGGACGACTCAGGACCGGACCCAGGACCCGAGCCAGGACCGGGGTCCGCGAGGATCTCCCGTACCGCCTCGTCGAGGAACGTACGCGGGACCGGGAACTGCTCGGCGGCGATGTCGGCCAGGTGCGCCGCCTTGGCCCGGTCCAGCACCAGCAGGCTGGTCAGCGGCAGGAACAGGGCGAGGCGCAGGCAGGCCAGGGCGTACCGGTCGACGGCGAAACCTCGTCGCCCGGCCGGGGCGACGAACGCCGGGTTGGCGACGGTCTGGCGGAGCCCCTCGTCCACATGGGCGGCGGCCTCGAAGTCGAGCAGTGCGACCGACATCCCACCGGTCGCCTCGTCCTCCGCGACCATGACGTTGAACAGGTGCAGGTCGTTGAAGACGATGCCGCGGGCGTGCACCGCGTCCACGGCCGCCGTCACCCGCCGATGGACCTCCAGCGCCCACCGGGTGTACTCCGCGAGCTCCGCAGGATCCGGGTCCGCTTCGATCAGCGGGTGCCGGCGGGCGAAGTAGGTGTTGAGCGGTTTGCCCTCCAGGTACTGCATCACCAGGAAGTGGTGGTCGCCCACGGTGAAGGTGCCGTGCACCGCGGGCACACAGGCCAGCCCGGTCAGCTGCTCCAGCGCCCTGCGTTCACGGTGCAGCCGCGTGACGGCGTCCGCCCCGTCGGCCGCGAGTCCCGCGAAGGGGCGCGCCTCCTTGAGGACGACCGGCTCGCCGGTGCGCACGTCACGACCGGCGTAGACACCGCCGCCGTTGGAGAAGTGCAGGGCCCGTTCGACCGTGTACGGGAGGCCTTCGAGGGTGGCGGCGGCCCGCCGGGCCAGATGGGGCGCGAGGAACGCGGGCATCTCGACCCACTCGGGCGGCTGGAACACCGGACCCCGCGGGTCCGGAACGAGCCGGCCGTCCGGGGTCTCGATCGCCGGGACGAGTTCACCGCGCTCGTCGTAGCAGTGCCGCAGGGTGAAGCTGCCGTACCGCAGGTGCACGGGACCGTCGTTCCAGCGCAGATCGCTCAGGATGTACGGGCCGGGCTCCCCGGCCAGCAGTCCGTCGAGTTCCTCGGCGACGCGCCGGCACTGCTCCTCGTCCGCCGGGTACACGGTGAGGAACTTGCCGCTCGCCGCACGGTCGGCGTACTTCGCGTTGCGCAGGTGCAACAGGTACCGACTCGGTACGAACTTGAACGCGATCCGGCGCTCCAGGCAGTAGGCGCGGACCCGTTCGAGGACGGACTCGGCGTTGTCCAGGCACGCCGACACATGGATCTTCCAGCCCTGGGAGGGAAGCCGGGCGTCGACGGGCCGCAGCGCCAGCCAGTCCCCGCTGCGGTGCGTCTGCCACCCCGCCGGTACGGGGGCGTGCGCGGCCGGGTGGTTCTCCTCGGCCCGCCGGTACGGCGCGTCGTAGAACCAGCGGTCGGCGTCGCAGAAGGCGGCGTACCCCTTGTTCACTCCTGCTCCCTCGGTCGGTGACGTCCTCACGCTGTCACGCGGCCCGAGGGCCGCGACAGTCGCGGCTGTCACCGATGAGGTGTGCAGTACGCACGAGTCACCAAGGGGCGGAAGGAGGCCGGCGGGTCAGTCCTTGCTCGCCGACTGCCAGCTCATGTCCCAGCCGTACTCGATGTCCGCGGCCTGCTGCTTGAAGATGCCGGGCGCCGGCAGGAGGTACCGGGCCTCGCGGCGGACGATCAGCTCCCCGCCCACGTTCTCGATCAGGGCGATGGCGGCCACCGGCGAGGGGACGGTGCATTCGTCCAGCCGCACCTCGATCGGCGGACCGACGGGCGGATGCAGGGTGGCGACCCCTTGGAGCCCGGCGAAGCTGGTGGCCCCGGCGTAGATGACCACGAAGACCAGGACGCGCTTGATCTCGGCCGCGTGATCGAGGTTGATCGTGAGGTTCTCGCCGGCCTCGCTCGCTCCGGTCCGGTCGTCGTGGTCCAGCTGGATGTACGGAGGCTGGTGGAACGAGCCGAACTGGTTGTCGATGGGGTGGACGATCCCCTTCGTCCCGTTCCGCAGCTCCCACAGGCAGGAGAGGTCGAGGTCGACGTCCTCCAACCGGACGGCATCGTTCCCCTTACGCATCCACCCGCGCGGCGGCGCGGCGACGCTCCAAGTGAGATTGACCCGCATGCTTCCGGAGGTGGCCCCCTGTTCGGTCAGCGATACCGTAGGGGCCGCCTTCGTCAAGGTGATCTTCGACAGCCGTACCGGGCGGGCGGGCGCGGGCGGATCCACCTCCCGCCGCACGGGCGACGGCACCTGCGCGGGCGGAGTCGGGGCGGGGGCCGGGCCGGGATCGTCCACCGTGATCCCGAAGTCGGTGGCGAGCCCGGCCAGCCCGGAGGCGTACCCCTGACCCACCGCTCGGAACTTCCACGCACCGGCCCGTCGGTACAGCTCCCCGAGCACGAACGCGGTCTCGGAGGTGGCATCCGTGGCGTCGAACCGTGCCGTCTCCACGCCGCTCCGCGCGTCCAGCACGCGGACGAAGAGGCCGGACACCTGACCGAACGTGCCGTCGGTGGAAGCCGCGACCACCACCGTCCCGATCTCGTCCTCCACCCCGGACAGCGTCACCCCGATCGTCTCGACCACGCCCGCCCCGTCCTGACGCCGTCCCTCGTGGCGCACGGCACCGCTGGGGTGCACGGGCTGGTTGTAGAACACGAAGTCGTCGTCCGACCGCACCTTCCCGGCCGCCGTCAGCAGCAGGGCCGACACGTCCACATCGGGCGTCCCGGGACCCCCTCGCCATCCCAGCTCCACCCGGACCGTGGCACTCGGCACCGGTACGTTGGCACCCTTCCGCATGGACATGCGGTTCCCCCTTCCGCTGCTTCTCTCCTACGTCCGCAGCGTACGAGGATGTGGCCCGATCCCTCCCCCGAAGGCGGCGATTGCTTCCGCGCGGGGGAAGTCGTGGGGGCCCGGCATGATGGGGCGGTGATCACCATTCATCTGAAGTACGAGATCGACGTCGACAAGCTCGCGGACTTCGAGGAGTACGGGCGCCGTTGGGTCCGGCTGGTCAACCGGTTCGGAGGCACCCACCACGGCTACTTCCTGCCCAGCGAGGGCGACAGCGACATCGCCTACGCCCTCTTCTCCTTCCCCGGCTTCGCCGCCTACGAGCAGTACCGCACGGACAGCATGTCCGACCCGGAGTGCCAGGCCGCCTTCGACCTGGCACGCGAAACCCGCTGCATCAAGCGGTACGAGCGCCGCTTCCTACGGCCGCTCGACACCCCGGGCGCCTGATACGTCCGGCACCTGACAGGTCCGGCACCTGGCACGTTCGGGAGCGGCGCCCGCCCACGACGAACAGCCGGGCGCCGATGCCGACCGAGCCGCCGGCTCGACCTCACCCTTCGCGGTCCAGGACGCGACGGGCCGCCTCGGCCTCCGCCGCGGGCGGGGACAACTCGTCCAGGGTGTCGAGCTCGTCGTCCGAGACCAGCTCCCGCTCCCAGGCGGCCGCGAGCCGCTCCTGGTCCTCCTGCGGTCTGCCGGTGACGGCCTCCCGCTGCTGCGGTCCGAGAGCCGCGAGGAAACGCCCGACCGCGTCCGTCGGCATGCCGTACTCCTTCTCGCCGTGGGGGAGGGCAGCGGCGATCGTGATGCCGTGCCTGGCCCAGGATGGCGAACCGGGCCGGAGCGGGCGGCCCGACACGGCGGTCCGCCACCCGAATGCCCGGCCCGGCGGGCACCGTACCGTCCCGCGTACGGGCATGCCCGTCCCGCTCCCTCAGGCGCGGGCGAGGACCGCCACGGCGTTGTGGCCGCCGAAGCCGAAGGAATTGCTGAGGGCGACCGACGACGGATGGTTCCGCGCCGTCCCACCGACCACATCGATGTCCATGCCCGTGTCGGTCTCGCGCAGCCCCGCGGTCGGCGGCACGGTGCCCTCGGCCAGGGCCAGCACGGTCAGCGCCGCCTCGATCACGCCCGCCGCGCCGAGGGTGTGCCCGAGGGTGCCCTTGGCCGAGGTGACGGGCGGCCGGTGCGGGAACACGCGCCGCAGGACGGCGGCCTCGATCTCGTCGTTCTGCCGGGTCGCCGTGCCGTGCGCGTTGACGTGCCCGACGTCTCCAGGGGCCAGCCCGGCGTCCGACAGGGCCGCGCGGACGGCCTGTTCGGCGCCGCGCCCCTCCGGGTGGGGAGCCACCAGGTGGTGGGCGTCCGTGGAGGCCGCGTAACCGATCAGCCGGGCGAGGGGCCGGGCCCGCCGGGCGACGACGTGGCCGGGGCGCTCCAGGACCAGCGCGCCGGCGCCCTCGGCGATGACGAAGCCGTCCCGCGCCCGGTCGAAGGGCCGCGATCCCGTTCCGGACAGGGTGCCCAGCTGGGCGAAGCCGGTCACGTTCAGCCGGGTCACAGCCGCCTCGGACCCGCAGACGAGCGCGATGTCGCACTGTCCGGTCGCGAGCAGGTCCCGGGCGAGGCCGAGGGCCGTGGTGCCCGAGGCGCAGGCGGTGGACGTGGACAGGGCCGGACCGGTCACCCCGAAGTGCAGGGCGATGTTCGCGGACACCATGTTGACCAGGTAGCCGGTGAGGAAGTACGGCGAGACGAACTCCGGTCCCAGCTCGACCAGTCGGGCCTGCGCGCTCTCCTGCGACCGTGCCCCGCCGACACCGCCGCCGGTGACCACGGCCACCCGGCTGCCGTCCCAGTCCCGCGGATCGAGCCCGGCCTGGTCGAGCGCCTGAGCCACGGCGGTCAGGCCGAAGCGGGAGACCGGATCCAGTCGGGCCCCGCCGCGCCGCCGCAGGACCGGGTGGTCCAGTTCCGGGACACGGCAGCTGAGCGAGACGGGCAGACCGCCCAGGGCGGCGTCGGGGGCGGCGGTGGAGCGGCCCGCCAGAACGGCCGACCAGGTACTGTCCCGGTCGCACCCGGCGGCGGTGACCAGGCCGAGCCCGGTCACGACGGCCTCGGCGCGAAGGCTCAACGGTCCGTCCGTCGGGCCTCGACGGACGCGGCGAACTCGGCGAGGGTCGCGTCGCGCAGCTCGTCCTCCTCGACCTTGACGCCCAGCACCTCGTGCACGGTGATGGCCATCTCGACGACCATGAGCGAGTCGACCAGCAGGCCGCGCATGGGCGCGTTCGGCTGTACCTCGTCGGAGGGGACTTCGAACCTCTCGACGAGCAGTTCACTGATCACGTCGAGGACGGATTCCGGCGCGGAAGTGGTCACAAGGAGCTCTCATTTGCGGTATCGAGGTCATTGCAGCATGGTGGCGCAACGGCCGACGGAGGAGCGGGGGAGCGGAAGCGATTCCCCGACGGGGGCGTTCTCGCGTTCAAATAACTACCACGGCAAGGTATTTACTCAAAACCCGCTCCGGAACGGCTTCCTGATGATTCGAAACATGAGGGTGAGGATCATTTGTGTCGGAAAGCATGACTGATGTGATCGAGGTGCTCGGTGCGGCCGGCGCCGAACTCAAGAACATGAAGAGGCTGCTCGGCGATGCCGGGGAAACGGCCTGGGACCAGCTCCTCGACTGGCTCGTCGACGACTGGTTCCGGCTGGACGTCCTGGGGCTGGAGAACATTCCGGCCGACGGGCCGGCGGTCGTCGTCGCCAATCACTCGGGCGCCTGGGGCCTGGACGGCTTCGTTCTTCAGAAGGTTTTCACCCGGAGCGTCCATCGCCCGCTGCACGTCCCCGCGGCGCCCGTGGTATTCCGTCTCCCGGTGATCGGTTCGTACGCGCGCAAGAAAGGCGCGATTCCTCTCGATCCGCTTCTGGGACTGGAACACCTGAACGCGGGTGAACTCGTCGGAGTGTTTCCGGAAGGAATCTCGGGACTGGAGAAGCCGTTCCGTCAGCGATACCGACTCCGCCCCTTCAGCCCCGGATTCGCGGTCACCGCGGTCCGGGCGGGCGCGCCGATCGTCCCGGTGTCCGTCATCGGAGCCGAGGAGGCCTGTCCCCGGATCGGGGAGATCCCGGCCCTGGCCCGCCTGCTGGACCTCCCCTACTTCCCGATCACCCCGGTCTTCCCCCTGCCCTCGAAGTGGCTCGTGACCGTCGGGGAACCGATCCCCGCGCCGCCCCGGCCGACGTCCTACGCCGAACGGGCCGCCGCCGCCCGGCGATTGTGCGCCGACGCCCAGGCCGCGGTGCAGGCCCTGGTGGACCGGGAACGAGACCGGCGGGACACCCCCTTCTGGTAGCGCCCCGCCGGTGACCGGGCCGGTCCGCGGTTCAGCCGTCGCCTTCGGTCACCGCCCGCACCTCGGGCCAGACCAGGGTGGTCGAGCCCCAGGCCAGCCCGGCCCCGTACGCGGTGAGCGCCACCCGCTGCCCAGGCATCAGCGTTCCGGCGGCCGCTGCCTGGGCCAGCAGGACGGGAACGGAGGCGGCCGCCGTGTTCCCGTACGAGCCAATGTGCGACAACACCTGGCCGGGGGCCAGCCCCAGCTCGTCGGTGATGCCGTCCAGGATGCGCTGGTTCGCCTGGTGGGCGACCACCCGGTCCAGCTCGCGGAGGGACCACCCCGCCCGGTCGAGGGCCCGCGTCAGCGAATGGCACATCCCGACCACGGCCTGCTTGCGCACGGTCGGTCCGTCCATCCGGAAGTACGCGGAAGGCTCCTCCCCGCCGGGCTCCGCCACCATCCGCTTCCGTGCCCGCGCACCCCCGCCGGGAACCTCCAGGAGGTCGGCCTGCGTCCCGTCGCTGCCCAGGTCGAACGGCCCGAACACACCCGGGGTGCCCCGGGTGTCCGCCGCGCCGGCCCGGAGCAGCACGGCCCCCGCCCCGTCGCCGAAGATCGCCGACATCAGCCAGTCCTGCGGATCGAGGAAGGCGCTGAACACGTCCGAGGCGACCACCAGCACGCTGTCGAAGGCCCCGCCGGTGATCATCGAGGAGGCCACGCCCAGGCCGTACAGGAAGCCGCTGCACCCCGCCCCCAGGTCGAACGCCGGTACGGTACCCAGCCCCAGCCGTGCCGCGACCTCCGGCGCCCCGGCCGGAAGCAGCCGGTCCGGAGAGATCGTCGCCAGCACGACCGCGTCGGCCCGGGTCGCCCCGGCCGCCGTCAGCGCGTGCCGGCCCGCCCGTACGGCCAGGTCCACGGTGGCCTCGCCGTCGGCGATCCGCCGGCCGGCCACGCCGATGCGCTCGCGGATCCACTCGTCGCCCAGCGCCCGCCCCCCGCACAACTCCGCGTTGGTCACGGTGCGCGGCGGGACGTAGGAGCCGAGCCCCGCCAGGATCGAAGTACGCATGTGACGGTCCCCCTCAGTCCGACAGACGCTGCGCGGCGCGCCGGACGTCGTCGGCGGCCTCCGCGCACCGTTCGGCGTGCCCGAGCAGGATCATCCGGAAGCGTTCGCCCGCCTCGTCCTCGTTCCAGCCGCTGTTGTCGGCACAGGCCGCGAGACTCTCCGCGTGCCGCTCCAACCGGTCGGCACTGGCGTGGGCCAGCGCGCCGTACGACGCCGGCGCGTACCCGTACGCCGACACCGGTACGGCGGTCGCCGTGCCGACCGTCACCCGCCCGTCGCCCGCACGTCCACGGTGGTCCTCGTGGACCCCGGGGTCGTCGACGTCCTGCAGCGCCACGAGCAGCGTCCGCGGGTCGAGCGTGTCCGGCAGCCGGTCGGCGGTGCACGCCGGTGCGATCAGTACGGGGCGGACCCGCGCCGTGACGACCCGTACGACCGCTTCGGCGACGAGTGCCGCGAACCGCGCGGCGGCGCAACCCGTCGGGTCCGCGCACAGCGCCGAGGGGATCGGATCCGGGACCGTGCCGTCCGCGTCGCCCGGACGGCGCAACCATCCGGGTGCCCGCAGGATCTCCGTACCCGCTCCGATCGCCAGGTCCTCCCAGACGAACGGCGCCCGCACCGGGTACACGGCGGCCGCCACCGGCGGGTACCGGCGCAACGCCTCGCCCACGGCGTCCGCCGGGGAGACGGCGGCGCCCGCGGCGAGCAGGGCCAGTGCCTGCAGCGCGGTCCCGGCGGCGGCCTCGGAGACCAGCGCGAGGGCGTGCGCGAGAGCCGGGGCCACGGCGTCCGGATCGGCGCCCCGCGCCAGCACCCGCCCGGTCAGGGAATCGGGATCCGGGTCGGTCAGGTGCAACTCCAGGCGGCGGCGCAGGGCCGCGGACCCGGCCCCGTACGACCGGTCGCCCGCGGTGGACGTCGCGACCGCGATCACCTCGCTCAGCAGGGTGTCCGGAGCGGCCCCGGCGCCCACCACCACCCGGCGGCTCAGCCGCAGCATGTCGCGGTACCACGCCTGCCACTCCAGGGTGCCGTCCCCGCGGCGGGCCGCGACGGCCCGGTCCACGTCCTCGGCCAGCAGGGCGTCCAAGGCCTCCCGCGACCGCGGATCGGCGGCCGGCGCGGCCGCCGCCTCCTGGTCCAACGGCGCGTGCGGCGACAGCCCGTACCGCCGGCCGCCCGAGGTGAGCCCGGACGCCGGGCCCAGGGCCCCCGCCTCGTCGGCCCGGGTGAGCAGCCCCTCGGTGTCGCCGGGCGTCAGCGGCACCAGGAACGAGCCGTAGGGGGTGCTCAGCGTGACCGGGCGGCCGGACCGGGTGCGGCGCAGGTGCCCGAGCAACCGGCGCGTCACCCCGCCCCGGGTCAGCGCGTCCAGTCCCAGCGCCCGGGCCGGGGCGTCCGTCCAGGGCAGCCGCTGGGCGACCATGGCCGCGCTGAACAGGGCGTTCTCCAAGGGCCAGGCCGTCGCGGGACGTCGCGCCGCCGTGGCCGGACTGTCGACAGGGGTCATCGGTCGGTCTCCCTCGTGGTCACTTGTCGCGGAGCATGTACGGCTGGTTGCCGACGACTTCACCGTCGTAGGCGCCGATCAGCCTGTTGACCTGCTCCCGGTGGTGCGTCAGCTCCCCGCGCAGGGAGTCGGAGTACGCCTGCGGGGCGTGCGACAGCGGGTAGTCGTACGACTCGTCCAGCCAGGCCAGTTCGACCCAGCTCTCGGGGATGTCGTTGGGTGAGGCCGGTCCCCGCCCGTCCAACATCGGGATCACGTCGTGCTTGTTGACGAGACTGATCACCCGCGTGGTGTGGTCGGCGGGTCGCTTGCCGTCGATCGGGGAGCCCAGCGTGATCACGTGGGTGATCCGGTAGGTGGACGACACCTCCACGTCGGTCGCGAGGTTCATCGCGGTGAGCCCGCCCAGACTGTGCCCGACGATCATGACTTCCGAACCGGCCGGGACCCCGGCGCGCAGCAGCAGCTTCTTCGCGGCGCGCGTGTACGTGGTGTCCGTGCGCAGCAGCCCGTCGAAGGCGCCGACCAGGTCCTGGGGGGTGCTGTTGCTCAACAGCCCGAAGCTGGTCCCCGGTAGCAGCAGGACATGGCGGACGGCGCCGTCGGCGCAGGCCACGCGGCGCAGCAGTACCAGGCCGTGGTTGCCGAGGGCGCCGATGTCGTTCACGTAGCTGACGATGTCGTTCTGCGAGGTGGCGAGGACCTTCGCCAGGATCGGGTCCGGCTCGGCGCGTTCGGCGCGACCCGGCCCGGGGTTGAGGAACCTGAGCACGGAACTCGGCAGTCCGAGGAAGGGGTCGGTGGTCGGCACCCCGCCGGCCAGCGTCACCCAGGAGAAGTCGTCGTTGACCGGGTTCTCGTCGAGCATCCCGAGCAGGGCCAGCAGCTCCATGATCACGGGGCTGATCGTGGTGAGGGCGCGGGTCACGCCGAGCAGCTCGATCAGCGCACCCATGGCCCGCAGCGCCTCCAGGCGGTTCCCGGCCACCATCGCGTCGGTGACGCGCCGGGCGGGCGGCGAGTCCAGGTTGGGGTGCTCGACCGCGGCGGCCTTGATGCGCAGGGCGAAGGCGTCGACCGCCATGGCGATCTTGGCGGGGCGCCGGTAGGCCATGTTCCCCGCCATCCGGGCCAGTTCGCCGATCAGGCCGCCGTTGGCCCCGAACCCGAGCCCCGACGGGCGGGTGAGCGCCTGGGCACAGGCCACCGCCGTGCCGAGCGCCCAGGCGGGGCGCCGTAGCGCCTCCAGGCCGAACCGCCAGTTGAACAGGGCTCCCGTGAGCTCGGCCCCCGACTGCTTGGCCGTCAGGGCCGCGTCCGCGAGCAGGACCGACGCGGCGATGAGGAGTTCGGAGTCCGTTCGTCCGGTCGCCGGGGCGCCCGTGGCGGCCGGGGCGCCTGTGACTGCCGGCCCCTCGCCGACGGTGTCCGGGCCCTCCCGCGTGGGGAGACACCCATCCGCTTGCTGGACCACGCGAGGTGCCACTTTCCGTACCTCTCATCCCTGCGCACCGGCCTCACGGCCGAGCCCGCCCTTACCCGGTGTGTGCGGAGGCATGGTGGCACCGAATGTGATCGTTTCCGCCCGCCCCGGCGGCCGCCCGCGGGCGGGGAACTTCGCGCGGAGCAGCGTCGCTCGCCGGCCGGACCCCAGCGCGGCCCGGATCCACGGGGGTGCGGCTCGCCCGCGAGCGGCCGGTTCGCCGGGCGGGATTCGACGTGCCCCGGGGGTGATCACGGGCGCCCGGTGTTGACCGGGGGCTCGGCGGGGCTCGGTGGAGCGGGGCGCGGCTCGGCGGGGGCGGTCGGGGTGGTCGGGGGTGGTCGGGCGCCGTCGGTCGGTTTCCCCGCCGCTCAGGACATCCGGTCGACGTTCCACATCGGCAGACCCTGGAAGAACTCCACGGCCTCCGGGCGCCAGTACGGTGCCCAGGACGCCGCCTCGGCGGCGGCCGCCTCCGCGTGCCGCCGGATCTCCGCCTTGAGCAGCCGGTCCACGCCGGTGGCGCGGGCGATCTCCCTGATCCGGCCCAGGGTCTCGTCCGGGCAGGCGGGATCGCCGAGCGCCGCTTCCACGAGGGCGGCGTCGGCCCCGGTCGCGGCGGCCAGCACCGCGCGGACGGCGTAGGTGCGACGGCCTGAGCGGATGTCCGCCCCGGTGGACTTCACCTCGGCCGCCGGGTCGGCGCCGGACGGGCCGAAGAGGTCGAGGAAGTCGTCGCGCATCTGCTCGGAGACGCCCACCAGCCGGGAGTACCGGTGCAGGCGCTCGGCGTGCGGTGCCGGATCCTCACCGGCGGCCAGCAGGCCCATCGTGAGCGGCGCGAGGATCGAGTACCGGGCGCTCTTGAAGTCGGTGACGGTGTGCAGGAATTCCTCGTCGGGCACGGTGTGGGAGTCCCGCTCCAGGTCGGCGATCTGCCCGGCCACCGTTTCCGCGGCGGTGCGCGTGTGCACGCCGAGCAGCGCCTGGCGGAGCTCGGCGGGAACCTCGGCCTCCAGCAGGACCTGGGTGGACAGGAACGCGGCGAGGTCCCCGGCGAGTATCGCGAGCCCGAGAGCGGTGGCGTCCTGGCCGGGGAACTCCCCGCGGTAGGCGTAGTACGTCGAGGGGCCGCCGCGGCGCAGGGGCGCGTCGTCGATGATGTCGTCGTGGACGAGACCGTGCGTCTGCAGCAGCTCGATGCTCAGTGCGGCTTCGGCGAGCCCCGGTATCGCGTCGGTGGTGACCAGCCGGGCCGCCTCGTACAGCAGGACGACCCGCAGCCGCTTGCCACCACGCATGGAGAACTCCCGCAGGAGCTCCAGGCAGCGGGGGACGTACCGGCTGGGCACCGGGACGTCGAAACGCTCGCCGAGGCTGTCGAAGTACTGCTCGAAGCGGGCGTCGAAGCGGATCCGGTGACCGGCGACGCGTTCCAGGGTGGCGGCGGTGACGTTGGCATGCATGAAGATCAGTATCGACGACCGACCACCCCCGTGGGCCGGCCGCCGACGCCCGGACCACGAGGCGAACCGTTCATCCCCGGTGGGCCGCCGCGGAGAGACAGGCCAGCAGGTCGGCCTCTCCGGCGTTCCCGCCGGTGCACATGATCGCCACCCGCTGCCCCGCGAGGTCCTCGCGCACCGCGAGGAGCGCGGCCAGCGGTGCGGCGGCGGCCCCTTCGGCCACCGTACGGGCATCACGCATGAGCAACCACTGTGCCCGCCGGATCTCCTCGTCGTCGACCAGCAGGAAGTCCGCCAGGTGCTCGCGGAGCAGACGTTGCGTCAGTTCGAAGCCCGATCCGGTGGCCAGACCCTCCGCCGTCGTGGTGTTCGGGCGCTCGACACAGCGGCCGGAGCGCCACGAGTCGTGCGCGGCCGGCGAGTGGCGGGACTGCACCGCGATGACCCGGCAGCGCGGGCTGATCGCCGCCGCCACCAGGCAAGCGGCGGCGGCGCCGCTGCCACCGCCGACCGGCACGATGATCGCGTCGAGATCCGGTTCCTGCTCGAAGACCTCCAGGTAGGCGGTGGCCACGCCCGCGATCAGGCCCGGTTCGTTCGCCGCGCCGACCAGGCGCATCCCGCGCCGGGGCGCGAGCTGCTCGGCGTGACGGCGTGCCGCGTCGAAGTCGCCGCCGTGTGTGACCAGTTCGGCGCCCAGGCGGCGCACGGCCTCGGCCTTCAAAGGGTTCGGGTTCTCGGGCATGACGATGGTGCACGGGACGCGGAAGAGCGCTGCGGCATGGGCGAGCGACTGCGCGTGGTTGCCCGTGGAGTACGAGAGGACACCGCGGGCGCGCTCGTCAGGATCCATGCCGGCCAGCAGGGCGATGCCTCCGCGGACCTTGAAGGCGCCGGTCGGCTGCAGGTTCTCGTGCTTGACCAACACACGGACACCGGCGCCGACAGAGGCGTCGAGGGCCGGGTACGAGAGCAAGGGCGTCGGGGAAAGGTGCGCGCTCTGCCGACGGCGCGCGCGAAGGACGTCGGAGACGGAGAGGGGGAGGGGGAGGGGGAGGGGTATCGCGGAACTGTGCATGCCCTCATGCTGCGCAGCAGGCCATCCATAGGACAAATGTCAGTTCCAGATGGATCCATCGATATTATCGATGAATGTTCGACGAGAACCGACTCCGCGTGTTCGCCGCCATCGCCCGCGAGGGCTCGGTGACGGCTGCCGCCGCCGCGCTCCACTACGCGCAACCGACGGTCAGTCACCACCTCGCCAGGCTCGAAGCCGAGGCCGGGGTGCCGCTCGTGCAGCGGGCCGGCCGTGGCATCCGGCTGACCGAGGCCGGCCGGCTGCTCGCCGACCGCGCCGAGGAGATCCTCGGCCGTATCGATTCGGCCCGGACCGAACTCGCCGCCCATGCCGGGCTCAGCGCCGGACGGGTGCGCCTCGCCGCGTTCCCCTCCGCCCTCGCCACGGTCGTACCGACCGTGGCCGCCGCCTTCGGCACCGCCCACCCGGACATCGAACTGGCGCTGACCGAGGCGGAACCCCCCGAAGCCCTGGCGGCGTTGCGGCGCGGCGAGGTCGATGTCGCCTTCACCTTCCATCACGGTGACGGCCCGCCCGGCGACCGCGAGGGCCACACCGTGACACCGATCCTGCATGAGCCGCTCTACGTCGTCGGCCGGGCCGGCGCGTCCTGGCCCGGTCCGCCCACCGACCTCGACACCTACCGCGGACAACGCTGGATCGCCGGCTGCGAGCGGTGCCGCACGCACCTCCTGTCGGCGTGCGGGAAGCGCGGCTTCACCCCGGAGGTCGCCTTCGAGACCGACGACTACGTCGCCGCCCAGGCACTCGTCGCCGCCGGCCTCGGTGTCACCACGCTGCCCGGCCTCGCCCTCCGCGCGCACCGACACCCCGACGTGAGGATCGACCGGCTCCCGGACGACCACCGCTTCGTGGACGCCGTCGTCTACGGAGCCCCACCGCTCGCGGCCCCGATCGAAGCGTTCCTTCGGGTCCTCGCGGACACGGCGGTCGAGCCCGTCCCCTGGCCGGAGTGAGTCGAGGCAGTCGCACTGGGCCGCCTGCGGGACATGGGCCAGGAGCCGGCTCCAGGCTCCGTCCGCCGACCAGCGGCGGAACCGTTCGTCCGGATCCTGCGAGGCTTGTCATACTTCCCGGGTGGACATGCAGGCCGAGGAGGCGGCGCGGCGTTGGCTGGCCGATCAGGGCGTCAGCCAGATGCGCGACGGGTGGGTGAGCGACAAGGAGCCGGACGTGCTCCTCACCGCCAACCAGGTGGCGCACGCGTGGGCCGGCGATGTGTTCGCCGAAGACCTGGACGCAGCCGAGCAGGTGCGGTTGGCTTTCGGACTGCTGGACCTCCTCGACGAGTACTGGGTCACGTGCGAGATCCGGTTCGCGAACGAGGACGCGGCCGGCCCGCTGCCGGCCGACGTGCTGTGGGACGGCTACCGTCAGCGGCTGGAGGCGGACCGGGACGCCGAGGCCATCACCTACTCGCTGTGGGTGGACTGGTTCGAGGACCACGCCACTTCCGCGACGGCCTTCGCCGAGGTCCTCGGCAACGACATCGACCGGACGGTGTCCGAACGGTCGGAAGCTCTGCTCCGCCGAGCCCGTCGGGTCCTGGAGTGTTCGGGACCGGTGCGCTGGACGGTGAAGGAGCCGACGTACCGCACCGCCATGCGGCTCCCTGCCCTGCACTCGGCCGTCTTCCACGGCCTCCTGGCGAGCTTCCACGACGTGTACGGCGACCTGCGGCCGGCTGCCGCACTGACCATCCTCGGCCGGCTGGACCTCCCCACGAACACCCGGCATCTCGCCGAACTACGCCACGTACTTGCCGCCGGACACAGGAACCACTACCGCAGCCCCGGTGCCTGGGACGACGCGCTTCGCTCCTGCTCCTGAGGTGTGCGGGCGACACAGAGTCCGACCGGGGAGACGGGGGTGGCGATGCCCCGCCGGTGCTCCAAGCGGTTGATGCGACGTTCGACGCCGCCGCGCCGCGACCGGTCGGGAAGCGGCGCGCCGCACAGGCGCGCCTTCCCCGGTGCTTCCGAGTGCTGTCGCTAGCATCGTCGGCGCAGCGGAGTACCTGCCACGGCCGTGGCGGGGCGCCCCCGGCGAATGAGGTGGTGTGGTGGCCGTTCGGGACAGGAACGAGGTCATCGGGCGCAGTGGCCTGGTGGTCCTGCACGTGGCAGTCGGCCATAAGGCCTCCGTCGAGATCCGTGAACCGCGCGACGCACTCACCCTCACCCGAAAGGTGAACGGGGTGACCATCCAGGTGGTCCAGGACCCGAACTTCACCACGCTCAAGACCGCCCAGACCCTCCCGTGGGGCGCGATTCGAGCTCAGGGCCCCGAAGGGCTCGAGGTCCGCTACCGCATCCGCACCCGCGGAGATGTCACCGGGAACCCCGAATTCGACTGACCGCCAGGGTGAACCCGATGCGTGGGCGCCGGCCGCCGTCGCCCTCGGTCACGAAGCCCTTGGCTGTCGGTGCCGTCTTCTACGCTCCCTACCCATGAGCAGCAAGAACTCCGGATCCGCCACGGACGCCACCCCCGAGGCCTGTCTCCCGCTGATCGACGGCCTCGTCGTAAGGCCTTTCCCCGAGACGGAGTTCCAGGACGACACCGGGGACGGCGGCCCGGACCATCTGATCCGGGTCCTGCACCGGAGCCGGGACTTCTGGGACGCGGAGGACCCGCAGGTGTGGGAGCAGGTGGACGCGGAGCTGAGCGCCTGCCTGGACGCCCTGATCGCGGTGTGCACCGCGCGCTGGGGCGATCCGCTCGTCGTGGAACTCTGGGCCGAGTGCGGGGACGGGGACGGGGACGGTGCCAGGCGTGACGTGCCCGAGCCGCTCTGCACCCTCAGCCAGGTGACCACGAGCATGTACGCCTGGCCGCTGTCCGGCGGTGACCGCTGGCTCGGCCTGGCTCTCGGCCAGGCCGACAAGGAACTCCCCATGGAACTCCTCGCCGCGGTCGGCCTGCCGGCCGCGCTGGACGGCGTACCGCATGGCGACCCGCGGACGCCCTGGTGCTGCTCCGCGGAGGACGCCACTGGGGCGAACGGGACGCGCGGGCGGACGGGTGCGCCTACCGGTCTCTGAGCGAGTACGCGTACGCCCACGACCTGCGCTCGTGGCCGCCCTGCTGGTCGACGCCGCGGCGGGCGAGCCGCCTGCCTCGAGGCCGGGACCACCGGCTAAGTTCGCGGTTTTCCACGATGCCTGAGCATGGCCGCGCCGTGACAGTCTGGCGCCACGCCGAGCCCCACCGCATAGCTGCGTCGACAGCCGACTCAGCGCGGGGGAAAGGCTGTTGGCTTCCGTGATACCGAAAGGACATTGTCATGCGCAGAACAATTCGCGCGGCTTCGTTGTGCGCCGTGCTCGCCGCAGCGGTTCTCGCCGGCGGGGGCGCCCAAGCGTACGCCGCCTCGCCTTCCGCCGCCTCGGAACAGACATCGGTGGCGCCCGCCGCCCCCATGGCGGCTTCGGCGTCCGGAATCTGGATATGGACCGGTGAATTCGCCTCGCACCTGGAGGCGGAAGCCAACTACTGGGTGCTGTACGGCCTCGGGGCGGCCACCAAGATGCTGATCGAGTACAGCGGCCACAGCACGTGGGTCCTCTACGTCCAGTGACGCGCACGGCGCCGGTACGGCTTGTGGCACCCGTGTGTGAACCAGGCGAACAGGGCCCGCTCCCGTTCGCCGCTACCTCGAAGCGAGATGACTGACTCATGCAGCTCAAGACCTCCACCACCCACCTCGGACGCACCGCCGCGGGTGCTCTCACCGCCGTGCTCATGGCGGCGGGCACGCTCGCCCTGGCCCCCGTCGCGCAGGCCTCGACGGGGCAGAGCGCACCGCAGGCGTCCGCGGAGCGGAGCCCGGTCACCGACAGCGGAACGAAGACCTTGCCCGGGACCACCGCGCAGCGTTCCACGAGCGTCACCCTGGTCAACAAGACCGGGCAGAACCTGATCAAGACGTGGGAGAAGCTCGATCACGGTTGCTGGACGACGGACATGCTGCCGCCCGACAACATCCCCAACGACAAGTCCCCGCGCTGGGCGAGCGAGTCCTGCGGCTTCGCCACCGGGACCGAGGGACGTGCCAAGTACGCGCTCTCGGGCGGCGAGGTCCAGCTGCACTGGAACAACCCCTACGCGGGCAGCAACAGTTACGAGTGCAGCGTCCCGTCCGGGTACAGCTGTTACAGGAGCGGCGGCGGGGGCAACAACGCCGCGGTCACGTTCACGGTCCAGCCCTCATGGGCGGCGAAGGCGCAGTCCCCGACGAGTACGGTGCCCGGAGCCACCGCGGCCCGGAGCACGACCGTGACCCTGACCAACAACTCGGGCAAGCTGCTGGCCCGCGAAGGTTCGTGGCTGCGCTGGGGAATCTGGTCGGACGGCATGCTGCCTCCCTCCATGGTCCAGCCCGGCGTCACCGCGAAGTGGGCGAGCGAGTCGGAGGGCTTCATGACCGGCACGGAGGGCTCGGTCACCTTCGGCATGACCGGTGAGAGCAACAAGGTGACGGTGTACTGGAACAACCCCTACACGGGCAGCAACGGGTACAGCTGCTCCGTCCCGAGCGGATACACCTGCAGCCGGAGCGGCGGCAGCGGCGACAACGCCTCGGCCTCCTTCACCGTGTCGAAGTCCTGACGCTCCCCCGGCGGTGACGGGAGACCGTCACCGCCGGGGAGGACGCGTGTTCCCCGGCCCCTGCCGAACCGTCCCTCCCGGGATCCGGCAGGGGCCGTCGGAACGAGCCCCGCCCCTTCGTCCGGTCGCCGCGCGGCTGTACGCCCCTCCGCTCCTACGCTCCGCCCCTACGCTCCGCCCTGGCTCCCCGGATCCCCCGCGCCGGTCCCCGGGTCCGCCGCCGGCTCCTCGCGTCCCATTGCGGAGGCCAGTTGGGCGCGCCGGGCGATGCGCAGCTTCCGATAGGCGTGCGTCAGGTGCGTCTCCACGGTGCGGCGAGTGAGGCACAGCGCCGCGGAGATCTGGGCATTGGTCCGGCCCTCGGCCGCCAGCTCGGCCACCCGCCGCTCGGCGAGGGTCAGTGCGTGGCCGGTGCTCCTCTTCCGCGCCCCGGCTGCGCGCAGCGCGTCGTCCACCATCACGAGGAGACGCGCGGCACCGCCCGGCTCCCCGCTCTCGGTGGCGGGCGCGGAGAGCCGCAGGGCCACGGCGTGCGCCTCGCGCAGTGCCTCGCGACCCTTGCGCCGGTTGCCCGCTTCCATGTGGGCGGCTCCCAGATCGACCAGGGTCTCCACGAGTTCCACGGGTGCGGGACTCGTTCTGAGCAGCTCGGCGCCCTCGGTCAGCGAACTCAGGGCCATCCTGCCGCCCACGGCAGCGGCGACCGCCCGCAGTGCCCGGCCGACGGTACGGGCGGTGCCCCAGGTCCGGGCATGGCGCAACTCCTCCTCGGCGAGTTCGCGGGCCGCCTCCCGCTGACCGAGCCGCACCAGGGCGATCGCCGCTCCGGAACGCCACGGCGTGGCGACGGGGCTGACGAAGTCATGAGCGCGCTGACCCGCCCCGCAGGCCAGGTAGTCGTCGAGGGCCGCCGCCCAGTCGAGGTCCGCCGCGTGCAGCAGGGCCCGTGCGTAACGGATCTCGTTCCACTCCCAGGAACTGTCGTTCACGGGCGGCGGGCCGACCAGGTCCACGGTCCTCCACGCCTCGCGGCGCCCGCCCGTCTCGTACCGTGCGATCGCCACCATGGCCGTCAGATGCGGCAGCCGGACCCCCTGCCCGGCGGTCGCCTCCACCAAAGGCCCGTTCTCGGCTATGACGCGGTCGAACGCTCCGGCCCACAAGGCCGCTTCGGCTCGAACGCTGAGCAGGCACTGCGTGCCCGCGTTCGTGAGGTCCGGGGGAACGGGCGTGGCCGGCAGGCACGAGGCCGTCAACTCGACCGCCTCTTCCAGGCGGTCCGCCCACTGGAGCAGGGTGGCGGCGCTGCCGAGCCAGGCGGTGCGCAGTTGGGGGTCCACGGGCAGGGCCAGTCGCGGGTGGACCCTGGCGACCGCCTCGGCCGCCGAGCAGAGGCCCGCTCCGGCTTCGTACTCGGTGATCAGTCCGCATACGAGCGGCTCGACGGCGGGGGCCGCCGTGGGGGCGAGGGCGCGCAGACCGGCGATGGCGGTGCGCCAGGCATCGTTGTCGTGCGAGGAGATGAGGGCACCGAGTGTCTGCACCATCTGGACCAGCTCGGCGTCGCCGGCGCGACCGGCCTGGTGCAGGACCCGTAACGCGGAACCGGTGTCCCGCCTCGCGACGAGCGCCGCACTGAGCTTGGTCGCCGTCGTCGCCCGCTCCCGAAGGTCGGAATGCAGTTCCAGTCCGCTGCGCAGCCTGCGGATGGCGGCGGTCGCGTTGTGCGGAAGCTCCAGCGAGGCGAGACGTACCGTGAGGTCGGCGCGCCGCTCCGGATCGAGCGGACCGCTCAGCGCATGGCGCAGGTACTCGGCCGACCGAGCCACGTGACCGGTGCGGACCGCGTCCTGCGCCGCTTCGTCCAGAGCGCGGACCATCCACGACTCGCCCGGCCGGTCCAGGCGTAGGAGCCCCGCCGCCACGGCCGCCGCGGGGGCGCCGCCCTCGTCCAGCAGTTCCGCGACCCGGATGCGGAGCGCGGTGATCTCTCCCGGCTCCGCCGCGGCGAGAACGGCCTCCCTCGCGAGGGGATGACTCAGCAACCTGCCGAGACGGCGCACCGACCGCTCGCACGACGAACGGTCGGACGCGCAGGGGCCGGAGAGCCTGCGCAGGAGCACGGGGTCGGTGTGGAAACCGCCCTCGGCCGCGACGGCGAGGGCCAGGCAGGCGTGGCGCGAACACGGATCGGCCTTCCGCCTCAGCCACTCGGCGATCGTGTCGCGGTACCGGGTGTGCGACGGGGCGGAGAGCGGACGGGAGAGCCGACCCTCCGCGAGGTCGGAGACGAGCGCCCGCACCAGGGCCGGGTTCCCGCCACCCGCCTCGACGCAGGTTTCCGTGTCCTTGTGATCAAGGCCGGCTTCCCGGGCCATGAGGCCGACGGCGGAGTCGCTGAGGGGGTGGAGGACGACGGACGTGCCGGCGGAGGGCGGGAACGGCACCACTGCCGACGGCGTGGCGCACTCGGTGACCACCAGCAGAACCGGGAGGTCGGCGATGCGGCGCGCGAGGTAGCCGATCCAGCGCCGGGAGACCTCGTCGGCGTGGTGGAGGTCGTCCACCGCGACGAGTACGGGCTGCTCGGCCGCGGCTCGGCCCAGCCGTGTCACCAGCATGTGGCACAGCCGCTGTTCATCCGGTCCGCTCAGTCCCGTGAAGGGAAGCACCTCGTCGTCCGAGAGGAACTGCCGGACGAGCCCGAAGGGGAAGTCGGCCTCCTCGGGGACGCCGCGCGCACGCTGCACCTGCATGGCGCCGCCATCGGTCTGCCGCCGTACGACCTCCTCCAGCAGCGCGGTCCGTCCGCTACCGGCCACCGGTGCCGAGAGCAGGACCCAGCGGCCACCGCCCGCGCGCGCGGCCGCCGCCGCTGCCGAGACAGCGCCCAGCGCTCCCTCTCGCTCCAAGAGCATGCGTCCCCACCCCTTTCGCCCCCTTCGTCCTACCCTCCGGGGTTTTCGATCTTCACCCTTGGGCGACGCCAGTCGGCTGATCACCGGGGAAACGGCGTGATCTCTGGTGTGAAAGAGCTTGATCTCGCCCTTTCCGTCACGGATCTTCACGCACCGCCCGGCACCCCGGAGCGACGAAGCCGCACTCTTCTCGCGGACTGCTCGTGCCTTCCTCCGCATCCCGGTCAGAGGCCGTCCGCGGTCGTACGGGTGTGCCGCGGCATTGCGGGGGCATACGGACGACACCTCTCGGAAGGAGCCCCACGATGCTCGGCACAGCCGCCGCCGTACTGTTCTTCGTCGCATTCCTGATCAACGCCGCGGAGATCGGCACCAACGTGGTGTTCTCCTCGACGAACGTGATGCTGCTCGGGCTCACGGCCCTGGCCCTGCACGTCGCGGGCATCGGCGCCGGCCGTACCCGCCGTACCAACGGACGGCGGCCCTGGTCCCGCTCCTGATCCGGGAGGCTCCGGCCAGGCGACGCGAGCCGACGGAGCGGGCAAGCAGCCCGCCGTGGGCTCGAACGCACAGGTCGAACCCTGACCTGACCTCTCCTTCGAACCGGTGTGTGTGACCTTCGTATGCTCCGGGCATGAAACTCTTTTCGTGGCGGGGCCGAGGCGGGGCCGCCCGGACGACGAGAACCCCTTTGGACCAGGCCGCGGCCCTGTACCAGGCGGGGCGCTATGCCGCGGCCGAGGCCGAGGCGCGTTCCGTGGCCGCGGCCCGGTCCCGGTCGCGTGACGACGCGTACGCGCCACTGGCACTGGGTATCGCCGCGCTCGCGGCGGGCGCTCAGGGACGCCATGCCGATGCCGTCACCACGTACGACGCACTGCTGCCGGTCTTCGGCAGGATCTTCGGCGCCGAACACCCGCAGACCCTGAAAGTGCGCTCGGACCGCGCGCAGGCGCTGAGTTCACTCGCCCGGCACGCCGAATGCGAGGCGGAGTGTGCGGCCGTCGCCCGGGTCGCGGCCCGCGGCACAGGGCCGGACATGGCGCTCATCACCACGGCTGCCCGTAACGGGCAGATCTTCGCCCTCACCGCGCTGGGCCGCCACTCGGAGGCGGAGGCGCTGGCGTACGAGGCACTTGCCGCCCACCGCGCGTCGGACCGGTTCACCCTGGTCCTGCGTCTCGGTCTGGCCCGCAGCCTCAACGGCCAAGGCCGCCACGAGGAGGCGCTCGCCGAGGCGAAGCGCGCCGACGAGCTGTTCCGCGGTCTGCCCCCGGAGCAGTGCCGCTCGGAAACCGGCGCGGTCGAGCTGGCCACGGCCACCGCCCTTCTCGGCCTGGAGCGCGGCACCGAGGCTCGTCCGCCCGCCGTAGCCGCCCATGACGCCTGCCTGGCCGCACTCGGCCCGGATCACCGTCGCACCGTGGAGGCGAAGGCGTTGCTCGATCGGATCGACAGTGCTTGAGCGGGCGCATCGCGCCGCCGGTCGGGACGCCATTGTCACAGCGTGCTGAGATGCTCCCCTGAGCGCGTACGGATAGGGGAAGGTGAGGGTGGAATGGGAACGTGGGGGACCAATCCGTTCGACAGTGACCTGGCCGCAGACTTCGTCGATGGACTCGCGGGGATGTCGGCCGCGCAGGTCGTCGAGGCGATGACGCGAGCTGTCGTGAAGGTGGCGGAAGCAGGCTCACGTGTGGACGGCGGCGACGGGGCCGAAGCCGTCGCCGCTTCCGCCCTCCTCGCGAGCCGCATTCCGGGCAGCCAGGTGGTGATCGGCCCTGACGACGGCCCCTCCGGGCAATTGCCGGACATACCGCTTTCGCTGCGCCCTGTGGCAGTCCGGGCACTGCGTCGCGTTCTGCAGGACGGATCGGAGCTCGCTGTGGGCTGGGTCGACGGCGCCGATGCGGAGGAATGGCGGGCGACGATCCGGAGGATCATTCGTGTCCTGGACGCCACGCCCTGACTGCAGGGCCGCTTCCGTCCGGAGACGCGCTCCTCGTGGGGCGTGCGGCTCTGGAACTGCCACTGACCGCGATGTCCGACGGGCGCGGGGCTGATGTCAGAGGCTGATGTCAGAGGGTTCCGGTCGGATGAGCCCATGACCGTCCATGACGTGGCCCGCCGGCTCCCCACCGTCGCTGAGCTGCGAGACCTGTGCCGCTTCGCCGCCGTCGCACGGTCCGACGAGGACGCCCACCTGAAGTCGCCGCCGGACGGATCGAAGGGGCCTGTCACGCGCCTGTGACAGTCGGCGGACGGGCCGGTGAAGTTCCGTGGCCAGGCTCTTAGTGAGGGGACAAAGCAGACATTTCTGCTCCTCTCCTCTGGAACCTGACCCTCGTCGCCTCTTCATCGGAGAACTCTCATGGTCCGCAGCACCCGAAAGCAGCGCTTCGCGATGTTCGCCGTCTCGGCCGCCTTCGTCACCGGCGGTGTACTGGTGCCCACCAGTGCGTTCGCCGCCGAGGCCGCCGCGCCGCACACCGGCGAGGTGACCGCGTTCGCGGCCGGCCGTGGTGACCATGCGAAGAGTGGGCATGGGAATGCGAACGGTAAGCATGAGCGGGGTGGCAAGGACAGGTCCAAGGGCAAGAAGAACAGCAAGCCGCGGGACGTGCAGAACATGCCGGGCTGCAAGTTTTACCAGGGCAAGGTGTACTGCGAGCACAAGCCCGAGACCACGAAGCCCGAGACCACGAAGCCCGCTCCGGCCCCGGAGGCGGGTCCCGCGGACCGGGAGAACCCGGACCGGGTTCCGGCGCCCGGCGCGGGCGGGTTCGGTATCGAGCTGAAGATCTGACCCGCCCCGCCCTGCGGAGCGCAGTGGTGCGGCTCGCTCAGGACTCGCACAGACGTACGGCGAGGGCGGCGATGTCGTCGTCGAGGCGGCCCCTGCTGTAGTCGAGCAGGTCGCGGTGCAGCGCGGTGAGGAGCTCGTCGGGTGGTGTCGGGGGCTGTCGGCCCATCCAGGCCGCCAGCGGGAAGAACTCGCCGTCGCGCGCGCGGGTCTCGGCGATCCCGTCGGTGTAGAGAAGCAGCAGGTCGTCGGGGGCGAAGTCGAAGGTGTCGACGCTGTAGTGGTCGCCGATCAACTCCGCGAGGCTGAGCAGGGGCGAGGGGGTGCTGGGTTCGAGGGCGCGGACCTTCCCCGCGTTCAGGAGCAGAGGTGGAGGGTGTCCGCAGTTGAGGATGTCGATACGTCTCCCCCCGTGCGGAATCTCGACGAGCAGGGCGGTGGCGAAGCGCTCCAACGGCCCCTCGGGTGGAAAGGCGCCGTTGTAGCGCATGCTGCTGGCATCCATGCGGCGGGCGATGTCGACCATGTCGGTCTCGTCGTACGCGGCCTCCCGGAAGGCGTTGACGATCGCGGCGGCCGCCCCCACCGCGGGCAGGCCCTTGCCGCGTACGTCACCGATGAGCAGCCTGATCCCGAACGGGGTGTCGACCACCTCGTAGAAGTCCCCGCCGATCCGGGCCTCGGCCGCGGCCGCGAGATAGAGCGACTCGATCTCGACGCGGCCGAAGCGGCGCGGCATGGGGCTGAGCACCACCTGCTGCGCCGCGTCCGCGACGAGCCGTACCTGGAAGAGGGTGCGCTCCCGCTGGAGCCGGACGTGGCTCCCGTACGCGGCGGCCACGGTGACCGCGATGATCCCCGCGGCCGTCCACCACGTCCCCAGGTCGGGGAAGACCATGCCGAGGCCGATCATCAGCAGCAGGCAGACCGTCCCGAGCAGGACGGTGGGGAGCACCGGCCACATGGCGGCGGCGAGGGCCGGCGCTGCGGGCAGGAGGCGGCTGAAGGCCATCTCCGGGGGAGTGGCGTAGGCCAGGCTGGCGATGACGACGGTCAGGATGACCGGCGACAGCCGCACAAGTCTTCCCGGGCCGGGGCGCCGGCGGAGCCGCGGCCTTCCAGACTCGATCACACTTCACAGGATATCTACGTAATGGGGGCATAGCGCTCTGGCGATCGGAGCCGACCGCCTGCCCCGGACCCTCCCGGCGCTCCCCACGGACGGTCCGACCAGGTGGAACGTGGGGCCTCCGCCCACGGAAGCCGGGACGCTCCTCCGCGTCCTGACGGGCCCGCGCAGCCCGCGGGGGCGACCCGGCGACCCTCACCGTCCCGGCCGGACCTCGTTGCGGACCGAAGCCGTCCGCGATGGGGTGACGGGCGGTGACGGGCACCCGCCGGCGGCCGTCCCCGCACGGGTGCGCACGGGTGCGCACGGGCGCTATCTCGCCACCGTCGCCGGCCCGCACCGAGCCGGCGTTCCGGACGCCGCGGACGCGGCCTCCGCGACCTGATGTGGCCCTCACCCCGACTCGATCGGCCTCGGCCGGCCGTACGACCGGTGTCGGTCGGCTCCACACCGGCGAAATTCGGACGCCGTTCCGTGTTGCTCCAGTGGGCTGACGTAGGGCCTGTGAAGTGCCACGATGATCCGTGCTTCGACAGTGTGCCGAACGGGACGCGATGAGCGCGGTGACAGCGTGTCCCGGCGGCAGCCCTACCCCACGAAAGGGCGGACACCCCATGCGCGTCACCCCCCTCGTAGCGTCCTTAGCCGGCGACCAGGGTTCGGCCGCGGACGATCCCATACAGCTGTACTACAGCCACAAGACCCAGGAGATCCTGCACAAGTACGGCCCGGGCCCGCGTGTCCACTTCCACGTGGGGCTGTATCCGGACGGCCCGCCGGACACCACCGTCCCCCAGAGCGTCGTGAAGCAGCGCATGCTCGACGCGCAGGAGCGCATCGTCGAGCACTCGGCCCGAGCGTGGGGCGCGTACGAGGCGCCTCCCCGGCGGCTGTTGGACATCGGCTGCGGGCTCGGTGGCACCTCGCTCTACTGGGCCCAGGAGCACGGAGCGGCGGTCACCAGCCTCACCGTCGCGGCCGAACACATCCCGATCGTGCGGCACTTCGCCCTGCAGGCCGGGGTCGGGGAGAGATTGGACCCCGTACTGGCCGATGTGCACGACCTGGACGAGACCCGTGCCTACGACGCCGTCTACGCCAACGAGAGCAGCGGCTACACCGACCGGGCCCGGCTCTTCGAGGTCGTCGCCAAGGCGTTGGAGCCCGGCGGGTGGTTCGGGATCCAGGAACACTTCGTGGGCCGCTCCACCTGGCGCGAGTTCATCGACGGCTACTACAGAACGCGACTCGGACTCAGAGGGGAGTACCTGACCGCGGCCGAGGCGGCCGGGTTCGAACTCGTGCATGAGGAGGACGTGACGGACTCGGTGGCGGAGTTCTGGGTGCAGTCCATGGCGTGGAACACCGCCGAACTGGATCGGCTCCGCGCGGGGGTCGACGCCGCGCCCGGGGCCTGGACCGGCGAGCGGCTCGAACAGTCGACGATCGCGCACAGCAGGTTCTTCCGGCTCTGGCGGGACCACGCGGTGCAGACCCGGTTGCTGCAGTTCCGGATCGGGGGCCGCCGATGACGTTGCCACCCGTACCCGTACCCCTACCCGCTTCCATACCCGCATCCGCCGCGCCAACCGCACCAGCACCCGCACCCGCATCGCCACCGACACCGACACCGCCGGCGCCACCGACACCGGCGCCGCGCCCCTCCCGCCTCGGTGCGCGCCTGCCGGCCTTCTACTGCCCCCTGGAACGCGATCTCGTCCATCCCCGGGCGAAGTGGGTGGAGGCCCAGGCGGTCGAGTGGCTGGACGCCTTCGGCGTCTACCCCGATCCGGTCGAGCGCGCCTGGGGTCTCGCCACGCACAGCGCCGACTTCTCCTGCCGCATCATCCCCGACGGGAGCGTCGACGCCCTCCTGCTCTTCACCGAGTGGAACTACTGGGCCAACGCCGTCGACGACTGGCAGGACTCGGGATCGGACGAGGTGGGGACGGGGGCCGTCGTCGAACACGGCGTACGCCTGCTGCGCACCATCGAGGACTCGGGGGCGTCGGTGCTGCCCGACGGACCGATGACCCGTGCGCTGCTGGACCTGGTCCGCCGCACCCACGCCCTGCTCACACCCTACGAGCTGCGCAGGTTCGTCGAGGGGACGCGTGACTGGCTGCTCGGAGCGGCCTGGCGGGCCGCCCAGGCCGAGGCGGGCACCATGCCGAGATTGAACGACTTCGTCGCCATGGGGCCGTTGGCGAACGGCACGCGCTTCTCGCTGACCTGGTCCGACGTCGCGCGCGGGGACCGGCTGCCGGCCGACGTGCTCTGCTCCCGCGCCCTGACGGCACTGACCGATGCGGCGGGATTCGTCGTCAGCGCGGACAACGACCTGTTCTCCTACGACAAGGACGATCACCTGGAGCCGCGCGAGGTGAATCTGGTCAACGTCCTCGCCCACCAGGAGAACTGCTCACCCGCCGAGGCGGTGCCGCTCGCGGTGGCCCTGCGTGACCGGGTGATGGTCCTCTTCCTGACGCTCCGGACGCGCCTGGAGGCCGGCGCCGACGCGCAACTGCGGCGTCATCTGGCGGCGTTGGGCCATTACGTGGCCGGCTCCATCACCTGGCAGAGCCGGGCGCCGCGGTACGCGAGCCCGCGCAACCGGCATGAACTGCCGCTCGCCCAAGCCCGGTTCGCGATCCGGTTCGCCGATGTTCCCGGCTGCGCCGATGTTCCCGGATCCGCCGATGTTCCCGGCTCCGCCGACCTGCCCCGGTTCGCCGGAACCGAGCCGCCGGACGTGCCGGCCCTCGCCTCCTGGTGGCAGCACGTACACGTGCGCGACTGAGCGGTGATGACACGCCCGAGGCCCCGACCGGTGCGGTCGGGGCCTCGGTACGCGGAGCCGTCAGCCGATGCCGAGCAGCCGCCGCCACCAGCTCACCCCGCGGCGCCGGCGACCGGGGACCGGGGGCGCGGCCGTCGGCTGCGGCGGGACGAACACGTGCTCAGGGTGCCCGGCCGGCTGCTCTGCCTCGGGCTGCGTGCTCGGTACGGGGCGCGGGGCGAACCGTACGGGCAGGGACAGCAGGTGGCGTGACATGAGGGTGCCGCGCCACTGCAGCTCGCTCGCGTCGACCGCCAGCTGGAGGTCGGGCAGCCGGTCCAGCAGGACCTCGATGCCGGTGTCCGCGATGGCACGGCCGATGTCCTGGCCCGGGCACTCGTGCGGGCCGCTGCTGAACGCCAGGTGGGAACGGTTGCCGTGGACGGAGGCCTCGGGATCCGGCCGGATCTGCGGGTCGGCGTTGCCCGCGGCCAGCCCCAGCAGGATCATGTCGCCGGCCTTCACCTGCTGGCCGCCGAGCAGGGTGTCACCCGTGGCCCAGCGCCCGATGATCGTGTTGATCGGCGGGTCGTCCCACAGGACCTGCTCCAGGGCGTCGGGCAGCGTCATGTGCCCTCCGGAGAGGCTGGCCCGGAAGCGCGGGTCGGTCAGTACGGTGCGCAGCGTGTTGGCGATCAGGTTGGCGGTGGTCTCGTAGGCCGCGATCAGTACGACGCGCAGGTGCATCAGCACCTCGGTGTCGCTCAGGTTCGCGGGGTGCTCGATCAGCCATGAGGCGAGGTCGCGCACCGGCCTGGCCTTGCGTTCGACCACCAGGTGTTCCAGCGTGGCGGTGACGTAACGGTCGCTCTGCAGGGCCGTCTCGGTTCCCTGGAGCATGTCGCGCGCCGCGTTGACCAGCAGCGGGCCGTGCTCGTCGGGCGCTCCGACGAGCTGGGTCATGACCAGCATGGGGAGCTGGTCGGAGAAGGCCGACACCAGGTCTGCGTACCCCTCGGCCGCGATCTGGTCGACGAGCTGGTTGGCGAAGCGGGTCACGTAGCGGCGGATGCCGCGCTTGTCGAAGCGCTCCAGGGACTCCACCACGGCCGAGCGCAGCCGCTCGTGCACGGGACCGTCGGTGAAGTTGCACACCGGTACCCAGGAGACCATCGGACCGAGCGGGGTGTCCGCCGGTACCCGGCCCTCCCGCATGTCGCGCCAGCCCCGCGGGTCACGGGCGAAGCGCGAGGACGTGCGCGCCACGTCCAGGTTCTCCCGGTGGCCGAGGACCAGCCAGGCCGGGAGGTCACCGCTCACCAGGACGGGGGCCACCGGCCCGTGTTCGGCCCGCAGCTTCTCGTACAGCGCGAGGGGATCGGCCTGGGCCTCCGCTCCGTGGAGCCGGTAGAGACCGCCCGAGGTCGCCGCCGCCGCGTGGGCGGGGCACTCGGGCGGTGGGGTGGGGGTGGTGCTCACATTGCCTCCTGGGTGGCTGCCTGGGAGTGCAGGTAGCGCATGAGGGTCAGCAGGACATCGCGGGACGAGTCCCGTCGTCTGGCGTCGCAGACGAGGATCGGGACGGCGGGGGGCAGATCGAGGGCCTGGCGCAGTTCCTCCAGCGGATGCTCGGGTGCGCCGGGGAAGGAGTTGACGGCCACGACGAAGGGCACGCCCCGCTCCTCCAACCGTCCGATGACATCGAAGCTGATCTCCAGGCGGCGGGTGTCGAGGAGTACGACCGCTCCGAGCGCGCCCTCGAAGAGCCCGCGCCACAGGAACCAGAAGCGCTCCTGGCCCGGGGTGCCGAACAGGTAGAGGACCAGCTCGTCGTTGATGCTGATGCGGCCGAAGTCCATGGCGACGGTGGTGGTGATCTTGCGGTCCACGCCCCAGGTGTCGTCGACGCCGACACCGGCCCTGGTCATCGTCTCCTCGGTCGTCAGCGGCTTGATCTCGCTGACCGCACCGACCATCGTCGTCTTGCCCACACCGAATCCGCCGACGATGACGATCTTCACGGCGGCCGCGGCGGTCTGCGGGAGTATGTCCGCCGGGCGTGGCCCGGCGGGCGGGTCAGAGCTTCTGAAGTCCATCGATCACTGCCTCGATCAGAGCAAGGTCGGGTAGCTGCGCGGCGGGAACGGGCGGGCGGACGTACACGCGCTGAGCGGCCATCAGGTCCCCGACCAGCACGGTGACGACGCTCACGGGCAGGCTCGCGTACGCGGCGATCTCGGCCACCGACAGCGGTGACTGGCACATCCGTAGGATGGCCGCCTGCTCGGGCTGCATCTCGGGCCGGGCGGACCCTTTGGCCACGACTAAGGTCACGAGGTCCAGATGGACGGCGGTGGAGGGTCCACTGCGTCCGCCGGTGATGACGTAGAGCCGTTCGGGGCTGCCGTCCTCCCAGCTTGTGGGTGGCTCATTCACGCGGGCTGCCCGTCATGTCGGGGCGGGCTGCTCAGGTGGTCCCCCATTCGGGTCACCAGGTTCCGCATCTGTGCGCCCATCAGGCCGGCGTCCACGCCCTCGTCGGCGAGGACCGCGAGGTAGGAGCCGTCGCCGGCGGCCATCAGGTAGAAGAACCCGCCGTCCATCTCGATCACGACGAGACGCATCCGGCCCTCCGAGCGGGGCAGTTCCGCGGCCACCGCTCCGGCCAGGCTCTGCAGGCCCGCGCAGGCCGCCGCCAGGCGGTCGGCCGTGTCGGTCTCGGCCCCGTACTGCGCCACGCACAGACCGTCCGCGGACAGGACGATCACGTGCCGCGTCTGCGGCACTCCGGCGGCCAGGTCCTTGAGCATCCAGTCCATGCTGCTGATTCGCTGAGTCATCACTGCTTACGCCCCCTTGGTGGCTGAACCCGACGTGCCTTCGGTACCCGGCGCATCGTGGCCGGGCGTGCCGGACAATCCGCTGTGGAACGCCTCCAGCCACATCCCGGGGCCGCCGTCGTCGGCCGACCGGGGCTCCGGGGCCGGCCGCGCCTCGGAGGTGGCCACACGGTCCTTCCGACGTCGCTGCGGCAGGCCGGTCGAGGTACGTGCGGCGGTCTCCGGCTGCCCGGCGCTCACGGGCGCCGGCCTGGGAGCCGGAGCCGGCCGGGGCACGCCCACGCCCGCCGACGAGCGGTCGAAGGGGTGCTCGCGCGGGGTGGCGGCCACGGCCCTGGGTCCCGAGGAGGAGCCGATGCCGTGGGCGAGACCGGTCGCGGAGGAGGCCGTGGTGATCAGGTGCTGCGGCACGATCACCACGGCGCGGACGCCGCCGTACGCGGACGAGCGCAGGGACACCTGGAACCCGTACGCCTGCGCCAGCCGGCCGACCACCGCCAGCCCCAGCCGCGGCGTCTCGCCCAGGTCGTTGAGGTCGATCCCGGACTGCGCCTGCGCGAGCATCTTCTCCGCGCGGCTGCGCGCCTCCTCGCTCATGCTCAGGCCGCCGTCCTCGATCTCGACGGCGATGCCCGACTGCACCTCGACGGCGGTCAGGTGGACCCGGGTGTGCGGGGGCGAGTACCGGGTGGCGTTGTCCAGCAGCTCCGCCAGGGTGTGGATCAGCGGTTCCACGATCGGACCGACGACGGCGACCTCGGAGACCGAGTGCAGTTCCACGCGCTGGTAGTCGATGATCCTCGACATCGCGCCGCGCATCACGCTGTACAGGGTGACGGCCCGGCTCCACTGGCGGCCGGGGCGCGCGCCACCGAGGACCGAGATGGAATCGGCGAGCCGGCCGATCAGGGCGGTGCCGTGGTCGAGCCGCAGCAGGTCGCCGAACACGTCCGGGTTGCTGCCGTGCCGGTCCTCCATCTCGCGCATCTCGTGGGCCTGCTGATGGACGATCGCCTGCACGCGGCGGGCGACGTTCACGAAGGCACGCTGCGCCGAGTCGCGCAGGCTCTCCTCGTTGTCGACCGCGTCGATGACGTGGGCCAGGACGGCCTGGAGGGCGGCCCTGAAGCGCGGTGTCAGGGCCTCGTCGTCGCCCCAGCGGGTGCCGCGGCCGCCGCGCCCGCCCAGGGCGGTCAGTACCTCCTCGGCCAGCTCGCCCTTGCGCAGTCGCTCGATGGCCTCGGGCAGCACCGACTCGGAGAGCCGGGCGGCCTCGACCTCCTGCCGGGCCAGCGCGTGCTGGAGGGCCGCGACCTGGGCGCGCCCGGCGGCGAGCGCGCGCCCGCGCCGTCTCGCTTCGACGAAGGCCGCCGCGGTGCACACGGCGCCGACGGCGATCAGGGCGGTGCCGAGCGGCGCCGATGCGGAAGCGAGCGCTCCCACCAGGCAGGCGGCGGCCACGACCGCGATCGCGGGCAGCATTCGGCTTGCTCTTCCCTCCAGGGGGGGACTTTCGGGGGGAGTACCTCTTTGCTCCATCGGCGTCCTCGAACTATCGAAAAGGGGGGCCTTCTGACCGGTGGGCGGGAGCATAACTACGCCCAACTTCCCGCATGTGAGCTTTCGTTGGAGTTCATCGGACCGGAGGAACCGTTATGCGCCATCGATGACGCCGGATTTCGGCGGGAAAAGGGGCCGACGTACGGTCCGTGCCGACGTAACGGGAGGTCGGCGGCCTGACGGCGCCGTTTTTCGCGCGGGAACGCAGGGGCACGTTCCGATCGGTTCCGGCCGCACCCCTTCGCGCGCCGGTGGCGCGGCAGGCGGAAATGCGCTAAGTCGCGAAGGAGGCGGCCGGACGCCCCTACGCGGTGCGACCGGGTGTGCCGAGGCCGGTGAGCAGGATGTCGAGGGCGAGGTCCGTCGCCTCTTCCAGCGGTGTGTCCTCGAGGAGGGAGCCGACGGCCAGGGCGGCGAGGCCGTGCACCACGGAGAAGGCGACCTGGGCGAGCCGGGCCGGGTCGCCCGGCCGTACGACGCCCTCCCGCTGGGCGAGGGCGATCAGTTCGGCGGCGATCTCCAGGCTCTGGTGGCCGAGTGCGCGCAGTTCGTCGCTGGACCGGTCGGCGTGCTTGGCCGTGAACATCAGGCTCAGCAGCGGGGCGTGCGCGACGGCGAAGTCGATGTACGCGCGGCCCATGCCGGCGAGCCGGGCGGTGACGGGTCCGGCATCGCCCACGGCGGCCCGGAGGCGTGCGTTGAGGCGGGTGAAGCCGCCCACGGCGAGCGCGTCCAGCAGCGCCTGGCGGTCACGGAAGTGGCGGCCCGGTGCCGCGTGGCTCACACCGAGGTCCCGCGCGAGCGCGCGGAGGGAGAGGCTGTCCGCCCCCGAGGACGCGAGCACGTCCTCCGCGCGTGCCAGCAGGGCCTCCCTGAGATTGCCGTGGTGATAAGGCGCGTCGGCGTCGGCCAAGGCGATTCCCTCCTCTGATGTTGTCATTGACAACAATGTTTGCTCTGCCTACATTCAAGTATCGACCATCGACCGGAGTCCCGGAACGGAGCCCGACCCATGTCTATGACATACCGCGGAACCACAGCCCTGATCACCGGGGCGAGTGCAGGCCTCGGTGTCGAGTTCGCCCGGCAGTGGGCGCGGCGCGGAGCGGACGTCGTCCTCGTCGCCCGGCGCGTCGACCGGCTCCAGGAGCTGGCGGCGGACCTGGAGCGCAGCCACGGGATCACGGCCCGCCCGATCGCCGTGGACCTCGCCCGGCCCGGTGCCGCGGCAGCGCTGCGCGCGGAGCTCGACGCACTCGGCGTACCGGTCCACACCTTGATCAACAACGCGGGCTTCGGCACTCACGGCTCCTTCGCCGACGAGGACCCCGGCCGGATCAGCGAGATGATCCAGCTCAACGTGCTCGCCGTCACGGAGCTGACCCGAGAGTTCCTGCCCGCCCTGACGGCCGACGGCCGGGGCGCCCTCGTCACCGTGGCCAGCGCGGCCGCCTACCAGCCGACCCCGGCGATGGCGGTCTACGGCGCCACGAAGGCCTTCGTCCTGAACTTCACCGAGGCGGTCGCGTACGAGACCCGCGCTTCCTCCCTGCGGGTGCTCGCCGTCTCGCCGGGGCCGGTCCGCACCGAGTTCTTCGACGTCGTCGGCAGCCGGGACGCCGCCGTGGGCCGGATGGCCACCCCGGAGCAGGTCGTCACCGCGACGCGCCGGGCGCTGGAACGCGGCAGGACCCCCGCCAGCATCGTCGTCGGCCTCACCAACCGGCTCAACGCCACGGCGTCCGCCCTGGTCCCCCGCCGCCTCGCCCTGGCCGTGGCGGGGCGGGCCCTCAAGGCGTGACCGGGCGCGGAACCGTGTCGAGGCGCGCCGCGCGGACGTCCGGACGCGCCTCCTGAAGCACCGAAGGGCGGGCCGTCACAGGGGTGACGACCCGCCCTTCGGGCTGTGGCGGAAGCGGCCTACCAGGCGGCGCGGCAGTTCAGCAGCTTGCTGGTGCCGACCTTGCGGTCGCAGGCGTACGCCTTCACGTCCTTCTTGTTCTTGAAGGTCCAGCTCTTCGAGCCGTTGACGACCGCGACATGGTTCGTCACACGGTGCCAGGCACCGTCCTTCCAGTCCTGGTAGGCCAGGGCCAGGACGGCCTCGTAACCGTCGCCCGCCACCTTGTCCTTGGCCGTCGCGCCCTTGAACGACCCGGAGTAGATCTTCTCCTGGGTTCCCGGGACGGACCCCGACACGTGGTACTCGTAGGTGCCGCTGATCTCGGCCTTGCCGCTGGTCGAGGTCTGGTGGAAGCCCATGGTGGCCGCGCTCGCGGTACCCGCGAGCCCGATGACGAGGGCCGAGGCGACGGCGGCGGCTCCGAGAAGCGTGCGCTGCACAGGAGTGGTCATGGCTGTGTCTCCCTTTCTCAGGGAATCGGAGGTCGACGGGCCGCCGCCACCCCGTTGCGCTCCGGCGGTCGGCCCGACAGAAAGCTAGGCGAGCCGGGGGCCGCCCGGCGGCCCGCGCCCGGATGATTCGACTCTCCACCCGGGACGGGTGGCGGGCGGCCGACCTGCAACCACGGCGGTAGCGGGACCCTGCGGGCGCGGTAGGGCCCGGTCCCGCCTCAGGCGCATGGCCCCGCCGCCCGATGGCCCGTAGGCTGCGCCGATGCACGCTGGATCGGGTTTTCTCGACAGGCTCGGCGGAAGGCACCGCCCGCTGCTCACCGACCTGTTGCTCGCACTGGGCTACATCGGTGCCGGCCTGTTGCTGGGGCAGGAGCGGCCGCCGACCGGATGGCGGTCGGTGGACGTGCTGGGGGCGGTCCTGACCGCTCTGGTCGGTCTGGTCATGGTGGCCCGCCGGCTCGCGCCCGTCGTGGTGTTCGCCGCCGCCTGTGTGTTGTGGGTCCTGTTCATCGCCTGCGGGTACTGGCCGGTGGTCAATTCGATGCCGGCGCTCCTGGGCCTGTACACGGTGGCGGCGACCCGTCGCCTCCCCACCGCGCTCGTCTGCGCGGCCGTCGTAGGGGGAGTGTGGGTGTACGCCGGGATCGGCAACATCGAGCACAGCTCGATGCCGACCGTCCTCGCCCAGGCGGTCCTGTTCCCGGCCGTCGTGTTCGTGGTCGGACGCGGCTCGGGAGCGCTCGCCGAACGGAACAGGCAGTTCGCCGAACTGACCCTCCAACTGCGTCGACAGCAGGAGGAGAAGGCCCTCCAGGCGCTCACGGAGGAGCGGGTGCGCATCGCGCGGGAACTGCACGATGTGGTCGCCCACCACATGTCGGTCATCTCGCTCCAGGCGGGCATGGCCTCGTACGTGTTCCCCACGGACCCGGCGGCGAGCCGCCGGGCCCTGGACACCATCGCCGACACCAGCCGGGAGGCGCTGGAGGAGATGCGCCGGATGCTCGTACTCCTGAGGGTCGGCCAGGAGGAACAGGGGGACGCGGGAACCGTCCCCGGCGGCGCGCACGCGCTGGAGGACGGCGTCGATCACGCCCCGGCCCCCGGGATCGACCTACTGGAACGACTGCTGGAGCGGGTGCGCGGCGCGGGGGTCGAGGTCACCCTGGAGGTCACGGGCTCCCCGCCCCGGCTGTCGCAGGGCATGGCCCTGTGCGTGTACCGCGTGGTCCAGGAGGCGCTGACGAATGTGCTCAAGCACGCGGGACCGACCAGGGCGGCCGTGACCATCCGCTACGAACGCCGCACCATCGTGGTGCGCGTGATGAACGACGAGGGCGACAAGTTCCAGCCAAACCAGGAGATGTCACCTGGTCACGGCTTGATCGGTATGAGAGAGCGCGCGAAGATCTACGGCGGGTCGGTCACCGCCGGCCCCCGCCCCCTCGGCGGATTCGAGGTGCGACTCACCCTTCCGGCCCCCACCACCGGTGACCGGCCGGGTGGTCTGCCGGCCCCGGGCTCCGGGGACGTCCCTATCCGATGAGGACCGCATTCCCCGATGCCGACGGTACTGGTGGTCGACGATCAACTACTCATCCGTGCCGGACTGGTGGCTCTGCTGAACGCCGCTCCGGGGCTGTGCGTGGTCGGCGAGGCCCGCGACGGGGAAGAAGCCCTCCGACTGGCCGAGGCCACCGCCCCCGATGTCATCCTCATGGACCTCCGGATGCCGGGTACCGACGGCATCACCGCGACGGAACGCATCCTTCGCCGGGCGGGTGACGCGGGTGTCACACCGCCGAAGATTCTCGTGCTGACCACCTTCGACCTCGACGAATACGTCTACAACGCCCTGCGTGCCGGGGCCTGCGGGTTCCTGCTCAAGGAAACCCCTCCCGAACGCCTGGTCGCCGCCGTCCACACCGTCGCCTCGGGCGACATGCTCTTCGCGCCGACCGTCACCAGACGCCTGATCGAGGCGTACCGTCCCGGGCCGACATCACCGGGGGTGATCGCCCCGGAATGGCACACCGTGACCGGCCGGGAGCGCGATGTGCTGCGACTCGTGGCCACGGGTGCGACGAACACGGAAGTCGCGGAGCAACTCTTCATCAGCGAAGCCACCGTGAAGACCCACCTCAACCGCGCGATGGCCAAGCTGGGGCTCTCCAGCCGCGCGCAGGTCGTCGTCTTCGCCTACGAGACCGCGCTCGTGACGCCCGGCGGCCCGACGGGCCCGCCCTGCTCCCCAGCTGACGTGGGCCGGCCGGGCTGAGCGTCCGGGGTCCCGCGCGCGGCGGCCACCCCACCCCACCATGGAGATCGGCGAGCGGGAAAGGAACGGGCATGGCGGACGAGCGGGCCTCGGTACGCGTGGAGCGGGACGGCCCCGTGTACACGGTGATCCTGAGCAGGCCAGAGGTACGTAACGCCGTGGACGGGCCGACGGCGGCACGACTGGCCGACGCGTTCCGGGAGTTCGATGCGGACGAGGACGCGGCCGTGGCCGTGCTCTGGGGCGAGGGCGGTACGTTCTGCGCGGGCGCCGACCTCAAGGCCATCGGCACCGAGCGCGGCAACCAGGTGCTCGCCTCCGGCGACGGACCCATGGGGCCCACCCGGATGCGGCTCGGCAAGCCGGTGATCGCGGCCGTCGCGGGGCACGCGGTGGCGGGCGGCCTGGAGCTGGCGCTCTGGTGCGACCTGCGGGTGGTGGAGGAGGACGCGGTGTTCGGGGTGTTCTGCCGCCGTTGGGGCGTCCCCCTGATCGACGGCGGTACGGTGAGGCTGCCCCGCCTGATCGGCGAGAGCCGGGCCATGGACCTGATCCTGACGGGCCGTCCGGTATCGGCGTCCGAGGCGCACGGGATCGGGCTGGCCAACCGTGTGGTCCCGGCGGGCGGATCGAGGACCGCAGCCGAGGAGTTGGCTCGCGAGATCGCCGGATTCCCCCGGATCTGCCTGCGCCACGACCGGCTGTCCGTCCTGGAACAGCACGGACTGTCCGAGGAGGACGCACTGGCGGGGGAGTGCCGGCACGGCATGGTGCCACTGACCGCGGGCGAGACGCAGGCCGGCGCGGGCCGGTTCGCCGCCGGAGCGGGCCGACACGGCGCCTTCGGGCAGTAGCGGCACGGGGCTGGGAGGAGCGGCGTACCCGGTCACCGCAAGCCTCCCGCACCCCGGCCGCCCGGTCATCGGCCGAGCCGTAGGCCCT
This sequence comes from Streptomyces sp. NPDC048331, assembly GCF_043201215.1. NCBI lineage: Bacteria > Bacillati > Actinomycetota > Actinomycetes > Kitasatosporales > Streptomycetaceae > Streptomyces > Streptomyces sp. NPDC048331. The sequence continues at coordinate 315,168 of NZ_JBICYT010000004.1, read as the reverse complement.
CGGCGAACGCGCGGGCGGCGGCCAGGTCGTCCCCGTCCGGACGCCGCCTGTTGATGCCGCCGACCAGCTTGAACGGGGCCCACGTGTCGAACCCGCGGCAGGTGAAGGTGCCTTCGACCTGGTAGCCCTTGCCTTCGAGGAGCCGTACCGCCGGGCGGGTGAACGGCGCGCTCGTCCATGGCGGCAGACCGCTCGTGGCGAAGACGAAGGCTCGCCCCGAGGACGCCGGCAGCGCACGGACGAAACCGAGCAGGTCCGGGTGCATCCGCCGGGAGAACACACCGGAGCCGAAGCCCACCAGATCGTAGCCCCCCGGCTCCGAGGTCGATACTTCCTCCGGCGTGACCACACGGGCGCCGAGCACCTCTCCCATCGCCGCCGCGACGCGGCGGGTGTTGCCGTGGGACACGGACGTGCACACCAGCAAGGTCTTCATGAGCGTCTCCTTCGTCGGTCGACTTCGCAGGGCGCCTTCCGCAGCAGGGACCGGACAGGCCCGCCGGATGTGACACCCCGCTGTGGTGCCCGCCACAACGTGGCCCGGGAACCCGGCCGGAGGCCGTCCCGACTCCTGTTGGAGAGCGGCGGGCCGGTCACCGGGGCTCAGCCGCGCTGAACGGAAGGAACCGTCGGATGAACCGCAGGAACGTGCTCCGGGCCCAGGTCGCCGTCGGCGCCGCGGCCGCGTTCGCGAGCGCCGCCGGGGTGGCCGCGGCGGCGGAACCGCGACTCGTCGGGAAGCCGGCGGGGCCGTTACGCGTCCACGTGGTCCTGTAGACGGTGTGGAGGAGCTCGACTTCGCCGCGCCCTACGAGGTCTTCTGCGCGGCGCGGTTCTTCACCGGCCGGCAGGTGGACGTCCGCTACGTCTCCACCTCCGGGCCGGGGGTCGTGCGGGCCGCCTACGGCACGCGCGTGACCGTCGAGCACGGCTGGGATCCGCGCGCCGCGGACATCCTCCTCGTGCCCGGCGGCGGATACGCCCGCCGTGACAGCCCCGGCGTATGGGCCGAGATCCGCGGCGGCGTCCTCCCGAGGCAACTGGCCGCGGCCGTACGCCCCGGCCTCACCGTCAGCTCCGTCTGTACGGGCACCATGCTGCTGGCCGCCGCGGGCCTCACCACGAACCGCCCCTGCACCACCCACCACAAGGCGCGGCCCGACCTGGAGAAGCGGGGCGGCCTCCTGAAGAACGGTCGTGTGGTGGACGACGGCGACCTGGTCACCGCCGGCGGCATCACCTCCGGGCTGGACCTCGCACTGTGGCTCGTACGCCGCGAACTCGGTGCGGAGGTGGCGACGAGCGTGGAGACCATGCTCGAATACGAGGCCCGCGGCACGGTATGGACGCCGCCCGTCGGCGACGGGGCCTGAGCGAACCGTCGCACCCTCGCGACCCCGCCGGCGCCGCCCGGCGGGGTCGCGGGTCAGCGGTTCAGGCGCCGGGTCCAGTCCTCGGGTACCCGGCCGGCCGGGCCCGGGGCCGGCTGGTCCGCCGGGTGGTCGCGGGGGGCGGTCAGTTCGGGGCCGGAGTCGTACAGGGCGTCCGTGGCGTAGTTCCAGAACCAGTCCTCACCCGGCTCGAAGCTCTGCACCAGGGGGTGGCCGGTGGACTTCCAGTGGGCGGTGGCGTGCTGGGCCGGGGAGGAGTCGCAGCAGCCGATGTGGCCGCACTGGGCGCAGCGCCGCAGGTGGAACCACCAGCCGCCCAGCTCGTCGCACTCGACGCAGCCGGTGCCGGTGGGCGCGGCGCCCGGGTCGATTCCCTCGATCTCGCTCATGCGCGCTCCTCAGCTGTTTCGGTCGCGGCTTCGGCTTCTGCTTCGGTCTCGGGGGCCGGGGCGGTCAGGGGCAGCAGCACCTGGAACCGGGTGTCACCGGGGGCGGACTCGACCTGGAGGCTGCCGTGGTGCTTGTTGACGACGATCCGCCAGGAGATGTCGAGGCCCAGACCTGTGCCCTCGCCGACCGGCTTGGTGGTGAAGAAGGGGTCGAAGATGCGGCTGCGGATGTCCGCCGGGATGCCGGGTCCGGTGTCTCCGAACTCCACGAGCAGGCGGTCGCCCTCGCGCGCGGTCCGGACCGTCAGCGTGCCCTGCGCGCCGGTGCTCCCGATGGCGAACACGGCGTTGTCGATGAGGTTGGTCCACACCTGGTTGAGCTCCGCCGGGTAGGCGGGCACGTCGGGTACGGAGCGGTCGTACTCCTTGACCACCCGCACCCGTGAGCCGATCTTGCCGGACAGCATCAGCAGCGTGCTGTCGAGGAGTTCGTGGACGTCGACGACCCGATACGGGGCTCGGTCGAGCTGCGAGTACTGTTTGGCCGCGTCCACGAGGTGGGAGATGCGGGTGGTGGAGTCGTCGATCTCGTCCATCAACAACTCGGTCTCGACCGTGTAGTTGAGCCAGCCGATCGCCGACGGCAGGATCTCCTCGGCCACGGTCGCCGCGACCTGCTCCAGCCAGTCCGTGTCCAGCCCGGCCTGCACGAACGTCGGGGCGAGCCGCCAGCCCTCCGCGATGCCGTGCTCGTCCAGCCAGTCGGCGAGCTCGTCCTCCCGGTCGGAGGCCTCCAACGGACTCAGCGCCGTCGCCTTCGCGACGCGCTCGACGGTCCGCTCCTGGATCTCGATGAGGTCGGCGATCGTCTCGCGCGAGTACTGGCCCTGGGAGATGTGGGCCAGCTTGTGCCGCATCTTGCCGACCCGCTCCCGCAGTGTCGCCGTGGCCCGGACGGCCGCCGCCGCCGGATTGTTGAGTTCATGGGTGAGGCCGGCCGACAACGACCCCAGTGCCAGCAGCCGTTCGCGCTGCCCGATGGCCCGCTGGGTGTTCTTGGAGCCGAAGAACAGTCCCTCCAGCAGGTGTGCCGCCATCGGGAACCACTCCCGCATGATGTCCGCGAACGACTGCGCGGGCAGCACGAAGAACCGCGTCGGCTCCGTCACCCGCATCGAGTTGGTGTACGCCTGCGGCACCTGTTCGCCCAGGTACGCCTGCATCGCCCCCGCGTACACGCCGCGCTGCGAGGTCCGGCTCACCTCGACGTCGTCGCCGCCGACCCGCCGGGACAGTACGACCGTGCCCTCGATCATCACGTAGAAGCAGGTGGCGGTGCCGCCCTCGGTGTACACCGGTCCGGCTTCGAACCGCTCCACCCGCCCCTCGGCGCACAGCCGCCCGAGCTGCTCGGGGGTCAACTTCTCGAACAGGAACAACGAGGCGATCTCCTGCGGGCTGCAGGGCATGGCCTGTCCGCTCATGACTGCTCCAGGTACCGGTGGACGAGCATGACGGCCATGGCTCCCTCTCCGACGGCGGAGGCGACGCGCTTCGCGGACTGGGCGCGTGCGTCGCCCGCCACGAACACACCGGGAATGTTGGTCTCCAGGTGGTAGGGCGGCCGGTCCAGTCCCCACTCGGCCGGCGGGCGCCCGTCCGCCGTCAGGTCCGGTCCGGCCAGGATGAAACCGTGCTCGTCGCGCAGCACCGTACCGTCCAGCCAGTCGGTCAGCGGGGCCGCGCCGATGAACACGAACATCCACTGCGCGTCGACGAGTTCGCTCGCTCCGCCGTCCACGTCCCGCAGGGTCAACTGCTCCAGGTGCCCCTCGCCGTGCGCCGCCTCGACGACCGTCCGGGTGCGCACGGTGATGTTCGGAGTCTCCTCGATCTGCTGGATCAGGTAGTACGACATCGAGTCGTTCAGGGACTCCCCGCGCACCAGCAGCGTCACCGACTTGGCGCCCCGCGCCAGGTACATCGCCGCCTGCCCGGCCGAGTTGGCGCCGCCCACGATGTACACGTCCTGCCCCAGGCAGGAGGCCGCCTCGGTCAACGAGGAGCCGTAGTACACCCCGCAGCCGGTCAGTTGGTCGCAGCCCGGGGCGCGGAGCTGCCGGTACGACACGCCGGTCGCCAGGATGACGCTGTGGGCGGCGATCGCCGAACCGTCCGAGAAGCGGACGATGCGCGCCGCTCCGTTCACCTCCAGCCCCGTGACCTCGCGCGCCGTGAGGATCTCGGCGCCGAACCGACCGGCCTGACGGCGGGCCCGCTCCGTGAGCTGGGCACCGGACACGCCGTCCGGGAAGCCGAGGTAGTTCTCGATGCGGGAGCTCTGCCCGGCCTGTCCGCCGGTCGCCGACCGCTCGACCAGTACGGTACGCAGCCCCTCGGAGGCCCCGTACACCGCCGAGCCGAGCCCGGCCGGGCCGCCGCCGATGACGACGAGGTCGTAGAAGTCGGCGGCCGGCGTCGTCGCGAGGCCCACGTGGGCGGCCAGCTCGGGCGCCTCCGGTTCGATCAGCGCGGTGCCCTCGGGCGTGATGACCAGCGGGAGACGTCGGCCGTCGGCCCCGGCCGCCTCCAGCAGCCGCCGTCCCTCCGGTTCGTCGGAGGAGTACCAGCGGTACGGCACCTGGTTGCGAGCCAGGAACTCCCGGACGTCCGAGGAACGCGCCGACCAGCGGTGCCCCACCACCTTGGTGGCGGGGACCGGACGGTAGTCGCTGGTCCGCCAGGCCGTGAGCAGATCGTCCACGACCGGGTAGAGCTTCTCCTCCGGCGGGTCCCAGGGCTTGAGCAGGTAATGGTCGAGGTCGACGACGTTGATCGCGTCGATCGCCGCGTTGGTGTCGGCGTACGCGGTCAGCAGCACCCGCCGGGCGCCGGGGTACACCGCCAGGGCCTGTTCGAGGAACTCGATGCCGTTCATCTGCGGCATCCGGTAGTCGGCGAGGATCACCGCGACCAGGTCGCCGCGCAGCTTCAGCTCGCGGAGCGCGTCCAGCGCGGACTCGCCGGACTCGGCGCGCACGATCCGGTACTCGGCGCCGTAGCGCCGCCGCAGGTCACGGGCGATGGCCCGGGAGACCCCAGGGTCGTCGTCCACGGTCAGGATGACGGTCCGCGCTGTGTCGGCGGCCTGTGCCATACGTCGTCTCCACCCGAGTGTTCTGGGCCGGCGGCCGGCCGGCCGCCCGCACCGGTTCCCGCCCATCGTAGGGGCGATCGCTCCGGACCGCTCCGGGACGTGGCGGGCCGGCGCTCCGGGTACCCGCCCGGTCGCTCCTGGTCGACGGCCTGCCGTGCGGAGACCTTGCGGGGGTCAGGAGACCGTGCCCGCCCTGACCCAGCCCTCGCCGCCGAGGGGGAACTCGTAGCCGGGCCTGCCGTCGCGTCCGCTGGTACGGAAGGGCCGGCCGTTGTGGTCGATCGCGAGCGTGCCGTGGCGGGAGCCGCTGGACCAGGACAGCTCCAGGTACCAGCTCACGTCGTGGGCGGAGGCGGCGGCCAGGATGTGGAACACCTCCGGCTGCGACTCGCTCACCGAGAACGGGAAGCCCGACTGACCCTCCATGGGCACGACGGCCGGGCGCGCGGAGTCGAGGGAGACGTCGAACGAGCGGGTCGGGACGCCCGCGCCGCACCCCACCCCGGGGTAGCCCATGGCGTAGTCGTTCCAGGGCAGCGGAGCGCGCTTGGCGACCGTACGGACGGTGAGGCCGTCCAGAACCACCGTGTCCTTGCCGGAGCCCTGCAGGGTGAGGGTGACGTACTGCTCGCCGGCGGGTACCGCCCCGGCCGCCGCGACCCAGGCGGGCGCGTCGCGTTCCACGGGGGGTGGTCCCACCTGGGCCGGGGGCTTGTCGATCAGGTAGTGCTGGCCGCAGGGCGCCTCCCAGGTGTGCGGGCGGACGGTGACCTTCACCGGCGCGCCGGCGGCCGTGTCGGCGCCGCCACCGCCGGTTCCGCTTGTGCCCGTGGTTCCTCCTCCGCTTTCGCCGCCGCCCCCGGCCGCGGGGGCGGCGGGCGCGGAGCCGGAGGGCCCGGAAACGGACGGTGACGACGACGCGGAGGAGGACGGGGGTACCGCGGATCCGTCGGGGTCCTGAGGGGACTGCTCCGCACCGGGGGTGCGGTCGGCGGCGAGGGGGCTGTCCCGGACGTCGGTGCCCGGCCCCGGCCGGTCCCCGTCGAGCGTGAGCGCCCACGTGAGGGCGGTGGCGGCGGCCACGACGGGCACGGCCACCGCGGCGAGCAGGGCCCTGCGCGAGCGGGGCCGCCGGGCCGGCGCCGGCGACCGCGCGGTCCCGGCCACCACCACGAGCTCGGTGGGCGCCTCGACCGCCACCGCGGACGGCTCGGCGAGTGCCTCGCCCGCCGCCTCGGCGGGTGCCTGGGCCGCCGCCTCGGCGGGTGCCTGGGCCGCCGCTTCGGTCGCCGCCGCTCCGCTCGTGTCCGTGCCCCTGCGCGGGCGGTTCGCGTCCGCCTCCACCCAACCCCGGTGCAGGGCCAGGAGTTCCTCGGGGGTGGCCTTGCACAGGCGGGCGAGCCGTTCGACGGGTGCGTAGTCCGCCGGGACGACCTCGCCGCTGCAATAGCGGTGCAGTGTCGACGTACTCATGTGGAGCCGTCGGGCGAGCGTTCCGTAACTGAGTCCGGACCGGTCCTTCAACTCCCGCAGCAGCCCGGCGAACTCGGGTCCAGCTGTGCCCTCCGGCACCGTTCCTCCCACCCCATGGCCTGTCCCGCATTCCAGGGACAGGTTGTTTCCGCAGTTCAGAGCCTGTTTCGGTATCCCAGCATGCCGGATCGACCGGCGGATGTGGCGGCTGGGACGGATCACCGCTCAGGCTGGGGTCATCCAAGCACACCGCTCCCGGCGGCCGGTCCCTACGGACCCCGACCGGCCCTGCGGTCACGCCCGATGAGAGGTCGTCAGTCATGCACGCGTTCCACGGCACCCCGCTCGCCCGCACCTCCCGTGCGCACACCCTCCGGCGCCTCGCGGGAGGGGCGGTGGCTTCCCTCGTCGTCCTCTCCCTCACCGCGTGCCAGGACGGTACGGGCTTCAAGGACGGGGGAGAGCCGAGCGCTTCGGCCTCCGCCGGCGTGGCCACCGGTGGACCCGCCACGACCTCCGCCGCCCCTTCGACCGCTCCCTCGACCGCCCCGGCCACCCCGACCCCCAAGGGTTCCCCGGCCCCGTCGGGCGCGGGGGAGCGCGTCCTGTGCAACGGAGCGAACACGCGGGTCACCGTGCAGCCCGTCCCCCGGCCGCTCAACCACATGCTGATCACGGTGAAGAACACCGGGTCGAAGACCTGCGATCTGACGTACCACCCCGTCCTCCGCTTCGACGAGATGCAGTGGGTGCCGGCCGCTCGGCCGGAGACCCGGCCCCAGGCCGTGGTGTCCCTCGCGCCGGGCGAGTCGGGATACGCGGGGGTCCTGCTGTCGGCGGCCGACGGGAGCGGCGAGGGCGCGACGACCGGCCGCCGGCTCACGGTCGCCTTCCAGGGCCGTACGCCCCTCAGCGACGGCGGCGCGTCCGCGACCCCGGACCTCCCGGCCGCCGGCGTCTCCTACGACAGCTCGCTGACGGTCACCTACTGGCAGCGCGGCAGCGAGGACGCGCTCGCATCATGAGCCGACCGGGTCGGCAGGGTCGACCGGCTCGACGTCCACGATGCGACCGTCGCGCAGCTCCACGACCCGGTCGGCGAGTTCGATCAGGTTCGGGTCGTGGGTGGCGACCAGGATGGTGACCGACTCGCTGCGCACCACCGCCCGCAGCAGTTCCATCACCGAACGGCCCGTCTCCGAGTCGAGCTGCCCCGTGGGCTCGTCCGCGATGATCAGTTCGGGGTCGTTGGCCAGGGCGCGGGCCACCGCCACCCGCTGCTGCTGGCCACCGGAGAGCTCGCCCGGGCGCTGCTCGGCGTGGTCCGCGAGCCCGACCAGGGCCAGCAGGGTGCGGGCGCGCTCCTCGCGCACCTTCGCGGGGACGCGCCGCAGCCGCATCGGAACGCCCACGTTCTCGGCGGCGGTCAGGACGGGTATCAGGCCGAAGGACTGGAAGACGAAGCCGATGCGGTCGCGGCGCAGGGCGAGCAGGCCCGACTCGTCGAGGGTCGCCAGGTCGGTGCCGTCGAGGGCGATCCGGCCGCCGGTCGGGGTGTCGAGCCCGCCGACGAGGTTGAGCAGGGTGGTCTTGCCGGAGCCCGACCGGCCCCTGAGGGCGGTGAGTTCGCCGCGGCGGACCTCGAAGGACACACCGCGCAGGGCGTGGACGGCCTGCGGACCGCTGCCGAAGCTGTGGTGCACGTCGTCGACGACCACGATCGGCGAGCCGTCGCGCTCCCGCGGTGCCTTCGTCGCGACCGTCGCCGGTGCCTCGTGATGCCTCATCGCGTCTGTTCCCCCGTCGTGTTGTCCACGCGGGGCGCCCGGCCCCGCGTCCCGCACACGCTGCCGCTGCAGCTTTCCGATCGCATTTGCGCATCTGCCGCACCAATCACGCAAGCCCCTTCCCTCTCTTGCACACATCTGACAACATCGTCCGCTATCCGGTACCGAGGGTCCGGACGGGGGAGGATTTCAACACGTGCTCGGCTTCGTCGTGCGCCGACTGCGCGGGCGATGGCCGCTCGCCGTCGCCGTGCTGCTCACCGTACTGATCACCGCGACCACACTGACCGCGCTGACGGCATTCACCCGTGGCGTGGGCGAGGAAGGGCTCCGGCGGGCCCTGACCGGGGCAGAACAGGCCCGGACCACCGTCCTGATCACCAGCGGCCATCCCGCCGAATCCCGCGCCAAGGACGACGCGTCCGTACGGGCCTTCGCGGACGAGGTGTTCGGGCGGCTGCCGGTGGCCTCCGAGAGCGTGGCCCGCAGCCGGTCGTACGGCCTGCCCGGCGTCGCCGCCTCCGGCCGCGACGCCGACCTCACCGTGCTGGCCGCGCTGGGCAAGGACCACGTACAGCTGCTCGCCGGTGAGTGGCCCGGGCCGGTCGCCGCGCCCCGGGGCGCCGGAGCCCCGACCGCCGCGACCCAGGTGGCCGTGCCGCGCGCGGCGCTCGTCCGGCTCGGCCTGGCCGAGTCCGCACTGCCCGCACCGGTCCGGCTGGACGACCGGTTCGGCGGGCCCCCGTTGACCGTGCTGATCACCGGCGTGTACCGGGCCGCCGAACCGGACGCCGCCTACTGGCGGCTCGACCCGCTCGGCGGCCGCGAGGTCCAGGCCGACACCTTCGCCATCTACGGCCCGCTCCTGGTGGACGACAGTGCCTTCACCACCGGCGGCCTCCTGCAGGACCACCGCCTCACGCTGCTCACCCCGGACCTGCGCACGGTCCGCGCCACCGAGGCCGAGGCCGTCCGGACCGCCACCGACCCCGCGAGCGCCACCCTCGAACGCGTCGGCTCCCTGCGGACCGCCACCGAACTGCCCGAACTGCTGGCCGAGCTGAGTGCCGGCACGGTCGTCGCCCGCTCCACGCTGCTGATGGGCGCCCTCCAGCTCACCGTCCTGTCGACCGCGGCCCTCCTCCTCGTGTCGCACATCCTGACCGTCCGCCAGGAACCGGAACGCGTCCTGCTCACCGCGCGCGGCGCCTCCCGCCGTCGGCTCGGCGCGCTCACCGCGGCCGAGTCGCTGCTGCTCGCCCTGCCCGCGGCCGTCCTGGCACCCCTGCTCACACCGCCCCTGCTGAGACTGTTCGGCCGCTTCGGCCCCCTCGGCCGCGTCCACCTGGACATCCCGGACACCTGGCTGGTCTGGCCGGTCGCCGCCTGCTGCGCCCTGGCCTGCGTGCTGCTGACGACCCTGCCCTCCGTCCTGCGCGGGGCCTCGGCAGCCGTACTGCGCCGCGTGGGCAGCCGCCAGGCCCTGGTGACGGGCGCCGCCCGCTCCGGCGTCGACCTGGCCGTCCTGGTCCTCGCCGTCCTCGGCTACCAGCAACTCGCGCAGTACGGCGGTACGGACGCCCCCACGTCCGGCGCCTCCGTCGGCGGCGCGCTCGGCGTCGACCCCGTCCTGGTCGCCGCGCCCGCCCTGGCCCTGTGCGGGGGCACGCTGCTCGTCCTGCGCCTGCTGCCGTTCGCGGCGCGGGCCGGGGGACGCCTGGCGGCGCGCGGCCGGAGCCTGGGCCCCGCCCTCTTCGGCTGGCAGCTCGCCCGCCGGCCCGGCCGGGCAACCGGGCCCGTGCTGCTGCTCGTACTCGCCGTCGCCAGCGGGATCCTGGCCCTCGGCCAGCACATCGGCTGGTCCGCGTCCCAGCGCGACCAGGCCGACTTCGCGACCGCCGGTGGCCTGCGGATCTCCGGCAGCACCATGTCCCCGATGGGGCAGGGCGGACGCTACGCGGCCCTGCCCGGCGGCGACCGCCTCGTTCCCGTGGTCCGCCGCGAGCAGAAGCTGCCGGACGGCAATCCCGCCGACATCGTCGCCCTGGACGCCGTCAAGACCGGCGAACGGGTCCCGCTGCGCGCGGACCTGCGCGGCGGGCGCGGCATGAGCGAGCTGTTCACCCCGCTCGCCGCCGGTGACCCGGGCACCGCCGCCACCCCCGCGAGCCCCGGCGTCGCCCTGCCCGGCTCCCCGCGCCGGATCGACCTCGACGTGTCGGTGCGGTCCTCGGGGACGAGCTGGGCCGCCGTGAGCCTGCTGTTGCGCGACCGGTTCGGAGCGACGTACGGGACGGCCTCGGTCACCCTGCCCGCCACCGGCGACACCACCCTCACGTTCTCCCTCGACACCCTGACCGGAGCCCCGGTCGGCTCGGCGGCGACCCCGCTGACCCTGGCGGGTATCCGTCTCTCGTACGCCGGGGACGGCGACGAGCCGGGCGACGGCAGCGAACTGGCCGTGCACCGGATCGCCGTCTCCGACACCGCGGAGGGCGCCGCCACCGCCGTCCCCGCACCGGCGAACGCCTTGACCTGGCAGACCTCCCTCCCCCAGGGGAAGAGCTCCCGGAGGCCCCCCGAGCCGATGCAGGTCCCGGCCGGCTCCACGGACCTGCTGCGGCTGCGCTACTGGGGCGGCTTCAGCACCCTGCAGGGCGTCACCACCGTGGTGTTCCCGGCCCCTGCCACGCCGGCCCCCGTCGCCGTGCCCGCGGTCGCCACCACCCGCTACCTGCGGTCCCTGGGCGCCTCCGTGGGCGATACGGTCCCCGTCACCCTGGACGGCGCCTCGGTCCAGATGCGGATCACCGCCTCCGTGGACTCCCTCCCGGTGGTGGGCCGCTCGGCGCTCGCCGTCGACCTGCATGTGCTCGGCCGGTTCCTGCTGGAGTCCGTGGGTCAGCAACCGGCCTCGCCCACCGAGTGGTGGCTGCCCGCCGACTCGGCCGCCGACCCGGTTCCGGCCCGAGCGGCGGCCCAGCTGCGCGACGGCGCCCGGATCGAGCGCGTGCAACTGCGCGAGGAGATCACCGAGCGGCTGCTCGACGACCCGCTGAGCGCCGGCCCGCAGAGCGCGCTGGCCGCCCTCGCCGCCGCCTGCGCGGTCCTGGCGGCCATCGGCTTCGCGACCTCCACCGCCGCCGAACGACGGGTCCGAGGCCGGGAGTTCTCGGTGCTTCTCGCACTCGGCACGCCGCGCCGCTCGCTGGCCCTCGCGTCCGCCGCCGAGGGCGGGGTGCTGATCGCCATCGGGTCCGCGGTCGGAGCCGGTCTGGGGGTCGCCCTCGTCCATCTGATGGCGCCCCTGGTCGTGCTGACACCCGCCGCCGGGCGGCCCTTCCCACCCGTGCGAGTGGACATGCCGTTCTGGCAGACCGTGCTCACGGTCGCCGCCATCGCAGCCGTTCCCCTGCTGTCGGCCGCGCTCGGCGGCCCCCGCGGCCGCGACATCGCCGCCCGGCTGCGTCCCGTGGAGGAGATGTGACCACCCCGCCGACCGCCACCCCGCCGTCAGCCACCCGGCCGACGGCCACCGCGCCGTCGTCCGTCCCGCCCTCGTCCACCGCCCCGCGGCCCGCGCCCTGGATCAGGACGCGGCTGCGGGCGGCGCCGCTGGCCACCCTGCTCGGCGCCGCCCTGGCGTTCGTCGCCGTGCTGCTGGCCGCCGCGCTGCCGCGCGCCCAGGACCGGGGCGCCGACCAGGCCCTGCGGTCCTTCCTGGAGCGCCGCGGAACCGCCGACACCAGCCTGCTGGTGACCGCGCCCTCCCCGGAAACCGGGGGCGCCCAGGCCCTGGACGCCACGCTGGAGAAACTGCTCGGGCCGACCGGGTCCACCTTCCGAGTGGACCCGGAGGAGACGGTCCACGGCGCGCGCACCACCAAGCGACAGCCGCTGACGAATCCGGAACTCTCCCGACCCTCCGGCCTGCCGCCCAGCATGAACCTCCTGCACGTCCGCGAGGCGGAGAAGTACGTGAAGCTCGCGGAGGGGAAGTGGCCGAGCAGCACCCCCACGGCCCCCGCGCAGGCCGCCACCGGTGCGACGGCGCCGCTGCAGGTCGTCCTCTCGCAGAAGGCCGCCGCGACCCTCGGCGCCCGCGTCGGATCCGTCCTGACCGCCGAGTCCCGCGTGGACGCCACCCCCTCCGTCGAGGTCGTCGGTCTCTACGCGGTCCTCGACGAGAGCGACGACTTCTGGACGGACAACCTGGGGTGCCTCGCCCGCGCCTGCGAGCACTACTTCAACGAGAGCCTCGCCTGGGACGTCGACGCCCTCGTCGGCACCGGGGACCTCGACCGGATGAGCACCTGGAGCCGCACCGTCGCCGAGGACTTCTGGCGACTGCCGGTGGACATCGGCCACCTGCGCGCCGACCTGCTCGACGCCACGAGGCAGGACATCGCCTCCTACATCGCCGGGCCCACGGCCGCCACCCTCGCCCGGGAGACGGGGCGCGCGCGGCTGCACACCACCTCGTGGCTGCCCGAACGGCTCGAAGAGGCCCGCGCCCGTACCCAGGCGGCAGCGCCGCTGGCCGCGATCGGTCCCGCCGGGGTCGGCGGCGTCGCCTTCGTCGTCCTGTGTCTGGCCGGCGCGCTCGCGGCCGACCGCCGCGACGCCGAACTACGGCTGCTGCTCGCACGCGGCGGCTCGCGCGCCGCCATCGTCGGCCGGCTCCTCGGCGAGGGCGCCGTCACCGTACTCCCCGCGGCCGCGGCCGCCACCGCGCTCGCCGTCCTGCTGCTGCCCACCCCCCGGCTCGCGCCCGCACTGCTCGCGGCCACGGCCGTGGCGCTGCTCGCGCTGCTGGCCTTCCCCGTACGGGCGGCCGTACTGCTGACTCCGGCCCGCCCGGCCGGGCGGTGGCGCAGGCCCGTGGCCGAACTGCTCGTCCTCATCGCCACCGCCGCGGCCGTGGTGGAGGTCCGCCGACGCGGGGTAGCCCCGCCCGGCAGCGACCTCGACCCGCTGCTGATCGCGGCCCCGCTGCTGCTCGCCCTGTGCGGCGGGCTGCTGTTGGCCCGGCTCCAGCCGGTGGTCACCGGATGGCTCGCCCGGGCCGCCGGCCGCAGCTCCGGACTGGTCGGCTTCCTCGGACTCGCGCGGGCCGCCCGCGGCTCGGGGACCACCGGCCGCACCGGACCCTCCGTCCTGCCCATGGTCGCGCTCCTGCTGGCCGTCACCACCGGAGGATTCGGAGCCGCCGTGCTGCACGCCGTGGACTCCTCCCGGCTCGGGGTGGCCCGACTGACCGTCGGCGGCGACGCGGCGATCTCCGCGTTCGGCAAATCCCCGCTCCCGGCCGGGCTCGCGCAGGCCGCGGGCGAGCTGCCCGGCGTACGGACGTCCGTACCGCTGTGGATCGACCACGACACCTCCCTGCACGGCACCACCGTGCGATCCAGCCAGGTCACCGTGGTCGTCGCCGAGCCGAGGGCGTACGCGGAGCTGTCCCGTGTGCTCGGCTGCGGATCCTTCGACCCCGCCCTGCTGGCCACCGGAGGTGCGGCGGGCGCCGATGCCCCGGTGCCCGCGCTGCTGAGCGCGAGCCTGGCTCGGCAGGCCGTGCAGGGCGGCACGTACGCGGTGCAGCCCGGCGACGGCCGGGAGCTGAAGGTACGGGTCGTGGGAACCATCGACTGCACCCCGGCCCACCCGGCGCGGGACGCCGCCACCGTGGTCCTGCCGACCGGAGTCGCCACGGACCTCATGGGCGGCGCCGACCACCCGAACCGGTGGCTCGGCCTCGGTGACGTCGACGGGGACCGGCTGCGTGCGCTGGTCCGCTCCAAGCTCCCGACGCCGTCCGGGACCCCCGCCCCGGCCCCGGCCCCGATCCCCGGTTCCGGTTCCACCGCGGGCCCGGCCCCGCTCGACGAGTTGTTCCCCGTGAGCACCAGCGCCGAGGCCGTCACCGCACTGGGCTCCGACCCACTGCAACGCTCGGCCGGGCGCCTCTTCTGGGCCTCCATGGCCGGAGCGGCGGGCTTCGCCCTGCTGGCGGTCCTGCTGACGCTGATGCGGGCCGTCCCCGAACGCGCGGCGCTGCTGGCCCGGCTGCGCACCATGGGCCTGCGTCGCCGGCAGGGTGTGGCGCTGATCCTCGCCGAGACCTTGCCGCAGACCCTGGCCGCGACGCTCGGCGGGGCGTTGGTGGCGGCCGCCGCGGTGGCCCTGCTGGGCCCGGCGATCGACCTGTCCACGCTGGTCGGCGCCCACGTGCCGAACGGGGTGCGGCTCACGGCGGGGCCCGTGCTGACCCAGGCCCTGGGCCTGGCCGCCCTGGTCGCCGCGGCCGTGTTCATGGAAGCGGCCACATCCGGGCGACGGCAGATCACCAACGAGTTGAGAGCGGGAGACCAGCGTTGAAAACCGACCAGCCGACGTACGAGGAGCTGCGCCGCCGGGCGACGGCCGCCGCGGAGCCGCGCACCCGGGCGGCGGACGCCGCGATCGCCTGCGACCGCCTGGTCCGGATCTTCAGCCAGGACGGCATCGAGGTACAGGCCCTCCAAGGGCTGGAGCTGACGGTCGACCAGGGCGACCTGATGGCACTCGTCGGGGCCTCCGGCAGCGGCAAGTCCACCCTCTTGAACATCCTGGCGGGTCTGGACGTCCCCACCGCCGGCAGCGCGGCGGTCGCCGGCTACGACCTGCTGGAACTGTCGGCGCGGGACCGGCTGCGCTACCGGCGCGAGGCGGTCGGATTCGTCTTCCAGCAGACGGCCCGCAACCTGCTGCCCTTCCTGACGGCCGCCCAGAACGTCGCCCTGCCGATGCAGTTGAAGGGCGACAGCCCCCGCCGCGGCGCGAGCGCCCGCCGCGCGGCCAGGGTCGGGGGGATCCTGGAGGCCCTCGAGATCGGCGAACTGGCGCACCGGCGTCCGGCGGAACTGTCCGGCGGCCAGCAGCAGCGCGTCGCGATCGCCGTGGCGATGGCGAACGACCCCAAGGTGCTGCTCGCCGACGAACCCACGGGCGAACTGGACTCGGAGACGGCCGCCGCGGTCTTCGAGACCTTCCGGACGGTGAACAAGGAACTCGGCGTGACGGTGGTCATCGTGACGCACGACCCGATGGTGGCGGGGGAGGTCCGCCGGACCGTGGCGATCCGCGACGGCCGCACCAGCAGCGAGGTCCTGCGCCGCCTGGTCACCGACGAGCACGGCGAGGAATCCATCAGCGAACGCGAGTACGTCGTCCTCGACCGCTCCGGGCGCGTCCAGCTCCCCCCGAAGTTCCTGGAGGCCTTGGGCATGGAACACCGGGTGGCGGTCGACCTCGCCGCGGACCACATCGAACTGCGCCCGGACGGCGCCCACTGAGGAGGCGCGGCGACGCGTCGCGCACCCCGTCCGGGGCCGAACCGGCCGCCGGTTCCGGCGCGTTGCCGGACCGTCCGATCCGCGGCGGTCAGGAGCGGGGGCCGGTGGTGGACGGCCGGGTTTCGAGAACCCAGGCGTGGCGGCGGACGGTGTCGGGCTCGGCGCGGCCGGCCAGGATGTCGCAGAGGAGCGCCGCGCAGGCCCGCCCGTAGTCGGCCGGGCGCAGGTCGACGGCCGTGACGGGCGGGTTCGCGCCGCGGTGGGCGGCGCCGTCGACGCAGGAGGCGACCAGCAGGTCGGCGCCCACCGAGCGGCCGAGATCGGACGCGGCACGCAGGGCTCCGGGAGCGGCCCCGTCGGGGGCGCACAGCACGGCGTCGATCCCTGGGTCGGTCGTGAGCAGCCGCCGCGTGGCGACCTCGGTGTCGGTCGAGGTCGCCGCGAACGGCACCGTGTGCAGGGTGACCTCGGTGCCGTGCGCGGCGCCCCAACCGGCTGCCGTCTCGCGCAGGGCCTGGGCCCAGGCCGAGGTGCCCTCGGGGGCGAGGAGGGCGGGGCGGCGGGCGCCGCGGTCGCGCACGTGGTCGAGGAGAGCGGTGAGTGAGGCGGCGTTGTCGCAGACGACCGCGCCCGTGGGGGTGGGGGAGGGGCCGAGGTAGCGCTCACCGGTGACGACGGGGACGCCCGCGTCGAGCAGCCCCGGCACGGCACTGTCGCCGACCTCGGGGTCGATGACCAGGAGCCCGTCGACCCGGGAGGAGAGCGGGCCGGAGGCTCCGCCGGCCGGGGCCAGCAGCACCACGTCGAGCCCCTCCTCCTGGGCGCGCTGGACGGCGCCGAAGGCCAAGTTCATGTAGTAGTCCAGCCGGGTCGCGGTCTGCGGCAGGTGCAGGCCGACGGCCCCGGTGCTGGAACGGCGCAGCCGGCGAGCGGCGCTGTTGGGGCGGTAGCCGAGCTGCTCCGCGACCGCGCGGACCCGCTCCCGGGTGGCTCCCGCGACCCGGCCGGAGCCCTGGAGGGCGTCGGAGACGGTGCTCTTGGAGACGCCGGCGGCGCGGGCGACGTCGAGCAGGGTCACGGCAGGTGGGGTCACGCCCACATCCTAGACGTCCGACCGGCCTTGCCGGAACGTTCCGGCAGGGTCTACATTCATGCCGTGCCGGAACGTTCCGGCACGGCCGGTCCGGCCCTCGTCCGCCGCGTCGCACCGCCCACCCCTTGACCGATCCTTTCCGTGTCCCGCATTCTGACTGAAATTTCAGTCAGTCCTTCGAAAGCAGCCCGCCGTGACCTCGTACGCGCTCCTCACCTCCTACGGATCCCCCCTCGGCTCCCCGGGCCGCACCCAGCCCGGCGAACGCGAACCGCTGCGCGTCGGCCTCGTCCAGATGCGCTGGTACGCCGATGCCGTCGAGCACGACGACCGGCTCCGCGAGGGCGTGGCACTCGCCGCCGTGCAGGGCGCCACGATCGTCTGCCTCCCGGAACTCACCCGCAGCCCCTACTTCTGCAACACCGACGACCCCATGGCCGACGGCGCCGCCCGCTACCTGGAGGACGTGGAGAGCGGCCCCACGGTCGCCCTCGCGGCGGAGCTGGCCACCGAGCTCGGCATCGCCGTCCACGCCTCCCTCTACGAGCGTGCCGAGGACGGCGGCCTCGGCTACAACACCGCCGTGTGCGTGGACCGCGACGGCAAGCTGATCGCCCGGACCCGCAAGAACCACATCCCCGCCTTCCCGGGCTACCGCGAGGACCTGTGCTTCCGCCCCGGCGACAGCGGGTTCCCCGTCATCACCCACGAGGGCGCCCGCCTCGGATTCCCCACCTGCTGGGACGAGTGGTTCCCCGAACTGGCCCGCGCCTACTCCCTGGCCGGCGCCGAGATCCTGGTCCACCCCACCGCCATCGGCTCCGAGATCGACCTGCCCGGCTTCGACACCCGCCCCCTGTGGGAGCACGCCATCACCGCCAACGGCCTCGCCAACGCCCTCTTCGCCGTCGTGCCCAACCGCGTCGGCACCGAGGGCCGCTCCACCTTCTACGGCTCCTCGTTCATCTCCGACCCCTACGGCCGCGTGATGCTGCGCGCCCCGCGCGACCGCGAGGCCGTCCTCGTCGCCGACCTCGACCTCGACCAGCGCCGCGACTGGCTGGAGTTCGGCCTCATGCGCACCCGCCGCCCCGAGCTCTACGGCAGCCTCACCGAGCGGCTGGACGCGTAGGACGCGCACCCGGGGGACCACTCATCCGTACCGGCGCCGTTCGTGGAAGAAGTCGTCGATGACGTTCAGCTGCCCGGTCCGGGTGACCTCGTCGTGGACGTGTTTGCCGATGGCGAGGTCGAGCACGCCCAGACCGAAGGGTGAGAACACGACCGGTCGGTCCTCCGGGAGTTCCGCCCGCCCGGTCATGACGTCGTGCAGCGTACCGGCGAGGAAGTCCCGGTTACCGGTGAGCTGTTCGGCCAGATGGGGCGAGGTGTCGGCCTTGAGGCAGTGCTCGACGTCGTCCACGATGTTGGTCGAGGCGAGGATGATCTCGGGTGCGAGATCACGCAGGGACACGTGCAGGACCAGGGGGTTGTGGTCGAACCATGCCGGGTCCGTGACATGGGGCCGGCCGGCGACCGTGGCGAAGACGACCAGATCGCCGGCGCGGATCAGTTCCTCGGGGCTGTCGTGCACGGTGATGCGGGTGGTGGCGTCGTGGGCGGAGCGCAGGTAGCTGTCGAAGCCGGCCGCGCTGTCGGCACTGGTGTCGTGCACGCCGATCTCGTCGAAGGACCAGCCGGTGGCGGTCAGGAACGTGTGGACGTACCGGGCGATCAGGCCTGTTCCGAAGAACCCGATGCGGGTCGGGCGGGTCCCGCGGGCCCGGCTGAGCGTGCGGGCCGCCGACGCGGCCATCGCGGCCGTCCGGGTGGCGCTGATGATGGAGCTCTCCAGACAGGCGAACGGGTAGCCGGTGTCGTGGTCGTTGAGGATCAGCACCGCCGAGGCCCTCGGGATGCCCGCCTGCACGTTGTCGGGGAAGCTGGAGATCCACTTGATGCCGTCGACCCGAGCCTGTCCGCCGATCGACGCGGGCAGCGCGATGATCCGGGCACTCGGGCGGTCGGGGAAGCGCAGGAAGTACGACGGCGGGTTCACCGACTGTCCGGCGGCGTGCAGACGGTAGGTGTCCTCGACCAGCTCCACGACCTGCTGCTCCTGGCCCCGCAGGGTGTGCTGGACCTGGGCGCCGGGGATCACCGCGAACGGGGGCACGGTGAGCGGCGTCGGCGTGGGCGTCGGCGGAGGCATCGGGGTCGGGGTCGTGGCGGTGGTCAGGTCGGTCATGGCGGACTCCTCGGTGGTGGAACGGGACGTGTTCATCGCGTGCTCGCTTCAGGGGCGGCCATGGCGACGAGGATCTCGCGCGGCGGCTCGAACGGCTCCCTGCTGTGGGCGGTGCGGATGTTGTCGATGAGCATGAGGTCACCGGACCGCCACGGCTCGCGGACGGTGTGTTCGGTGTAGACCGTGTTGATCAGCTCGACGATGTCCTCGCCGATCGGGTCGCCGCCTCCGAAGCGGGTGTTGAACGGCAGCGCCTCGGGGCCGTACACCTCGACGAGGTACTCCCGCACCTCGGGCTCCAGCGTCCACTCGTTGAGGAACGCGATCTGGTTGAACCAGCAGCGCCGGCCGGTGACCGGATGGCGCACCACGGCGGGGCGGCGCCGGCGGGTCCGCAGGCTGCCGTCGCCCTGCCAGGCGTACTCGATCGCGTGGGTGCGGCAGTACTCCTCGACAGCGGCACGGTCGTCGGTGCCGAACGCCTCGGCCCAGGAGGCTCCGATGTCCTCACCGTAGGTACGGGTGAGCAGCCAGCCCTCCTGTTCGAACCGCTGGACCAGTTCGGGCGGCAGCGCCTCCAGGACGGTGGCCGCGTCCGCGAGGGCCGTGGCGCCGCCCGTGGTGGGCGCCGTCAGGCAAGCCAGGAGCAGCAGACCGGGTGGGCTGTGGGTGTAGCTGAGCTCGTGGTGCATGCACATGGGCTGGTTGGCCGGCCACGGTGTGGAGGAGTACACACCGGGGCCGTAGGCCTCGCGGGGGGCGAAGGCCTCCGTCTCGGGCATCAGGGCGGGGACCAGTCCACCGAAGACGGCACCGACCTGCGCGCGGTCGCTCAGGCCCAGGCCGCGTACGAGAACGGCGCCGTGCTCGGTGACGAGGCCGCGCAGGGTGTGACGGTGCTCGGCCGCCCAGGCCGCCGGATCCGCGGACGCGGGGACGTGCAGCACCGGGGGTTTGCCGGGGTGCGAGTCCATCGGGAACCCGGAGGTGACTGCGGTCGTCGACGCGGTCGCGGGGACGAGGGTCATCGGGGCAGGGGTGGTGAACGACATGATCGTTGTCCTTTCGGTGGTGTCGGAGAAGAGACCGGCGGTCAACGCGAGGCCGGCGGTGCCGCGGGGGAGGGGTGGGACGCCGAGTCCAGGAAACGGGCCAGATCGGTGAGGATCGGGTGACGTTTGACTTCCGCCGGGGAGACGGCGCGGTCCAGGGTGACGGCGAGCCGCACGGACGACAGGGACGTGCCGCCCCGGTCGAAGAAGTTGTCCCGCCGGTCGATCCGGTCCAGCGGGATGCCGAGCACACTCGCCCACGCCGCCGCCAGCCGCAGTTCGGCGGGCGTACGCGGTGTCTCGACCCCGTCCTCGACGGTGTGGAGCCGCGCGGCCAGAGCGGTCAGGGCCTTCCGGTCGACCTTGCTGTTGGCGGTCAGCGGGAGGCTTTCCCGCC
Source organism: Streptomyces sp. NPDC048331 (assembly GCF_043201215.1). Lineage (NCBI taxonomy): Bacteria > Bacillati > Actinomycetota > Actinomycetes > Kitasatosporales > Streptomycetaceae > Streptomyces > Streptomyces sp. NPDC048331. The sequence goes on along the minus strand of NZ_JBICYT010000004.1, from coordinate 294,850 downwards.
AGTGGACGGTCGAGGGGATCATGTACGAGGGCAGCGACGCGCCCAGTCGGTCGAGCAGGAGGCCGGTTTCGAGCGGCTGCGAGGCGGTGTAGAAGGCCACCAGATGGCTGCTGCGGTCCGGTCGCTCGGCGACCACCACGGCGCTGTCCCGCACCCCGGGCGCGCGGAGCAGGGTGCTCTCGATCTCGCCGATCTCGATGCGGAACCCGCGGATCTTGACCTGGTTGTCGCGGCGGCCGAGGAACTCCAGCTTGCCGTCGGGCAGCCAGCGGCCGACATCGCCGCTGCGGTACAGGCGGTTGCCCGCTCGGTGCGGATCGGCGAGGTAGGTGGGGCGGGTGAGTTCGGGGGCGTTGACGTAGCCACGGCCCACGCAGACCCCGGAGAAGGCGATCAGCCCGGGCGCCCCGAGCGGCACCGGGTGAAGGTGCTCGTCGACCACGTAGAGGTGCACGTTGTTGACGGGCGGGCCCAGCGGGACCCGGTCGCCGTGCGGCACGCGGTCCATGACCTCGTGATTGGTGTCGTCGCTGGTCTCGGTCAGCCCGTAGGCGTTGACGAGCCTGATGTCGGGCTGGACGGCGAACCAGCGCCGCGTGAGGTCCCGCTTCAGCGGCTCGCCCGTGACCGACACGTACCGCAGGTCGGGCAACGCCCGGGGGTGTTGCTCCAGATGGGACACGACGACGTCGAGGTAGGAGGGGACGACCTGCAGCACGGTGACCCGGCCTCGGGCGACGGTGTCGACGAACCGTGCGGCGTCGAGGATGGTTTCCTGCTCGATCAGCAGGGTCCGCCCGCCGACCAGCAGCGCGGCGAGCAACTGCCACAGCGAGATGTCGAAGCACTGCGGAGCGGTCTGGGCGACCACCTGCCCTTCGCCGATCCGGAGATCGTCGATCTTGGCATAGAGGTGGTTGAGCATGCCCTGGTGTTCGCACATCGCGCCCTTGGGCTCGCCCGTCGAGCCGGAGGTGAAGTAGATGTAGGCCAGCTGGTCGGGTGTGACGTCGATGCCGAGATCGACGCCGGAACGTTCCTGGTCGTAAGCGGTGTCGACGCACAGCGTCCGGACTGCGGGCCGGGAGGCGAGCGCCTGCCGCAGGGGCGTGCCGGCGGCCGTGGAGGCGGGCTGCGTCACGACGAGACCGCAGCCGGCACGGGCCAGCATGGCCTCGATCCGTTCGGCCGGCAGGTGCGGCTCGACGGGCAGGTAGGTACCGCCGGCTTTGAAGACCGCCAGGGTGGCGGCCAGCCAGTCCAGGTTCCTCTCCATGGCCACCGCCACCACCCCCTCCCGGTGCAGCCCGCTGGCCCGCAGGGCGCGGGCCAGCCGGTTGGCCCGCGAGTTGAGCTCCTCGTAGGTCCACGTCCGGTCGCCGAACTGGGCGGCCACGGCGTCCGGGTGCTGCCGCACCCGCTGCTCGAACAGCTCGTGCACGCGGCGCTCGGGCAGGTCGCGGCTCGGTCCGGCGAGCCCATGCACCTGGAACCGGACCTCCTGCTCCGACAGCAGGCTCCGCATCGCGTGGTCGCCATCGGGATCGGCGACCATCGAGGTGAGCGCGGTGAGGTGGTACCCCGCGATCCGGGCGGCGCAGTCCGCGTCGAGGACGTCGGTCCGGTAGCGCAGCCGCAGCGTCATCCCGCCGTCGTCGTGGTGGGCGATGCCCACCCACAGCGCGGCGTCGGCGGCCGCGGAGCCGCTGTCGCCGGTGGGGTCCAGCACGGTCTCGAAGGGCGGTCCGACCAGGCCGAGTTCGCGCCCGAGGCCCTCGACGGGGAAGTCCTGGTGCGCCAGCAGCTCCGTGACGGTGCGGTCGGTGTGCCGCAGCAGGCTCCGCCATGAGCCGGAGTCGACCGTCAACGTGCACGGCAGCGGCCGGCCGCCGGCGGTGACGTAGCCGGTGGTGACCTGCCGCTCGCCGCTCAGCGCGGCCAGCACCTTCGCGTGCGCGGTCAGCAACACGCGGTCCAGGGGCACCACCAGCTCGTCCGCCGCTCGGTGCAGCGCTGCCGCTCGGGCCGACGGGATCGGAGCCTCGTACGCGGCCGCGCCCGCGACCGGGACCTGGGTCCAGCGCGGCAGGGGCGCGAAGCCGCTGCCGGCGGCGAGGACGCCGTGCCAGAACTCTCTGTCGGGGGAGGTGTCGAGTGCCATGAGGATCTCTCCTGTGTTCGTACGGATGTGGAGGGGGCCGGTCGCCGGTCAGAATTCGCCGACCGGACGGGCGTGCGTGGTCGCGGCACCGGACAGGTGATGCGCCGGCCGCGCCCTGTGCGGCGGGGTACCGTCGGGAAGCTGCCGGGCCGGGTTTCCGCCCCATGTGGCCCCTCGCGGGACCTCCTCGCCCTTCATGAGGAAGGAGTCGCAGGCGAGTCGGACGTGGTCCGCCAACGTCACGCCGTAGTGGACGAAAGCGCCGACCCCGAGCGTGCAGCCGTCACCGATCGTCGTGCGGTCGGACTTGAAGGCGCCGTCCTCCTGCGAGTGGCACTGGACGACGGTGCCCGTGTTCAACGTGCAGTCGTCCCCGATGGTGACGAGCGTGCGCTCCGGCATGGAACAGCCGTCGTCGAAGAGCCGTTTGCCGACCCGGGCACCCAGCAACCGCCACACGACGCTCTTGAACGGGGTTCCGTCGAAGGCGTGCACGTAGTCGATCGACGCGATCTTCCAGAAGCGCTCGTGCCGCCAGAACGAGGGCGTGTAGATCGAGCAGTACAGCGGCTCCTGCGCCCGGAACCCCGTGGTGGCCCGTTCGATCAGCGCGAAGTGGACGACGGTGATCAGCAGGCTGAGGACGGCGTCCAGCGCGATCGCCGAAGCACCCATCGTGGGGTACAGGGCCTTGGCACCCAGCGCGAGGAGGGTCATGGCGAAGAGGTGGATCCAGCGCGCCGCCAGGTACAGCCCGGCGGTGACGGTGTTGTGCCGGTTCTTGGCGGCCAGGCGACGGCCCAACTCGCCGTCGCTCTCCAGGTCCTGGAACCGGGTGTCCCGCATCACCGTGCGCGGAATGGCGAAGGGAGGCGATCCCAGCAGACCCGTGTTCTCCCGTACCTCTCCGTCGATGGGGACCATCACCTTCGTCGCCAGCAGACAGTTGTCGCCCGTCCTGGCCCGCGCGGGATAGGCGATGCGGTTGCCGAGGAAGTTGTGGGCTCCGACCGCGACCCGGGACAGTCGGAACGAGGTGTCGGAGAATTCCGCGTTGATGAGTGACAGGCCGTCGGCGACCATCGTCCTGGTGCCCACCGAGCTCAAGTACGGGCTGTCGTGCTTCACCTCGGAACCGAAGTTCGAGCCGGTCTGTGTGACACGGGACAGGTCGTAGCCGAGATAGCGCAGGTAGTGGACGATCGCGGAGCTGTCTCCGAACAGTGCCGTGAAGAACTTCCTGTTGGTCAGGAGCGCGACGGCCCGCTGCAGACCGTAGTGGAAGCCGTAGAGCGGATAGTCCGTGTCCGGCTTGATCGCCAGACTCAGCAGGCGCGGCACCGTGCCCTGGACGAGGAGCCCGACGACCGTCGCGCCGAAGAACAGGACGAAGGACGCGGCCAGCGCACCCAGATAGAACGTCCCGCTGGTGAACGCCGAGGTCGCGTCCCCGCCCGGTGTGTGCAGCTCCGGCAGGGCGGCCAGCAGGAGGGTGACGCCTCCGGTGGCCAGCGGCAGGTACACCAGCAGCAGGGCGAGCAGCTGCCCGACGGTGTAGCGGGCCTTCCTGGCGGGGGAGTACGCGGCGGCACCGATCGCACGGAAGTCGGTGTCGGTGGGTTCGGCGGGCGAACCGTGCCGGCGCTCACCGGCGGGGACGGTCTGGCCGGCGTGCAGGCCGGAGGCGTGCCCGAGCTGGGCCCGGTCGCCCATCGAGGTGTGGATGTCGAGCACGGTCTGCGCGCTGACGAGGACGTCGCGGCCGAGGGTGACGGGGCCGGTCTGGATGAGGCCGTCGTATGCCCGGTAGCAGGAGAACAGCGTGTCCTTGCGGATCACCGTTCCGTCACCGATCGTGAGCAGATCGGCGCAGACGGGTATGTGCGTGGAGAAGATCGCCACATTGCGGCCGATGTTCGCGCCCAGCGCCCTGAGGTACACCACGTACAAGGGCGACGCGACGAACAGCCGGGCGGGGCTCGTCCGGATCAGGGTCTTGACCAGCCACCAGCGCACGTAGCCGAGGCTCCAGACGGGGAACTCGCGGGGCGTGAAACGGCCTATGAGGGTCCACTTCGCCACGATCGGCACCAGGCACAGCCCGGCGAAGCCGACCCCGCCCGCCGCCACGGAACGGAGGTAGACGTCGAGCACACCCGTGCCGGCGCCGACCCACTGGAGGCCTCGGACCACGGCCAGGGCGGCGAGGTACGAGTAACCGAGGAACAGCGCGAACTGCAGCACTGCGCAGAGCAGGTACTGCCCGGAGCCCGCGCGCGCCGCGGTCCGGCGTACGGAGGCGGTCGGCGGCGTCGATGCCGGGGCGGGCGGACGCACGGACGCCTGGTCGGGCGCGGGTGCGGCGGCCGGCGTGGTGGCGGGTGCGGCCGCCGGCGTGCTGGCGGAGAGAGCGGAGGCCAGGCCGTCGACCGTGGGATGCCGATAGACGTCCTTCATCGACACAGCCGGCAATTCCGCGCGTTTCCTGGCCCGGGCGCAGAACCGCGCCATCACCAGGGAATCGGCACCCAGGTCGTCGAAGAAGTTGCTGTCGCCCGACACGTGCTCCACGCCCACGACCTCGGCCAGCACCTCGGCCAGCAACCTCGCGGTCGCGGTCTCGGTCGTGGGCGGACCGGCCGTCCGGGTGTCGATGGAATTGCTTGGCATATGAGCTCCGCGGTCGGGATGCCTCACGGCATCGATCGGTTTTCGCCCTGCGTCCGCGAAAGGTCTGAACCCATACGGGCGGATTTCGCGTGGCCGCCCCTCCAGTAGGACGCATCGGGACTTACGCGGTCACGCCACTGAATCTCGTAGCTTGACGCCACGCGTTCGCGGCGATAACGGGCAGGTGCGCCTCGATATCGCGCGCCGAGGTGGATCGGCGGTCGAAGGCCGCGATCATGTCGAGTGTCAAGCCCCGAATTCCAGTGGCGTGACAGAAAAATGCTCGACCCGCGTACTGGAGGAGTCCAAAAGGCTCGCAATGTGCGATGCCTTTCCGAAGTCGCTCCCGCACGGGCCAGGGGCAGTGAACGCCTCCGTGAGCGCATTCGAGGAGGTGACCATGACGGTCATATCAACCCCCCAGGCATTCAATCAGGACGACCTCTACGTGGACCTTGAGGCGATCACCGGACACCGGTTGTTCCTCAAATGCGAGGGATTCAACTTCGCAGGGTCCATCAAGTTGAAAGCCGCGTCGGCCATGGTCGAGGCGGCCGAACGCGACGGCGTGCTCACCCCTGATTCGATCCTGGTCGAATCCTCGTCCGGCAACCTCGGCGTGGCCCTGAGCATGATCGCGGCCAGCAAGGGCTACCCGTTCGTGTGCGTGACCGACTCCCGCTGCAACCTGTCGGCCCGGCTGCTCATGGAGGCCCTCGGAAGCCAGATCCACATCGTGACCGACCCCTCCCCCGGCGGTGGCCTGCTCGGCGCACGCATCGACCACGTCCGCGCGTTGTGTGCCTCCGACGACCGCTACGTATGGCTCAACCAGTACGCCAACCCCAACAACCACATGGCGCACTACCGCACCACCGCGCCGGCCATCGCCCGCGCTTTCCCCGACCTCGATGTCCTCTTCGTCGGAGCCGGCACCACGGGAACCCTCATGGGATGCGCGCGCTACTTCCGCGCCTGGCACCGCCCGGTGAGGATCGTCGCGATCGACACCGAAGGCTCCACCACGTTCGGACGCACACCCAGCCGCCGCATGATCCCCGGCCTCGGTACCAGCATCCGCCCCCCGCTCCTCGACACCTCCTACGTCGACGAGGTGGTGCACGTCGACGAACCCGACACCATTCGCGCGTGCCACCAACTGGCCCGGCACGGCTTCGTCTTCGGCGGTTCCACCGGCACCGTGGTCAGCGGCGCCACCCGCTGGCTGGCGGAACGGGAACAGCCGGTCACCGCGGTCGCCATCGCCCCCGACCTCGGCGAGCGCTACCTCGAAACCGTCTACCAGACCAACTGGGTGCAAGATCTCTACGGAGGCGACGCGCTCCAGCCCCGGACGGCCGCCATCGCCGGCCGGCGAACCGATCCCGACGAACTGGTTCCGACGAACTGAAGCCTCGGCGGGCAGGAGGGGTGAGAAGCTCACCGCGGCGCGACGGCTCCTGAGTCCGGTGCCTGCTGGAGTCCGGACGCGTCGACCGCCTCGAAGTCCGAACCCTTGAAGGCCTTGAGCCCGTCGAGCTGGGCGTTGTCCCAACCGGCGTTCTCCTCGCCGGTGATGTACCAGGGTGAGCCGTTGTCCGCGACGATGGCGCCGTACTTCTTGAGCGCGTCGGCCACGGCCTTGGCCTGCGGGGCCAGGCCCGAGGTGTCCACCGAACTCTTGAGCCGCAGCCGCAGCCCCATCGGAGGCAGCGAGTCGTCCGACGCCGCGCCCGCCTGGTGCCTCGCGGGCCAGACGTAGCTCCGGTCGGAGCGCGGCACGGTGATGCGGATCGCGTGGTCGACGTTCCCGCCGGCCGCCTCCTCGTAGCGCGCCAGGCCGGGGAGGATGGCGAGGCCGGCGGCATCGGCGGAGGTCCATCCGTCGGGTCGCAGGGCGTTGGACCGGAGGTCGAAGATCGCCCCCGAGCCGGCGTGCCAGGCGTTGCCGCCCTGCCGCTCGGCGTCGAAGAGTTCGTACGACCGGCACAGGGCCTTGTCCCAGACGACGACGTGCCGGTCCCCGTCGCTCGCCGGACCGTTCTCGACCCTGGCGTCCGGCGGGATCCGGTAGCCGGACGTGTCACTCTCCTCGGCGTAGTCCAGGGACACCTTCGATTCCGGCACCGTGGACTGCGAGACGGTGAGGGGAATGCCGAAGGGTCGGCCCTCCACGAGCCCCGATCCGAAATCCGGATGAAGGGGTTCGGTCGCACCGATCGAGGCGACGTACTGGTCGGACTTGGGGTGCACGGGCAGTCCGTCGACGGGGGCGTGCCAGAAACTGTCCGACGGTGCCGTGGGGCACGGCGGTGCTTTCCCGCCGGGATCGGCGGCTCCGGACAGCAGGCAGGCTGCGGTGACGCTCACGACGGTGGCGATGGCGGGGGTCCCCCTGCGCGGGCGCGGTCCCCTGATGCGCTTCATCGGCATCGGATTCAGCCCTTTTCGGTCGCTTCCGTCCAGGTTAGTCCCCGGGTGGTCGACGCGCCTGCCCTCCCGGTCCGCCTTGTCGGCCCTGCCGCCGATGAGAGCTGCGTCACGGCCGCCACCGGTCGGTCAGGGGTGTGGAATGCGCCACTTGTGGGGGTCGGTGGCCGAGAGGTCGGCCCACTCGGCGGTCGTACCGATCCCACGCGACCCGCACGTGGCCAGCACATACGCCGGTTCCGACCTGTTTTCCGGGCCAACCGCACAATCTTCATTAAATGGGACAAAATCTAATCTTTTTCTTGCAACTCCCTTTACGGTCATAAGTGACTTGATGGTGTGTCAGCCCCCAGCGTGCGGGACATAATCGGCCCCGGTCGTCTCCGGAAGCACTGGAGCCATCGGGACACCGAATCGACCTCCCAGGCGGATCGCCGCACCGGACCGACCCTCAAGGCGCTGTACATGTCCCTGGCCCGCCGCACCCGACTCGCGGCCCTGCTCGCCGCGTTCTCCGTCGGCACCGCCGGCATGACGGCCTGGGCCTACGGACACGACACCGAGCGCCCGCAGGCGGCTTTCGCCGCGGTGACCGCCGCCAGCGTGACCGAGGGCTCCGCCCTCCAGGTGGTCGCGCACCCCGACGACGACCTCTTCTTCATGAACCCCGATCTCAGCCGCTCCATATCGACCGGCATCAAGGTCACCACCGTCTACCTGACCTCCGGCGAGTCCGACGGCAGGAACGAGGCCCACAGCCCGCACCTCCAGGACGCCGCCGGCCCCTCCGACCGCGCCGCCTACGCGGAGGCCCGGCAGAACGGCATACGTGCCGCCTACGCGCAGATGGCGACCGGGGACCGAGCCAGCGCCTGGCAGCGCAAGGCCGTGCCCACCGCCGGCGGCGGCAGCGCCGAGGTGGACGTCCTGGTCGCCCGCCCCGAGGTGAACCTCGTGTGGATGGAGCTGCGCGAGGCCCGCAGCATCTCCGGGGACAACCCCGAGAGCCTGCGTGGCCTGTGGGACGGCCGGACCCCCGCCCTGGGGGCCCAGCTGACCTCCGGAACACCGGTCAAGGACTGGTTCTCCTACACCAAGGACCAGGCCGTGGCCGCCATAGCCGGCGTGTTCGAGGCGTACCGGCCGACGACGATACGGACGCAGGACCCGACCCCCGGCAGGGCGGACGGCGGCGGCGCCTTCCTCGACCACCAGGACCACATCTACGGCGCCCGCTTCGTACAGGCCGCCGCCGAGCGCTACGCCAGGACCACGGACCGGCCGCACTTCTCGGTCCAGAACTACGTGAGCTATCCGAACAGCTCACTGCCCCCGACCCTCGACCCGCGGACGGCCGAGGAGAAGCTCGGCTACCTCAAGACCTACGCCTGGACCGACCACCAGGACTGGTGCGGCAGCCCCGCCGGCTGCGGCGACCGCAAGACCGCGACCCGGCCCACCGGCGCCGGCTGGAGCCAGACCATCCGCTACAGCCGCGGCGACGGCACCTCCTGGATGACCGAGGGCGTCTCCGGACGGCTGTGGGCCTTCGCCGCACTGGACGGCCGGATGGCGTACTGGTCGCGCAGCGGCCCGCAGGCCCTCTGGAAGGGCCCCGAGTTCCTGTCCGGCGAGGGCATCGACTCCGGGGCGTCGGCCGTCCGCCTCTGGGACGGCCGGATCGGCGTGTTCGCCACCCGCACCACCCTGGGCGCGACGCCCCAGGAGTACGGCCGGGAGATCGTCTACGCCGTCCAGAGCACGGTCGACGGCGGATTCGGCCCGTGGCGGTCACTGGGCACCCCGGACACCGTGGACCGGTCCGGCACCTCGGCGATCAGCGGTCCCTCCGTCGCCGTCGACGACGAGGGTCGGATGACGGTGTACGTCCGCGACTCCCGGCGCACGCTCGCCGCCCGGGCGCAGGAGACCCCGGGCGGCGACTTCGGGGACTGGCGGAACCTGGGCGGCTCCGGCCTCCAGGGCGATCCGGTCACCGCGACCGACGAGTCCGGGCGCCGCCACGTGTACGCGGCCACGGCCGGGTCGGTGCTGGCCTGGGTCACGCCGACCCCGGACGCGCCGCTCGGCGGACCCGTACCGACCGGGCTGCCCCAGACGACGGGCGCGCTCTCGGTCCGCCCGGAGGGCGACGGCGTCCGGCTGTTCTTCCGTCGGCCCGGCATCGGCACCGTGGCCACCAGCCTGGCCCGCGCGGGCGGGACCGCGCCGGAGTTCTCCCCGGTCGCCGAGGCCGGCGGCCTCGGCGGCTACGGCGCCGTGGGCATAGCGGGCGACCTCCTCGCCGGCCGGGCGGGCGCGGGCACCGTCGGCGTCGCGGCCACCGACGGTCCGCAGCCCTGGCAGGAGTCACAGATGCTGTACACGGGCGCCCCGGCCGGTGTGGTCGAGGGAGCCGGTACGGCCGTCGCCGCGGCGCTCGGCCTGGACGCCGATCTGCACGTCATCACCACGGTCCCCGCGGGCGGCGCCACGCCGGCCGGCAGCCGGACCCCCGCCCCGTGGCACCGGGCGGTCCAGCCCTGGACGCTCGCGCAGGCCGGCCGCCCGGGCTCGACCGTCGCCGGGGGACAACCCCCTCGCTGACCCGGCCCGGATCCCGGTCCGCCCGGTGGCAGCGGGGAGCGGGGCGGGTGAGGATGGCAGCCGAGCACCTCGCGCAGCCGGACCGGCCGCGTACTCCGACCGGCCGCGTACTCCGACCGGCCGCGTACTCCGACCGGCCGCGGCCGGACCGGCCGCACTCGGACCAACGGGCGATCGGGGCATCCATGACCCCTCCTCTCCACTCGTGCCGACGCGCTTGCGCGGGAGCCGGAACGCTGCGCGCCGTGGCCGCCCTCGCCGCCTGCACGGCCCTGGTGGCCGGATGCGGCAACGACACCGCGCCCGACCGGGGGTACCCCGAACTCCGGAAGGCCCTGGGGTCGCTCTCCCGCGAACTCGACGAGGCCTGTGGGCGGACGGAGACCCCGGAGAGCTGCGCACGGGACCTCGACGGGCTCACGGCGCCGACCGAGCGGGCTTTCGCCCAGGTCCTGGACCACAAGCTGCTCGACGCCGGAGCCGTGGCGGCGATGAACGAACTGGAGCGGGCGAGGGAGCTCCGCGTCGCCGCCGCCCGCGAGGCCCGGTCGCGGCAGGACCCCCACCACCTCCCCCTCGCGCGGGCGGTGGCGGCCGAGAAGCTCGCGTACCAGCGCCTCCTCGCCGAGCTGGAGCGCCTGCGTACCGCCCCGCCGCCCGGTGACGGAACGGATCCGGTCTGACGGCCGCAGGCCACGACCGAGGGGCTACGACCTCGGGGCAACGGCCGCGGGGCCACGACCGCGGGGCCACGACCGCGGGGCTACGACCGCGGGGGTGGCGCGGTGAGCGCCCCGCCGTCGAGCGCCACCAGGGTGAGGACGACGATCGAGCCCGTCCAGGCCAGTGGTGCCACCGACGAGGGCCTGCCCGCCCGGTCCACCTTCTCGGGTAGTTCCCCGAGCGGGTTCCGCTTGGCGAGGACCCAGTCCAGGACCTGACCGGCCTTCGCCGCCCTCCCCGTCGCCGCCCAGGCGAGGGCGAAGAACGAGGTGCTCGGGGTCCAGGCGTTGGCACCCCAGGGCGCCGTCGGATCGTTGCCAGGCGTGAGCCCCCCGTTGGGCAGGAGCAGCGCCTTGTACGTGGTGTCCAGCGCCCGGGGCAGGTCCGCCGGCGCCGTGTTGAACGGGGGCGCCATGAAGGCCACCGCGCTGTCCCGTCCGTGCTGTCCGTCGACGGTGCGCTGATAGCCCAGTGGGGCGAACCTCCGGGAGATCCCGGTGGAGAGCCGCCCGGCAGCGCCGGACCAGCGCGCCGCGTCTGCCGGCCGGTCCAACGCGTCGGCGAGGTCCGCGGCGGCGTTGAGTCCGGCGAGCAGCGGGGCCGCCGTTCCGATGTTCGTGGTGGTCGTCATCACCTCCCAGTAGTCCGGGGAGGCCGGGGGCAGACCGTCCGCCCCGAGGGAGGCCGCCGCGTGGTCGGCCGCCTTGCGGATCATCGGGTAGAGGGCGGTCAGCCGGGCCGTGCGGGTGGCGGGCGGCGCCGTCCGGTACCACTGCCAGGCGGCCCAGGGGACCCAGCCGTTGGCGTCGAGCTGCCACCGCCTGCTGTCGGGCGGCCCGGACCCGTCGAGTTCCGTCCGCGCCTCCCAGGTGCCGTCCGCGCGCTGCGTCGCGGCGCTGTGGCGCAGGATCCGGTAGGCCTCGGCATCGTGGCCGGTGTGTGCGAACGCGGCGGAGGCGAAGCTGGAGTCGCGCGGCCAGGAGTACATCCAGCCGGGGGACCAACCCGCGGCCATGGCCCCGTTGGGCCGCAGCAGGGCGCGCATGGCCAGCAGGGCCCGCTCGGCCGCCGCGCGCCGGACCGCCGAGCCGCCCGGTACCCGGCCGGCCGCCAGCCAGGCGCGGCTCTCGGCGATCTGCAGCCGGGCCGTCGGATCCTCCGGGGCCACCACGACCGAGGCGGTCCGCCCGGCGGGGAGGTACCGCCACCGGCCGGACAGCAGCCGCAGTACGTGGCTCCGCTCGACGTACCGTGCGCCCCCGGCCAGGGCGGGTGGGACACCCTCGGCTGCGGTGGTGTTGGAGAGGAGCCCGACGGTGGGGGCGACCAGCATCGACAGCGGTGCGTAGCGCCCCTCGGCGTCGCCGTGGCTCTGGTGTCCGAGCGGCCGGACGAAGAACACCGGCCGCTCCACCTCGGCCGGCCGGTCGAGGGAACTCCCGGCGACACACACCGGGAGGGCGACGCTCGCGAGGGCCGCCGTGACGACCGCCCAGCGGACGAGTGGGGCAGCAGGCATCGCCACTCCTTCTGTCGGGCTTCCGTGCGCGCGGCCCCTGGAGCTCCCATCGTGGGCCCGCGGTGCGGAGCCCGCCATGACATGCCCGCCGCCCGGGTGACGCCGGCGGACCGGCGGCCGCGTGCCCGCGTTCCGACACGGAACGTCGGACGGCGCAACGGACGGAGCAACGGGGGGCCGGCCGTGGCAGGGGCGAACGCGCCCGTGGCACACGGCGGGAGGGCAGCGGGCCGGGCCCCGGCGGCGCTCCCTCGGATGCCGGTGGGCGGCGGACCGTGCAGATTGGTGGGACCGAACCGGCCGGCGCCTCGCACATGGCACGTCGCGCGTCGGACCGGCCGCGCTCGCTGCGAAGGACGGGTGGATGAGCACTGCTTCGACCGAGGGGAATCGCCGGTTCGTCCGCGGGCTCCTGCCGGTCGCGGGCGGCTGCGTCGTGGCGGCCGCCGGCGCCCTGATCGCCGTCGGCTGCTTCCTCGGCCTCTACGTACGACCCACCTCGGACGACTGGTGCGCCGCCTGGAAGTCCCGCGACATGGGCGTCCTCGGCATCACGCACGACTTCTACGCCACCCAGAACGGCCGGCTCACCAACGCCTTCCTGAGCGGCATCGTGTACGGCGACGGACTCGCCGGGGTGAAGATCCTTCCGACCGTCATCGCCGTCGCGTTCACCGTCGGCCTGGTGCTGCTCGGGATCCAGTTCCTGCGCTGCCTCGGCGTGAAACCGCCGGTGCTGCTCCTGCTCGCCGCCGCCCTCGCCGTCCAGGCCCTGATCTACTTCGGCGGCACCCGCAGCTATCAGGTCCTGCTGTGGGCACCGGCCACGATCTCCCACACCATTCCGAGCGTCATCGGGGTGTGGGCGCTCCTGCTGGCCATCTGGACCGTCCGGCAGCCCCGGGCCGGCGTCCGCGCGGGCGGCTTCGTCTCGGCGTTCCTCATCGGCTTCGCGATCGGCACCCTGAGCGAATCGTTCTCCCTCGTCAGCGGCCTCCTCGCGGCCTGCGTGGGACTGCTGGCCGTGCCCCGCCTGGGGTTGGCGCGGACCTGGCATCCGTTCACCTGGTGCCTGCTCTGGTGCTCCGGGGTCGTCTGCGGACTGATCGTGCTCACCACGTCCCCCGGCGCCCGATGGCGCCGCGCCCAGCAGCCGGCCAAGGAGTCCATGCTCTCCCCGGCCGAACTCCGGGGCACCTACGAGGACTGGCTGCACATGTGGGACACCGTCACCGGCCGGTGGGCCTACCTCGGTGCCGCCGCCGTCGGCCTGCTGCTGGGCCTGGGGGCCGGGCTCGCGGCGCGCGTGCCCGCCCCCGGGAAGCGTGAGTCGGGCCGGGCCGTCCCGCGCCCGATGCTGGTCGCCCTCCTGCTGATGCCGGTGATCGTGGTGGTGCTGGGGTCGTTCGCGGTGGCGCTGGGACTGCGCAGCGGCTACGGGCCGACCGGATGGACGTACGCCCGTACCTGGACGAACTACCTCGTACCGATGGAACTGGCGCTCTGTGCCTACGGAGTCCTGCTGGGCCTGTGGGCCCGCCGGTACCTGGCACGCCGCGGGGTGGCCGTGGCCCTGCCCGCGGGCATCGTGGTCGCGGCCGGACTGACGCTGGCCTCGCTGGCCGTGCTCGTCCCCGGCGTCGAGCAGCTCACCACCGCCACGGTCACCCGCTCGGTGGCCTGGGACGCCCAGAACTCCCGCATCAGGGCCGAGGTCGCGCGGGGTGCCACCGACCTCGGGTACGAGCCGATGTACATCGGGAGCCTGGCCGAGCCCTTCTTCACCTCCGACTACCGGCGTGACTGGGTCGCGGCCTGTGTCTCCAGCTGGTACGGCATCGAGCGGATCCATCGCCTCTGAGCCAAGGGCTGTCCCGTAATCCCCGGTGGATCAGCGCGCGGCGTCAGATGCGGTGCATCGCAAGGCGGAGGAGCATCCCCATACTGGGCGTATTCGGGCGTTCCGACAACGCAGCGAGGTGCCGTATCTGTCGTCGTGCGCCCGCCGGGGATTACGGGACAGCCCTTAGGGGAGGCGAGGGTTCAGCCGCGCGGTACCGCACGCGCCAGGAAGTGATCGGCGCCGTCCTCGTACGCGTCCAGCTGCCAGCCGGAGGCGTCCAGCGCTCGGCGCAGGTTGCCCTCGGCGAGGAGGTCGTCGGGGTCCAGGGGGCGGCCGTGCCGGGCGGCGCGTTCCGCGCGGCCCGAAGGGTGGAAGAGCAGCAGGACCCCGTCGGCCGCGGTGACACGAGCCCATTCGCGCAGGGCTGCGGCCGGGTCCGGGAGATGGTCGAGCAGCCCCGCGGAGAAGATGCCGTCCACGGACGCGGCGGCCAGCGGGAGCCGGGTGCAGTCGGCGGCGAGGAGGTGCCCGTGGCGGGTGCGCCCATGCCGGGCGGCGGCGGCCAGCATGGCCGGGGTGAGGTCGACGCCGAGCACGTGGCCGTCCGGCCCGACCTGGGCGCGGAGCGCGGGCATCGCCCGTCCGGTGCCGCAGCCGAGGTCCATCGCCCGCCCGCCGGGCGCCAGTCGCAGCCGGGCGATCGCGGCCTCGTAGGCGGGGGTCTGGTAGGCGAACCGCTCCTCCCAGGCGTCGGCCCGACGGGTGAAGAAGGCCCGGGTCGCGGTGTGTTCGGCGCGGGCCGCCACGAGTGTGGCGAACCGGCCGAGGAGCTGCTCACCCCAGGGGTCCAGGGGGAGCTCCTGGGGCAGGAAGCGGACGCCCCAGGCGCTGGCGCCGATCCGGAACGCCTGCTCCGGGTACCCGTCGCAGGAGGCCAGGACCACGGCGTCGGCGGGCAGTTCCAAGGGTTCGCAGGCCGGCCGGAGGCCGGGGGAGGGCCGGGTGGCCCCGGCGAACAGGGGATCGCGGCCGGCGGCCCGGGTGAGTTCCACCGGCGGGCGGTCGGGGGCGGCGTCGAGTCGGGTCCCCGGGGCGGCGCCCGCCGCCCGTACGAGCAGTCGGGTACCGGGCTCCAGGGCCAGTACGGGCACCTCCGCGGCGAGGGCTTCCCGCAGGAGGGCCGGATCGGCGGCGCCCAGGACGATCAGACCCTCCACCCCGGCGAGGTCGGCGGACGGACCGGCATCGTCCGCGAGCGGGACGGTCCGGGAGGCCAGCCCCGCCGCGGCGAGCACCCTGCTGACGGCGGGGGGAGCCTGACCGGCCGCGTGCTGCATGACGACGACCGCCATACCTCAGTCCTTACATTCGAGCCGGTGGGGCTGTGTCGGGCTGTATCTGCGCAAGCATGCCCATAGAGGGGCCGCATATGCCAGAGACGCTCCGCTCCGTGAGACGGGGGTCGGTCCGCACGCAAAGAGGCCCCCACGTGCCGAACACCGCGATCGGCATGCAGGGGCCTCTTTTGCCGGTGCTCCCCATGGCGGCGAGAGCCGCTCGACCGTCACGGGGCCGGTGTACGTGTCGGTCGGCCGACGTCGACCCGGCAGGGCGACTGGGCGTGGACACGGAGGCGGGTCGCATCGGCCCGCCTGATGTCAGTTAATCATCCACCAGGTGAATGCGCCATAGGTGACGGCATATGCGAGGTGGACAGATCAGTTTTAGTGGCTTCTGCTGATCGATGAGGAGCGGGGGCCGGTCACGGCTGCTGGAAGCCCGCTTCCTGGAGGGTCCGCTGGGCCTCCGGCGAGGACAGCCAGCCGACGAAGGCGTCCGCGGCGGCGGGGTACTTGGTGGCCTTCAGCGTGGCGGCCGGGTAGGAGGCGACGGCGTTCTGGTCGGGCGGGATCTCCACCGCGCCGACCTTCCCCTCGGCCGCGGTCGTGTCCGTCTTGTAGACGAGGCCGGCGTCCGCCTCGCCCAGTTCCACCTTGGACAGCACGGCCCGTACGTTCGGCTCCAGCGAGACCGGCACGACGGTGATCTTCTGCTTGTCGAGGATCTCCTGGCTGTAGCGCCCGGCGGGGACCTCGGGGGCGGCCAGGACGACCTTCAGGTTCGGGTCGGACAGGTCCTTCAGGGAATCGATCTTGTGCGGGTTGCCCGGCGCGGTGGCGATCACGAGCTCATTCGTCGCGATCACGGTCGGGGTTCCGGTCTCCGCCTTGAGGCCGTCCATCGTCTTGGTGTCCGCCGTGACCAGGGCATCGGCCGGAGCCCCCTGCCGCACCTGCGCGGCCAGCTCCTGCGATCCGGCGAAGGAGAACGTGACCTTCGTGCCGGGGTGTTCCTTCGCGTACTGCGCACCCATGGTCGTGAACACGTCGGTGAGGGAGGCGGCGGCGAGCACCGTCAGGTTCGCGGCCGGTACGGAGCTCGACGCGGTCGCGGACGCGCTCGGCGCGGCGGGCGCGGAAGCGCCGGTGTCGCCACCGCCGCAGGCCGCCAGGACGGGAACGAGGAGCGCGCCGCCGAGGAGGCCGGTGACCGCCCGACGCTGTCGGACGTGCTGAAGGAAGCGCATGACGGGGTGTGTCCTCCGGTCCGGTTCTCCGAATCCCACGCATGCACGGCATGAGACCCGAAAACAGTGCTGCATCTGCTGCCAATGGAGCATCGAAGGACCGCATCTGCAATTCATCTCTCGGCGTCGCCCGGTCTGCGATTCCACCAAACGGGTCAAAGGTCCCGGTCCAGGCGGGCGACGGGCCCGGATAAGGAGCGGGCCTCGGGCCTTTTCCGGAATACGCCAGGGCATTGCGTCCATTCGGTCGGCAGATGCGACGGGGGCACTCCGGCAGCCGTGATGCGTCGGTTAACGTCGGCCATGACGCAGGTCACAGAAGTGCTTGCCGTTCCGATCACGACCATGTGAGGCGTGTTTTCCATGAGCTTGTCCATCCGTAACCAGATCGCCGGCACCGTCACCGCTGTCACCGCCGGCGAGGCCATGGCCTCGGTGAAGGTGCGCCTGGTAGGCGGTCAGGACATCACCGCCGCCATCACCACGGACGCCGTCAAGGACCTCGGTCTCGCCGAGGGCTCCTCCGTCAAGGCGCTGGTGAAGGCCACCGAGGTGGCCCTCGCGACCGGCCCGGTCGAGGGCATCTCCATCCGCAACCAGCTCGCGGGCACCGTCACGGACGTCGCGACCGGTGGCGCCATGGGCTCGGTGAAGCTCTCCGTCGAGGGTGGCGAGCTGACCGCCGCGATCACCAAGGACGCCGTCGAGGCCCTCGGCCTGGCCTCCGGCACCGCCGTCGTCGCCCTGATCAAGTCGACCGAGATCTCGCTCGCCGCCGCCTGATCACCCTCTCGTATCGCCCTGGTGCCGCGTACCGCTTCGGTGCGCGGCCCCCGGGCGTGCGCACGAGGTTCACACCCGCGGGACGCGGGAGGTGAGCGGATCGGAGCGCGACCGCAACCCTCCCGGGAGGACCCGGAAACGGACCGGGCCGACAGTCGTGTTCATGCATTCGACGACCGCGCCCGCACTCGACGCCGCCCCCGCACTCGCGCCCGCCTCCGCCCTCCCCGCCACGCCCCGGGGCGCGGCCCGGCACCCGGTGGTGTCCTGGGCGCGGGCCCGGGTACTGGCCCACGGCGCGGCCCGCCCGCTGCCCGCCCGTACGGTGCCCTTGCGCGATGCCGCCGGACTCACCCTGGCCGACGGCCTGCCCACCCTGCGGCCCCTCCCGGGCTTCGACACGGCCGCGATGGACGGGTACGCGGTGTCCGGCACCGGCCCCTGGCGGGTACGGGCCGCCGTCCGCGCCGGCGCGCCCTGGGCGGGCGTACTCGGCGCGGCGGAGTGCGTGGAGATCTCCACCGGGGCCGAGGTGCCGGCCGGCGCCCACGCCGTGCTGCCCGTGGAATCGGCGGTCACCACGGACGACGGCCGGGTGTTCGGCCCCGTGCCGCCGCCGGGCCGGCACATCCGGCGCACCGGCGAGGACGCTCCCGCGGGCCGTCGGCTCGCCCCGGCGGGCACCCGGATCGGTCCCGCGCTGCTCGGCCTCGCCGCCTCCTGCGGGCACGACACCCTGTCGGCGCGGCCGCGCCCCCGGGTCGGCGTACTGGTCACGGGGGACGAGTTGGACCACGCGGGAGTTCCGGGCCCGGGCCGGGTACGCGATGCCCTCGGGCCGCTGCTCCCGGCCCTGGTCGCCGAACTCGGCGGCGAGACCACGGAGGTGGGGTACGTACCCGACCGGCCCGCCGGGCGGCTGGCCGGGGCCGTGCGGGCGGTGCGGGGCGCCGACGTCGTCGTGGTCACCGGCTCCACCTCCGTCGGCGCCACCGACCAACTGCGCCGCCTGCTCGCGGACGCCGGGGCACGCATGGTCGTCGACACCGTCGCCTGCCGGCCCGGGCACCCCATGCTGCTCGCCGAACCGACCCCGGACCGCTGGGTGGTGGGGCTGCCCGGCAACCCGTACGCCGCCCTGGTCGCCGCCCGCACCCTGCTCGGCCCGCTGATCGCGGGCCTGGCCGGACGCACCCTCGATCCCCTGCCGCACGTTCCGGTGCACGGGCGGGCGCGGCCCGCCCCCGGACTGACCCGGATGGTGCCCGTCAGCTGGGACGGCGAGCGGGCCCGGATCGCCGACGGACACCGCGCCGCCTTCCTCCAAGGGGCCGCCGTGGGCGACGCGCTCGCCGCGATCCCCCCGGACTGGACCGACGGCGGCCCGGCGCCCCTGGTGTCGACGGCCGGCTGACGATCCGGCCGACCCCACGTCCGACCCCGCGTCCGGCGGCCGTCAGGCGAGGTCCAGCAGCCGCTTGAACGAGCCGCCGAAACCGCTTGATCCGTCGACCAGATGGATCTCCAGGACCCAATGCGCCTGCCACCCTCCCGCGACGGTCCGTCGCAGCGGCCGGTCGTTCTCCGCGCAGATGTACGCCTCCGGCCGCGCGTCCCGGACGTCCGCCGAGGGGTCCGTCCCGACCAGGTGGCCGCAGTGCCATCCGGCCACCGTCCAATCCGACTCGGCCGCGAGGGCCAGGAGCTCGGCGTGCATCCGCGCCCCCGTGATGCGGGAGTCGGCGAGCAGGGCCTCGCGGCAGGCGGTGAACATCTTCGGCAGGTCCAGGGCGAGCCGGTGCTTGGCCGGGTCCTGGCCGAAGACGAGGGTCGAGGCGAAGCCGGCCTCCGACACCGCGAGCAACGAACCGAGTTCGGCGATGACGACGTCGTCCTCGCCGATCACCCGGTCCGGGGTCTCGGGGCCGTACGGGAGCAGGGTCCGCGGGCCCGAGCGCACGACCGGCCCGGGCAGGCGCGCCGCCGTGCCGAACAACTCCCTCGCCAGGTCCCCGATCCGGTCGCTCGCCTCGCGTTCACCGAGGCCCGGCGCCACGAGACCGCGGGCCGCGGTCGCGGCGAAGAGGGCCTCGATCATGCGCTGGGCCTCCACCAACCCCAGGGCGCGCAGTCGTTCGTCCATCCGGTCGGGTACTGACATCGCGTACTTCCTCTTTCTCTCGCCGACGAAGCTCCAGGCCGAGCCCGCGCGGCGCGCAGCCGGGTCGCGGGTGGGGTCCGCGAGCCCGGCATGATCGACGGAACGCTCCTCACGACCAGAGCCGGAAGCGTTCCCAGCCGTCGCCGGCCCGCTCGTAGCGCAGTCGGGTGTGCACACGACTGTGGGACGCCTGCCAGAACTCGACCACGGCCGGGGCGAGGGTGTAGAGGGTCCAGCCCGAGTCGACGAGCGAGGGCTCCCGCCGGATCAGCGACAGGGACTTCTCCAGGGCCCGGTCGCGTTCCGCGGGGTCCGCCAGGTACTGGCTCTGGCGGGCCGGCAGCGACGCGGCGCGCGCCGCGTCCGACCGACCCAGGAAATCGGTGGCGTTGTCCTGGGCGGATCCGGGCGTCACCGGCCCGCGCAGGCGGACCTGACGGCCGTGCTCGGGCCAGTAGAAGGTGAGCGCGGCCCGCGGGTGGACGGCCAACTGGTGCCCCTTGGGGCTGAAGGCGTGCCCGGCGAACTGCCATCCGGCGCCGTCCACACCCTTGAGGATCAGCACCCGGGCATCGGGGTCGCCGGCCTCGTCGACGGTGGACAGGGTCATCGCGTGCGGGTCGCGCACGCCGTCCGCCACGGCGTCCGCCAGCCAGGAGAGGAAGAGCCGCACGGGATCGGCCGGAGCCCGCTCCGGATCGAACGCCGGAAGGGGCCCCGCGAACACCTCGATGCCCCGCAACCGGCCGCGGACGGCGCTGCCCGGTTCTCCCTCGCCCATCAGATGGCCTCCTCCGTCCGCATCCATCGACCACATCTTGCAGTTGCGATCGAGATTCGACAATCTTCTGGCACATGCTTGTGGGAAACCCCAAAGTGCACTGCGTTTGAGTGGTCATGCTTGGAGGTGACGACCATGCGCGTGCGCTCCCGCGAGGGCCCTCGCATACTCGTAGGCACGCGCCGGCACCCGATGGCGTGCCGCGCGGCGGAACCGGGCCGACGCGCCCACGACGACGGAGATCACCCCAGCGAACGACAACCCGCTGCGCGGACCGACCGCGCCCGCCGGACCCGTCACCGGATACTGGAACTCCACCTCGTGGACCGGGAAAGGGGCTTCGGTGGCTTCTACGAGCAGCTCCTCGACCTGGCCTGACGTTCCCGTGCCGGCCCGGCGCACGTTCGGTACATGGGCTCGGTACCCGCGCTCAGTACACGTCGCGGCCGTACCGCTTGGCGGCGGACAGCTGCTTCAGGTACGCGGCGGCCTCGTCCGCGTCGAGTCCGCCGTGCGCCATGGCGACATCGCGCAGCGCCCGGTCCACATCCTTGGCCATCCGGCTCGCGTCGCCGCACACGTAGAAGTGGGCGCCGTCCTGCAGCCACGACCACAGCTGGGCGCCGTGCTCGCGCATCCGGTCCTGGACGTAGACCTTGGTCCGCTGGTCGCGGGAGAACGCCAGGTCGAGCCGGGTGAGCGTGCCGTGCCGGTGGAGTTCCTCCAGCTCCTCGCGGTGGTAGAAGTCCGTGGCGCGGCGCTGTTCCCCGAAGAACAGCCAGTTCCGGCCCTGATGCCCGAGCGCCCGGCGGTGTTCGAGGAAGGCCAGGAACGGTGCGACCCCCGTCCCGGGACCGACCATGATCGCCGGGGTGTCCGGGCCCGCGGGCGGCCGGAAGTGCGCCGAGCTCTGCACGAACAGTGGTACGGGAGTGCCCGGTTCGGCGTCCGCGAGGAAGGTGGAGGCGACACCCTTGCGGTGGTGGCCGCCCGGGCCCTCGTAGCGCAGGACCGAGACGGTCAGGCTGACCTCGCGCGGGTCGACGAGCGGGCTGGAGGAGATCGAGTAGAGGCGCGGACCGAGTCGCCGCAGACGCTCCGCCCACTCCTGGGCGCCGATCCGGACCGGGAACTCGGCCAGGACGTCGACGGGTTGACGCCCCCAGGTCCACCGGGCGAGGCCGTCCTTGTTGTCGGGGCGGGTCAGCCGCTTGAGCGTACGGTCGCCGGTGTGCTCGGTGATGAAGCGCAGCAGGTCGGGCGTGAGCCGGGTGATGTCCAGGTGTCGGTGGAGCGCCTCGGCGAACGGCATGGGCGCGCGGCCGGGTACCGCCACCTCCGCGTCCGGGGAGAGGCCGGTCACGGCCAGCCACTGCGTGACGAGGTCGGGGCAGTTGACCGGCTGGATCCCGAGCGCGTCGCCGGCCTCGTACGCCGGGCCGTCCTCGCCCAGATCGAAGGTGAACCGGCGGACCTCCTTGGTGGCCCCGGGCAGGCTGAGCAGCCGGTTGCCGGACAGTCGGGCGGTGTAGGGGGAGTTGCGGTCCGCCGCGGGCCGGGGTCGCTCGGCGCGCTCCGGGGCCGAGGCGGCCGCGAGGGCCTCGCGCACCTGCTCCAGCCACCGCCCCGCGGGCTCCTCGTAGTCGGGCTCGCAGTCCACGCGGGGCAGCAGGCGTCGGCCGCCGAGCTCTGCGAGGCGCTGGTCGAGCCGGCGGCCGTGGCCGCAGAAGGCGTCGTAGGTGGAGTCGCCGAGGGCGAGCACCGCGTACCGGACGTCCTGGAGACGCGGCGCGTCGGCGGCGGTGAGGGACTCCCAGAACGCGGCCCCGTTGTCCGGTGCGTCGCCGTCACCGAAGGTGCTGGTGACGACCAGCAGATCGGTGCCGGGTGTCAGGGCGGCGGCGGTGCGGTCCGCCATGCTGTGCACGCTCGCCGGGTACCCGCTGTCGGTCAGCGCGGCTCCGACGGTCGCCGCGAGGCCCTCGGCGTTGCCCGTCTGCGAGGCCCACAGGATCACGGTCTGCCGGGTCGGCCGGTCCGGGGCGGTGGGAGCGACGGCCGGCGCGGCCGGGGGAGCGGCCGCCAGGGCGGCGGCCGTACGCGCGTACGTACCGGCGAGGACACCGTCGACCCAGAGCGCGTGCCCGGCCTCGAAGGGAGCGCCGGCGGGAAGTACGGGGACGCCCGGGCCGGGCGGCGCGGCGCCGAGTCCGCTGAGGAATCCTGCGAGGTACTGGCGCTCCCGGTCGGAGAGGGCCGGCGGCGTGTGGTCGTCCACCCCGAAGAGGGCGGCGAGGGCGGCCGTCACGGGGGCCGCTACGGGACGGGCCGGCGTGGTGGCGGTGGCGGCGCCGCCGGCCCGGGTCAGGCCTGAGGCGAGGTCGCCGGGGCCGCCACCGATGCCCACGGCCCGGGTCGCGGTCGAGGCCGAGGCCGAGGACGAGGTCGAGGTCGAGGTCGCCACGGGAATCGGGGCCCTGGTCTTGGTCAAGGTCACCGCACACATCTTGAATCCGGGTTGGAAGGAGAGCGGGTCGACGGCGTCGTCGGTGACGGCGTTGACGCTGAGGTACTCGCCGAACAGGTCGTTCCAGTGGAAGGGGGCGAAGCAGTTCCCGGGCCGGACCCGGTCGGTGACGACGGCGGGCAGCACGGCCCGACCGCGCCGCGAGGCCACCTCCACCCCGTCGCCCTCCTCGATGCCGAGCGCGGCCGCGTCCTGCGGGTGCATCTCCACGAACGGTCCGGGGTTCAGCTTGTTGAGCTTGGCGACCCTTCCGGTTTTGGTCAGGGTGTGCCACTGGTGCTGCAGACGGCCGGTGTTCAGCACGAACGGGTAGTCGTCGTCCGGGAGTTCACCGTCAGGCAGGTGAGGGCGGGCGAAGAAGACGGCCCGTCCCGTCGCCGTCGGGAAGGCGAGCCGGGGGCGGCTGCCGTCCGGACGCTCGGCCAGGGGCCGGCTGACCCCGTCGTTGAGGTAGCGGACCGGGTTGCGGTCCGGGCCGCCCGGAGCGGCCGGCCACTGCACCGGGCCCGAGCGCAGCCGCTCGTACGTGACCCCGCGCAGGTCCCAGCCCGTCTTCGGGTTCCATGCCTGCCGCAGCTCCTCGAACACCTCCTCGGCACACGTGTACGTGAACGCCTCGGCAAAACCCATCGCGCAGGCGACCCGGGCGATCAGCTGCCAGTCGGGCAGCGCCGCACCGGGCGGGTCGACGGCCCCCCGTACCAGGGTGAGGTTGCGCTCCGAGTTGATCATCACGCCGTCCGCCTCGGCCCAGAGCGTCGCGGGGAGCGCGATGTCCGCGTAGGCGTTGGTCTCGGTCTCCGCGAACACGTCCTGCGTGACGACGAGTTCGGCGGTCTCCAAGGCCTTGATCACGGTGCTGCGGTTGGCGACGGAGGCGACCGGGTTGGTGCAGATGATCCAGCACGCCTTGATCTCGCCGGCGGCCATCTTCTCGAACATCTCGACGGTGCCGCGGCCGACGTCGGTGCGCAGGCTGCCCGCCGGCACGCCCCACAGCTCCTCGACGTAGCGGCGGTCCTCCTCCACCAGGACCGAGCGCTGGCCGGGCAGCCCCGGTCCCATGTACCCCATCTCCCGGCCGCCCATCGCGTTGGGCTGGCCGGTGAGGGAGAAGGGCCCGCTGCCCGGGCGGCAGATGGCCCCGGTGGCGAGGTGCAGGTTGACCAGCGCGTTCGTGTTCCAGGTGCCGTGGGTGGACTGGTTGAGGCCCATGGTCCAACAGCTCGTCCACTCGCCCGACTCGCCGATCCAGCGGGCGGCCAGCCGGATGTCGGCCTCCGGTATGCCGGTGATCCGGGCCACCCGGTCGGGCGGGTAGTCCTCCAGGAAGGCGGGCATGTCCTGCCAGCCCTCGGTATGTTCCTCGATGAAGTCGGGGTCGGTCCAGCCGCCCTCGACCAGGAGGTGCAGCAGGCCGTTGAGGAGGGCCAGGTCGGTGCCCGGCCGGATCTGCAGGAACAGGTCGGCCTTGTCGGCGGTGGCGTTGCGCCGGGGATCGACCACGATGAGTTTGGCACCCGAGGTCTTGATCCGGTCCATCATCCGCAGGAAGAGGATGGGATGGCAGTCGGCCATGTTGGCGCCGATGACGAAGAACGCGTCCGCCCGCTCGAAGTCCTCGTACGAGCCGGGCGGTCCGTCGGCGCCGAGCGAGAGCTTGTAGCCGGTGCCGGCGCTCGCCATGCACAGCCGGGAATTGGATTCGATCTGGTTCGTCCGGAGGAAGCCCTTGGCCAGCTTGTTCGCCAGGTACTGGGCCTCCAGGGACATCTGGCCGGAGACGTAGAGCGCCAGCGCGTCGGGGCCGTGCGCGTCGAGGATCTCCCTCAGGCGCACGGCGGCCTCGGTGACGGCCGCCTCCACCGGGGCGGGTGCGGGCTCGGCGCCCCGCTCCGCGCGGACCAGCGCGGTGGTCAGCCGGCCGGGCGCGGCCAGCAGGTCGGCGTGCGTGGCGCCCTTGGTGCACAGGCGCCCGGCGTTCGCCGGGTGCTGTTTGTCGCCCGCGACCTTGGCCACCGTACGGCGGCCGTCGCCGCGCGTGGCGATGTCCAGGACGATCCCGCACCCGACACCGCAGTACGAGCAGACCGTACGCACCCGCTGCCCGGTCGCGGCCCTCGCCCCCGCCCCTGCCTCCGCCCCCGCCTCCGTCACCGCAGACCTCCTCGCGCCTTCGGCCCACCCGCACCGCCGTGGGCCGCGCGGCCGTGTGCGGGTCGGTCCCGTCGCGGTCCACCGTAGGAAGTCCCTGTTGCGCGCAGGTGACGGGCGGTGCCCCCAGGGCGTTACAAGCCGCTTCGCCAAGATCACCAGGGGAGGTGAGGTGGTCAGCGGCCGAGCGCGTCGAGGTGCTCGTAGAGGGCCCGGTGGCCTTCGGCCGTGGGATGCAGACCGTCGACGAGCAACTCGGTCCGCTCCCGCAGTGGCTCCCACAGGTCGAGGAAGTCGATGTGGTGCGCCTCGCACCAGGCCCGGACGTGGGCGCGTAGGGCCAGTGCGCGGGCCCGGGTGAAGCGCAGGCCCTCGTAGTCGCGGGTGCGGTCCTCGTCGAGCCAGGACGGCCCGGCGACCACGAGCCGGGCGTTGTGGCCGAGAGCGGTGGCGGCCAGCGCGTCGAGGCTGTCGGTGAGCCGCGCGAGATCGGCGGTCCCGTCGGCGTCGGCCTCCGCATCGGCCGCCGGTAGGGCCGAGTCGTTGATGCCGGCGGCGACCAGGAGGGTGTCGGGCCGGCGGGCCGCCAGCAGCGATGGCGTCTGCTCGACGACGTCGGCGAGGGTGCTGCCGGGCACCGCCAGGTTGAAGAACCGGCGTTCGGCCTCGTTCGCGGCGATGTGGGCGGCCGCCAGGTGGCCCGCCCAGCCGCCCCGCGGGTCGCAGCGCCCGTAGGCGATGCTGTCGCCCACGACGACGATGCGCTCGGCCGGGCGCAGCGGCTTGGCGTCCAGGTAGGCCCAGGTGCTCGCTCCGGAGGACAGGACCACCCGCCGGCGGGTGTAGTCGTCGACCTCGTAGGCGTCGGCCGCGGCGAGTTCCTGGTCGGTGAGGTGCAGGACGGCGCCCTCGACCGACGCGCCGAGCCTGCGCTCCAGGATCAGGTGCACGTCGAGCCCGCTCGCGGCGATCACGGCCGGATCGGTGATCTTCAGCGGCCGGGTGGTGTAACCGGCCAGCGACGCCGGGGAGGTGGGGACGGCTCCGCCGAAGAGGGCGGTCTGGACCCGCTCGTCCCTCAGCGTGCCGAAGGAGAACAGGGTGTGCGAACGTGATGCGGTCACAGTGAGCCGTGGGGCCTTTCTTCACGGAGGGTCAGGTTTCACCCTAACGGCCGACAGGGCGCGAGCGGCGACAGGTGGGCCCGCGCCGCCTCCCGCGGCAGGCCGTCCTCCGGGAGGCCGTGCCCCGTGTGGCAGGGGAGGAGTCGGCGGTCGGAGTCCGCCCACGTGCGCAGGTGGGGGTGGATCTCCTCCGGGGTCACACCCCGTTCGGCGAGCGTGGCCGGGGCCGACGGCGGTGGGGCCGCGCAGTGCGCCGCGCCGCCGCCGGGACATGCCGTCGGACGCGTGGCAACGCCACCAGCTCCGGCTGCGGTTCGGGGGTGACGACCGGCGAGAGGGCGGCGAGGGCCCGGTTCGCGCTCCCGAGCTGGTCGGAGCGCCGAACATCCTGAGGAGCAGCCGCGCGCACCGGAGCCTTTCCTCGGCACCGCGCTCCGCGCACTCGGGCCCACGCCCGTCGGCGATGTCCGCGAGCCGGCGGGTCAGCACCCACAGCGGGCTCATCCGCTCGCGCGCCGTCCGCCCGTCGTCCACGTACAGCGCCCGGACGGGTGAACGGGGACGCGGGGATCACCCGTGGGGGCTCCAGCGGTCGCGGTACTCGATGTGGATCTCGCGCGCGTCACCGAGGACTCCGTCGGCGGCATGGAACTGCGTGCAGAAGTGCGGGTTGCGCGGAGGGGCGGCCACGTGTCCGGGACCGTACCGGGCGATGTCGAGGAAGCGGTGGGCGGTGGCCCGGAACACCTTGGCGCTGCCGGTCATGAACAGCGTCTCGGCGTGGAGGTGCTGGTGGAACAGATCCCGGTCCTCCCGGTGGTGCCGTGCCGCCTCGTCGCCCGCCGGTTCGCCGCCGGGAACGGGAGCGGGCACCGGCAGGGTCACCGTTCGCGGGCGCCCCGGGCCGAGCCGGGCACGGAGTTCCTTCCACCGCGCGGGCGCGAACTGGAGCGAGTGGTGCAGCAGCACGAGGTCCAGCTGGCGTGTGCCCGCTTCCGGCTGCACGTGATCGGGAGCATGGTTCCCGCGCATCGGTATGTGGACCAGCGAGCGCGGTGACGAGGCGGCCACCGTCCACAGGCCCCCGATCAGCTTCGCGGCATCCTGGTCGAGGAGGGTGTCGACATAGCGGTCACGGTCGACGAGTACGGCGCGGACCGGCGGCCGGGCCGGTCGGATCACCTTGAACTCCACCGGGCCGAGCCGCGCTCGGTGGATGGTGACCGGAAGCTTCACGCGGTGCGTCGCCATGTTCCCCTACGCCGCACGCGTCTTGTCCGCGGCGCCCGCCCGCGGGACACCTTCGACCGCCGTGCAGATGCCGAAGACCCGATCGTGACCGGTCCAGCCGTTCACCCGGCCCCGGTTGTTGCTGATCTGCACCCGCTGCCGCGCCGGGTCCACGGCCGAGACCAGGTGCAGATACACCGTCCCGGCGACACGGGCCAGGACGATGTCCCCGACCTTCAGTTTCGCCGGATCGACCGGAGCGACGACCACCCGCTGACGACTGCGTATCAACGGGACCATCGAGGAGCCGGTCGGTCGGAACCCCACGGTGGCCCCGCCGGCGACCCTGCCGGCCACTGCGTCCCATGCACCCATTGAAGGATGCTCGCAGACCTGGCCGCGGGACCCTATCGAATTACGCCCGGGCACGGCACGCCGGACGCCCGGTGTGTCTGCCGTCGTCCGTTCCCGGCGGGCGGTATGGATGGGGTGTGTCGGGGCGAGAGCGAGGGAGCGGCGCGTGGCAGCCATGGTCGGACTGTTCTGGGTCACCTCGGACGCGGTGTACGTGGGCTCGCCGCCCAACGCCCTCGGGATCGGCGTCCGGCTGACCGCCGAGGGCGTGGAGGCCATGGACCCCGACAGCCCCCGGACGTGGACCTGGGTGGAGCTGCGCTCAGCGGCGGTCGAGGACGCGCCCAAGCACAACCCGGTGGGGCGTGCGGCGAAGATCCTCGGGTCGATGGTCTCGGCCGCGATCGGAGCGGAGAACCTCGGCGAGGGGCCGCCCGAGATGAGGCTGCGGCTGGAGACGGAAGAGGGCGCGCAGGAGGTGACCGTCCACGCCGCCGCGGCCGGCGGCTACACCGCGGAGGAGACACGCCTCTCCCGGGACCTGCTCGACCAGTTCGTGGGAGGGAGCGGGAACCCGCTGACCCTCGAGGAGTGGGGCCGGGAGCATGCCGCGGAGGGCACCCCCGAGCCACGTGCGCGCGAAGCCCTGCTGCACACCTGGGCGCAGCCGTAGCCGCTCCCCTCGGGCGGGAGGTGAACGCTCAGGGCGCGGTCGACTCCTGGAGGTAGGCGGCGATCATCGCGAGGTCGTTGGCGATGGTCAGTACCTCGGTGGGGTCGGCGCTCGGGGTGGAGGCGCCGTTGACGCCCGCGTAGAAGGTGTCGAAGCGTCCGCCGCCCTTGTCCAGGTAGCCCGCGATGGTGATCGCGCCGACGGCCAGCCGGTCGTTGAGGGCGTCACCGCCGACGGCCGCGCCGGTCTTCGCGAACACCTTTCCCCGGGCCGGACAGTCGCGGCAGTTCTCGGCCAGCAGGCCGTCGACCCCGAGGATCGGCAGGGCCTCCCGGAACAGCCGTGCGTCCGGGGTCCGCTGCCAGTACGCCAGCATCTGCACCAGCACCTGCGGAGTGGCCCGGTCGGCGGGGTTGCCGCCCCGGCCGTCCATGAGCTGCGCCTGCTCACGGTCCACACCGGCCTGGTCGAGGAAGTCGGCGAGCACCGGGAAGCCGGCCGGACACTGGTTGCTCTTCACCGTGACGGCGAGGAGACAGATGCCGAGGTTCGCGCCGAGATTGTGGCTGACCTTGAGGATCAGCTTGGCGTACTGGGCATAGGGCGGGGAGGTGTACGCCGCCACCCGCGGCCGCCCGTCGTAGTCGCTCGGCAGCCGCCCCACCGGGTTCGCGCCCGACGGGTCGGCGGTGACGTGCACCCCGGCGCGTGCGAGGGCCTCGATCAGCGCGACGCGTCCGAAGCCGGCCGGGTCGCCGATCGGCGAGGTGCGCAGCAGCGGTTCGGAGTCCGCCGCGATCGTTCCCGTCAGCCGGATCCGGGTGCCGCCGTCGGTGGCCGTCACCGTGACCGCGGTCGGTTTCCCGGCCGCCACGGTCTTCACCGCCGAGGTGACCTCGTAGGGGGCGACCTTGGGGCGCCAGTCCAGCCGGGCGTCCGCGCCGGGCCGGTCCCCGGGGGTGGTCATGAGGTCGATCAGGTTGTCGTTGATGATCAGCGGCGTCGGGGTGGGGACGAGCTCCGGGTCGGGGAGGAACAGCCGACTGTCGACGATCACGTCGCCTTCGACACGGGTGATGCCGGATTTCCGCACCTGCCGGGCGAGCTGGTCGATGCCGGCGAGCGGGTTCTCCGGGGTGAGGGTCGCGCCCGGGAAGTCGTTGGCGTAGGTGTGGTCGAGGTCGGTGTACGCGACCGTACCGTCGGGGCGCGTCCGACCGCCCATGGTCAGGTCGCCCTGGGCGACGAGGTCGAGGTCGCCGGTCAGCGTCGCGCCGTCGCGCTCCCCGACCGCGTACAGCGGGGTCACGAAGCGGTGGTCGGCGCCGAGGGTGTGCCACGGACCCGAGACGCTCAGCAGTTTGGCGGTGGAGCCGGGGATGAAGAACTCCTCGGGGAAGAGGCTGTGCACCACGCGGCCGTCCGGATCGGTCTGCAGCAGGCCCCACCGGGCGTTGCGGTAGTCCGGCTTGCGCATGATCGCCGTGATCCGTGGGTCGAGGCCCGCGAGACCTGTGTCGCCGGTCGCCGACGGCGTGGAGGTCGACGGGGCCGAGGACGGCGTAGGGGTCGGGTCCGCGCCGGTCGCGGTCCCCGGGACGAGGGCCACGAACAGCAGGGCGGCGCAGGCGGCGGCCATGCTGCGCCGTATCGGTGCGGGGTGCAACGGTCTGCTCACAGCGCGCTCCGTTCGTCGCGGCTGTCTCCTCCCGAGGCCAAGCAACAGGGTGGCACGGCCGCGCCGCGCCGGCGCGCCGGACGGTTCACTCCTCGGTCGGCAGCCAGCAGCCGTGCAGGCCGAGCGGGACGCGTACGGGGATACGGGCGCGGGCCACCGGGCCGGCGGTGGGGTCCTCGGCGGGGATGACCAGGAACCAGCTCGATCCGTCGGTACGGTCCGTGGCGAAGGTCAGCCAGTGGCCGCCCTCCTCGGAGCCGGGCTCGGGGGCGAAGACCGGCTCGCCCACGGAGAGGTCCCCGGCCGCCCAGACACGGGAGGTCCCGGTCTCGACGTCGTACCAGCGCACGGCGTCGTACTCGCCGGGGAGCAGGTCCGTCCGCCCGGTTTCGGTGGCCAGCGCGGTGTACCGGTGGCGCCTGCCGATGCGGCGGTCGTCGACCCGCGGGAACTCCACCCGGGAGTCGTCCAGCGGGGTACGGGCCATGCTGCCGGCGGCCGGGTCGAGGCGCGCCCGCACCAGGCCACCGCTGATCGGGGCGCCGTCCTGCTCGGGGCCGCCGACGGTCAACCTGCTCCACTCCACGTAGTCGAGCACCACCGTGGCGTCCGCGCCGGGGCCGTCGTCGTACGCGTTCACCGTGTGCCACGCCCAGAAGGCCTCGTCGGACGCCCAGCGCACCGGCCCGCCGTCGCGCGGGATCAGCGCCACCCGGGTGCCGCGTTCGGGGCGCCAGGCCAGGAAGGAGCCGCCGGCCATGGCCGCGCCGAGGTCGAAGAAGGCCGGGGCGAGGACGAGGACGGCGTAGCGGCCGGTCAGAGCCATGTCGTGGATCATCATGGGCTCGTCCACCCCGTCGACGGGGGTGGGCCCGCGGCCGACCGTGCCGTCGCGGTCGATGACGGACCAGGTCAGGTAGGGCGGCTCCAGCCCGTAGCAGAAGACGACCATCTCGCCCGTGACCGGATCGATCTTCGGGTGGGCGGTGATGCCGGCGGGCAGGGCCCCGCCGAAGTCCTCACGGCCCAGGGTCGCCAGTTCGGTGTCGATCCGGAACGGGCAGGCCGATTCGGCGAGGGCCAGCAGGCGGCCGGCGTGCCGGACGACGTTGATGTCGGGCAGGTCCTTGAAGGTGCCGGCCAGCTCCGGTCCCACCTGGTCGGCGTCCGGCACGACCATCGATTCGAGGCCGCCCCACAGGGCCCGACCGGCTCGTTCCTCGGCCAGCAGCGCCGGGGTACGGACGAAGCGGTTGCGGTACCGGGCCCGGCCACCGGAGACCCGTACGCCGTGCAGCATCCCGTCGCCGTCGATGGGGTACAGGTACGAGCCGATCGGCGTGAACCGCGGATTGGGGCCGTTGCGCAGGTACAGGCCGTCCAGGGAGTCGGGCAGTTCGCCCGTCACCTCCAGGTCCGCGACGTCGACCTCCTCGGACACCGGCGCGAAGGCCCCCAGCAGATGCGGGACGCGGGTGGGGTCGAAGCGCGGTGACACGTACGTGTTCACGGGACCTCCCGGGTGCGCGGTCCTCCGTGGGCGGGCAGGTACGGCACCTTCCAGTGAAACGCGCGTCGGGTACGGGTGCCAGACGGACCCGCCGGCCCCGCTCACCGGCCTCAGGCGGAGGTGAAGAGTTCCTCGTGTGCCCCGTCGAGGACGAACCCGTTGTCGAAGCGGACGCGGACCGTCACGCGGACCTTCTGCTCCTGGAAGGCGATCCACGCGGATTCCAGGGACGTGACCTTCTCCTCGAGCTGCTTCCTGCTCCCCTCGGGCATCTGATGGCCGAAGGAGTCGAGGAGCGACTTCAGGCGCTCGTACTCGCGCACGTCCTCGCCGCTGCGCGGTCGGTACTCGTCCACCCGCTCGATCGTGCCCTCCGTGCCCGAGGCCAGGGCCAGGTACCCGGCGACGACTTCCCCCGCCGCCGTGACCGGACCGGCCAGCGTGAGGTCCTCGGCCAACTTCACCCGCAGGCCTTCGTCCAACGTCATCGTTCCTTCGTCTCGCCGCACGGTGCCCGAGCCTATCGGTGGCTCCCGCGCCGGCCGCGACCGGCACCGCTCGGTACGAGGCCGCGGTCGGCCGACCCGGAGCGGGCCGCCCGCACGGCCGTCAGGGGCGGGTCGACCGGGTCGCCTGGTGGTCGGCCACGGCCTCGTGGGTCAGGTGCAGGCCCGCCCGTAGGACGGCGTCGTGTCGGGTGGGATGGGCCGCACGGTGGGCGAGGTCCAGGCCGCGGGCCCGGTCGAGGTCCGCGGCGCAGTCCTCGCCGCGCAGGGCGGCGTCCAGCGCGCGGGCGGTGGCCCGCACCAGCGGGGCCAGATCGCGCAGGGCGGGATCGGACGGCCCGCCGGCGTCGGGAGGCCCGCCCGGGACGGTGGTCCTGGCGCGCTCCCGGAGCTCGTGGCCGAAGTACTGGAGGGTCAGGGCGCTCCGAGCGGCGAGCCGCAGCCGCTCCCCGAGCCCGTCGGGCGGGCGCCTCGGAGTACGCGGGTGGAGCCGCCGGAGCCGCGGGGGTCGGGCGCGCCGGACGGCGCGGTCGTAGGACACGAGGGCGCCGCGCGGGCGCAGCCACAGCTCCGCCGTCTCCGGCGAGCCGGGAGGCGACCGCGTCGAGGAGACCGCCGAGTTCGCCCCGGTACGCGTCGAGGCCGGCGGCGGCCTGCCGGTAGGGGTCCGGCGGCCACAGCAGGGGTCCCAGCAGTACGACGGTGGCGATGCCGACCGCGCTCTCCACCAGGCGGGCCACGGCGTACCCGGGAAGGGCGGTCGCGTAGATCACCAGCGCGGTGATCAGGACCTGCTGGTTGGGGGCACCACCCCGGTACATCAGGTACATGCCCGCACAGCCGCAGGTCAGTACGGCGAGGAAGGACACCGAGGCGGCCACCGATGTCGAGGTCACCGCGGAGGCCGAGGGCGGCGGCAGCCAGTGCAGTACGAGGGTGGTCAGCGCGACGCCCACGACGACGCCGACGAGCCGGTCCCACGCCAGGCGCGGGGCGGCGTACACGTCCTCGCGGAGGATCAGCACCGCCGGCAGGGCGGCCGGCACCGGGACCGTGCTCGTGCCCCACCAGAGGCAGAGGAACCAGGGCACGGCGGCGCACACGGCCAGGCGGGTGGCGGACCGCAGTCGGGCGCGGGGCGGGGGGTTGTGCGGAACGGCGACCGAACCGGGCATGTCGGACATCGTAGGCCTGAGCGGCCGGTCCGCGTGGCTTCCGACGGGCACGGCCCGCCCGGCCCGCGTCCGGCGGTGGCGGCGCCATCGACGCGACGGCCGCGCCCACCTATGATGCCGACGCGCCACGCACCTCGAACACTCATACCCACACCGGGTGATGGCGGCTGCCGGGACCCTACCGGAACCGCCGCTCTCTCCCGACGAGTTCGGAGGTCCAGTTGAGCAGATCCACGCGCACCTCACGCATCGCAGGCACCTCACGCACCGCGCGTCCCGCACGCGTCCCGCGCACCCTGGCCACGTTGGCCGTCGGCCTGACGGCCGTCCTGGCCGTGTCGGCGGCCCCGTCCGTCGCGGCACCGCACGCCCCGACCGCCCCGGTGACGCGCGCGGCGACGGCCGCCCCGTCCGTGGTCAATCCCGGCAACCAGGTCGACTACCAGTACGACCACGCCTACTTACCGATGACCGCCACCGGCGGCACCGCTCCCTACACCTGGTCGGCGACCAACCTGCCCACCGGTGCCGTGATCAACACCTCGACCGGCCTGATCACCGGCCTCCTGCGCGGCGCCGGCACGCGTACCGTCACGGTCACCGCGAGGGACGCCGCCGGTGCCACGGCCTCCGCCACCTTCACCTGGCGCGTGATCCGCGACGCCTGCCCGCGCTGCTGACCCATCGCCAGGCACCCATCGCCAGGCACCCATCGCCCGGCGCCCGGCGCCCCGGCCGTGACCACGGCCGGGGCACCCGGTGTCGAACCCCTGGGGCAGGATGTGCGGATGAGGACGAGTGCGACGGAACCGGTGGTGAGGGCGGGCGCGCTGGCCGTCCCGGGCGAGCGGCGCGTCCTGGGCATCGCCGGACCCCCGGGCGCCGGGAAGTCGACACTGGCCGCCCGGCTCGCGGACGCGCTCGGGCCCCAGCGGGCCGTCGTGGTCCCGATGGACGGGTTCCACCTCGCCCAGGCCGAACTGGACCGGCTGGGCCGCGCCGACCGCAAGGGCGCCCCGGACACCTTCGACGCCGCCGGCTACGTCGCCCTGCTGCGACGGCTGCGCGCGCCCCACGGACCCACGGTGTACGCGCCCGCCTTCGACCGCTCGCTGGAGGAGCCGATCGCGGGCAGCATCCCCGTACCCCCGGACGTACCGCTGGTGATCACCGAGGGGAACTACCTGCTGCACGACGCGGGGGAGTGGGCCGCGGTACGCCCGTTGCTGGACGAGGCCTGGTACCTCGCCCCCGCCGAGGAGCTGCGCCTGGAGCGACTGATCGAGCGTCACGTACGGCACGGCAAGGACCCCGCCCACGCGCGCGCGTGGGTGGCCCGCTCCGACGAGGCCAACGCCCGCCTCGTCGCCCTCGGCCGCCACCGCGCCGACGTCGTCCTCGACGCCGGCTGACCGCGGCTCACGGGACGCGCCAGACGTTGGCGAACGCCGCGTTCTCGATGGACCGCCGCTGGCGTACCGCCTCCAGTTCCATGACGGCGTCGCCGACGACGGCCAGCACGGTCGTCACCGCTTCGTCGTCCGGGCCCGGCTCGTCGTCGGAGCGCGGTTCGCGGACGCCGACGGCCGCGGCGAGCGAGGCGAGGACGGGCTCGTCCG
The DNA here is from genome assembly GCF_043201215.1 of Streptomyces sp. NPDC048331. Lineage (NCBI taxonomy): Bacteria > Bacillati > Actinomycetota > Actinomycetes > Kitasatosporales > Streptomycetaceae > Streptomyces > Streptomyces sp. NPDC048331. The sequence goes on along the minus strand of NZ_JBICYT010000004.1, from coordinate 260,035 downwards.
CCTCCCAGCGGCTCAGCGCCCGGCGGTGCGCGGGCGTGTCGGCCACTTCCAGGCGATCCGTGCCGAAGGGCAGCAGGCCGCGCCGCCCCCGGGTCAGCTGACCGGCTTCCTCCAGGGCGGCCTGGTACGAGGCGGAGAGGTCACGGCCGCGGCGCCACAGCCAGTCCTCGACCCGTTCGTACGGCGTCTGCCGGGTGAGCACCGACGAGGCCTCGGTCAGGAGCTCGTCGTTCAGCTCGGACACACCGGCCGGCACGATGCGGTCACCCTCCAGAACGGCGGCCTGCGCGGCGAGCAGATCGATCAACTCGGCACCGGCGAGGGCGAGCGACAGGTCCCCCTGGCCGACCGCACGCTCCGGCTGCGGATCCATGGCGATGATGAACAGGTCTTTCGCCGTGCTCATGAACGGCTCCCCTCGAAGTCATCGGAAGTCGGATCCCGCTGATCACCTTCCTATGGTCGCACCAACGCCCACCACGACCCCCGGGTTCCCGAACGTCGCCCGGACGGACGCCCCCGGGGACCACGAAGAGGGACGAGGCCTCGCGGATCAGGTGGCGGCCGAGGGCGTCGCCACCGGCCGCGGCGCCGAGCCCGGCGACCCCGAGCAACGCATGCGCAAAGGGGCCCTCTCGCTCCGCGAGGGAACGTGGGGCCCGATCCGTCCCTCTTGCCTGGCGCGCTACCCACCGGTAGCGCACCGGACCGAGCGTCCGGACCGGTGCGACGGAGAAGGTTCACTGATTCATGGGTCTGACGAGTGGCACGCTCATGGCGGGCGTCGTGGTGTGCACGGCGCTGCTGTTCGCCCTCACGGTAGGGCTGTGGCCCCGGCTGGGGCGGCCCGGCGTCCGGTGGGTGCTGGGGCGGGTCGGGCTGCTCGCACTCGTGCAGTTGCTGGTCCTCGCCTCGGTAGGTGCGGCGGCCAACCGCACCTTCCTCCTCTACGACTCCTGGGCCGATCTCGCCGGGACGAAGCGCCAGGCCCCGGCCGCCCCGGGCGGGGCCGCCCTGGAAGTGCTGGGCCGGCAGGCCCCCGAGGTGCTCGGCGGTCGCAACCCGCAGGTGGGCGGGGTGATAGAGAAGGTGACGATCCACGGCGAGCGGTCCCGGGCCGCCGTCGAGGCGTACGTGTACCTGCCGCCGGAGTACTTCGACAAGCGCGACGAACAGCGCACCTTCCCGGCGGCCGTCGTCCTCACCGGCTACCCGGGCATGGCCGAGAACCTCATCAAGAAACTGCACTACCCGCGACTGGCGTGGAGCCTGGCGAAGCAGAAGCGCATGCAACCGATGATCCTGGTGATGATGCGGCCCACGATCGCCGCGCCCAACACCCAGTGCGTGGACGTCCCCGGGGGCCCGCAGAGCGAGGCCTTCTTCGGCGCGGACGTGGTCAAGGCGGTCTCCGGTGCGTACCGCGTGGGCACCACGCCGCGGAGCTGGGGCATCATCGGCGACTCCACCGGGGGTTACTGCGCGCTGAAGATGGCGGTGCAGCACCCGGAGGCGTACGCGGTCGGCGTGGGCCTCTCGGCGGAGTACCGGCCCGAGATCGACAAGGACTCGGGCGATCTGTTCAAGGGGAACAAGGGCGAGGAGCAACGGTCCGACCTGCTGTGGCACCTGGACCACCTGCCGCAGGGGAACTCCTCGTTCCTGGTGACCTCCTCCCTGCGGGGGGAGCCGAACTACCCGCAGACGCTGGAGTTCGTCCGCAAGGTGAAGGCGCCCGCGCACGTGTCGTCGATCATCCTCGACAGCGGCGGCCACAGCTTCAACACCTGGCTCCGGGAGATCCCGCCGGCGCTCGTCTGGACGGGTGCGCGGCTCGGCGTCGAGTGAAGGGCCGGGCGAGCGGGTAGGTGGGCGGCGGGCCGGGAGGCGGGTGAGCCGCGTCTCACCTGACCCCTGCCGCTTGTCTATGCAACGAGTTGCATAGAAAGATCGGGGCATGGCGCTCGACCACGCGATCCTCGTCTCCCTGCTGGAGAAGCCGGGCTCCGGCTATGAGCTGGCCCGCCGGTTCGACCGGTCCATCGGCTACTTCTGGACCGCCACCCACCAGCAGATCTACCGCGTCCTGGGACGCATGGAGGGCAACGGGCTGCTCGCCGCCCGGGAGGTCCCGCAGCAGGGCCGACCGGACAAGAAGGAGTACTCCGTCGCCGGCCCCGGCCGCACCGCACTCGCCGAGTGGCTGCACGAGCCGATCGAACCCGAGAGCCTCCGCCACGACCTCGCCGTCAAGATCCGTGGCGCGGCCTTCGACGACCCGGCCGCACTGATCCACGAGGTCGAGCGACATCACCGGGCGCACAGCGACCGACTGGCCCGCTATCTCGCCGGTGAACGGCGCGACTTCACCGGGCCGGACGCCCACGCACCGCTCGACGCCGGACAGGAGCTCCAGCACGTCGTGCTGCGCGGCGGCATCGCGTTCGAGCGGATGACGATCGCCTGGCTCGACGACGTCCTCGCCACCCTCCACCGGCTCGGCGGGCCCCCGTCGGCCGCCACCGTCTGAACGTCGCCCGGAGCCTGCGGCGTGGCCGGCCGCGCCGCCCCGCGCCGGACCGCACCCCGACGCATCGCCCCCGCCGCACCCCCACGCATGTGCCCGTCCCTCCCCACCCCTCCTCGAACCCCTCGGAAGGTGAACCTCCATGGCTGACGCCCTGCTCTTCAACCCGAACACCTACGACCCGGCGCACTTCGACCCCGAGACCCGCAGGCTCCTGCGCGCCACCGTCGACTGGTTCGAGAGCCGCGGCAAGCGCCGGCTGATCGAGGACTACCGCTCGCGCGCCTGGCTCGCCGACTTCCTCGCCTTCTCCGCGAAGGAGGGCCTCTTCGCGACCTTCCTGACCCCGGCCACGGCCGCCGGTGCGGGGGAGTCGGACAAGCGCTGGGACACCGCACGGATCGCCGCCCTGAACGAGATCTTCGGTTTCTACGGCCTCGACTACTGGTACGCCTGGCAGGTCACCATCCTCGGCCTCGGCCCGGTCTGGCAGAGCGACAACGCCGACGCCCGCGCCCGCGCCGCGCAGTTGCTCGCCGAGGGCGAGGTGTTCGCCTTCGGCCTGTCGGAGAAGACCCACGGCGCCGACATCTACTCCACCGACATGCTGCTGTCGCCGGACGACGAGGGTGTCGGCGCCGGTGGATTCCGCGCCAGCGGCTCCAAGTACTACATCGGCAACGGCAACGCCGCGGGCCTCGTCTCGGTCTTCGGCCGCCGCACCGACATCGAGGGCCCCGACGGGTACGTCTTCTTCGCCGCCGACAGCCGCCACCCGGCGTACCACCTGGTGAAGAACGTCGTCGACTCCTCCAAGTACGTCAGCGAGTTCCGTCTCGACGAGTACCCGGTCCGCGCCGAGGACGTCCTGCACACCGGAAAGGCCGCCTTCGACGCCGCGCTGAACACCGTCAACGTCGGCAAGTTCAACCTGTGCACCGCCTCCATCGGCATCTGCGAGCACGCGATGTACGAGGCCGTCACCCACGCGCACAACCGGGTCCTCTACGGTCGCCCCGTCACCGCCTTCCCGCACGTGCGCCGGGAGCTGGCCGACGCCTACGTCCGCCTGGTCGGGATGAAGCTCTTCAGTGATCGCGCCGTCGACTACTTCCGCTCCGCCGGACCGGACGACCGCCGCTACCTGCTGTTCAACCCGATGACGAAGATGAAGGTGACCACGGAGGGCGAGAAGGTCATCGACCTGATGTGGGACGTCATCGCCGCCAAGGGCTTCGAGAAGGACAACTACTTCGCGCAGGCGGCGATCGAGATCCGTGGACTGCCCAAGCTGGAGGGCACGGTCCACGTCAACCTCGCGCTGATCCTCAAGTTCATGCGCAACCACCTGCTCAACACGGCCGAGTACCCGGCCGTACCGACCCGGCTCGACGCGGCCGACGACGCCTTCCTGTTCCAGCAGGGCCCGGCCCGGGGTCTGGGCTCCGTGCAGTTCCACGACTGGCGGACCGCCTTCGACGCCTACGCCGAGGTGGCGAACGTGGCCCGGTTCCGCGAGCAGGCCGACGCGCTCTGCACCTTCGTGGCCACCGTCGCCCCGGACGAGGCGCAGAGCCGCGACCTCGACTTCCTCCTCTCCGTGGGCCAGCTGTTCGCGCTCGTCGTGTACGGACAGCTGATCCTGGAGCAGGCCCGGTCGACGGACCTGGACGCCTCGGTGCTCGACGAGCTGTTCTCCGTCCTGGTGCGCGACTTCTCCGGCCACGCGGTCGAGCTGTACGGCAAGGACTCCGCGACGGCGGCCCAGCAGGACTGGGCGCTGGGCGCGGTCCGGCGTCCGGTCGTCGACGAGGAGCGGGCGGCGCGCGTCTGGGCGCGGGTCGAGGCCCTGTCCGGCACGTACGAGATGGCCCCGTAAGCACCCCGGCCGCCCACGGGGACCGGCACGGCGCGGCATCGCCGCGGCCGGAGCCGGTCCCCTTCCCGGGTTCTCAGGCCTGCGCGGTGGGGCGTACGACGATGTCGCCCACATCGACACCGTCCGGCTGCTCGACGGCGAAGGCGATGGCGCGGGCCACCGCGTCCGGGGACAGCGCGGTCTCCATCATCCGGTCGATCCGGGCCCGCGCCTGCGGGTCCATGCGCTCCGTGAAGTCCGTGCGGACGGCCCCCGGCGACACCACGGTCACGCGCACGCTGTCCCCGGCCTCCTGGCGCAGGCCCTCGGAGATCGTGCGCACGGCGTTCTTGGTGCCCGCGTACACCGACTGGAGCGGCACGACGCGCAGTCCGGCGGTGGACACGGTGTTGACGAAGTGTCCGGAGCCCTGCTCCCGGAAGACGGGCAGCGCCGCGGCGATCCCGTAGAGGACGCCCTTGAGGTTGACGTCGATCATCTCCTCCCAGTCCTCGACCCGCAGTTCGTCGAGCGGGGAGATGAGTCCGACCCCGGCGTTGCTGACGAGGACGTCGAGCCTGCCGTACCGCTCCCGCGCCAGGCCGACGAGGCCGGACAGGTCGGCGCGCCGCGTCACGTCCGTACGGATCCACGCGGCCTGACCGCCGGCCCGCTCGATCCGGGCGGCCAGCGCCTCCAGCCGTTCGGTGCGGCGTGCGCCGAGGACCACCTTCGCGCCCCGCTCGGCGAGCAGGAGGGCGGTCGCCTCGCCGATACCGCTGCCGGCGCCGGTGACGGCGACGACCTTGCCTTCGATTCCCGACATACCGGGAGTCCCTTCGGGAGAGGAATGGGCAGGTCGGTGCCATGCCCTAGAGTGAAAGTGGAGGCGCCGCCACTTCAGCTCACACTAAGTGGAGGCCCCTCCACTTAGCAAGTGGGGAGCGACTGAGGAGCGAGGGACCGCTGATGGCCGCAGACGCAGGACGCCCTTTGAGGGCCGACGCGCAGCGCAACCGGGACAAGATCCTGGCCGCCGCGGTGCGCGTGTTCACCGAGCAGGGGCTGGAGGCGCACTTCGAGCGCATCGCCAAGGAGGCCGGTGTGGGCACCGGTACCCTCTACCGCAACTTCCCCACCAAGGAAGCACTCATCGAGGCGGCCTACCGGAACGAGGTCGCCCGACTGTGCGACGCCGTTCCCGCCCTGCTGGAGACGCTGCCGCCGTTCGAGGCGCTGCGGGCCTGGACGCGCCGCTTCATCGACTACGCCACCGCCAAGATGGGCATGGCCGACGCGATGCGAGCCGTCGTCGCCGCGGGGACCGACCCCTACGCCGACAGCCGCCGGATGATCCAGGAGGCCCTCACCTCCCTCATGGAACCTTGTGCCGCCACGGGTGCCATCAGGACCGACATCGGCTCGGCCGACATGTTCGCCGCTCTCGCCGGCATCGCCCTCACCTCGGCGGGCCCGGATCGACGGGACCAGGCCGAACGCCTTCTCGACCTCACCCTGGACGGACTGCGACGCGCGGGGTGACGCCGAGGGGTGGGGGGGGGGGGGCCCGGGGGCCCCCCCCCGGGGGGGGCGGGGGGGGGGGGGGGGGGGGCGGGCGGGGGCCGCCCCCCCCCCGGGGGGGGGGCGGCGACGGGGATGTGACCCGCGCCCGCCGG
>NZ_JBICYT010000004.1:0-253964 GCF_043201215.1 Streptomyces sp. NPDC048331 | reverse complement strand
ACCCCCCCCCCCGCGGCGCGCCCGCTCCGCCCCCCCCCCCCCCCCCCCCCCCCCCCCCCCCCCCGCGCCGGGCGGGGGGGGGGGGGGGCCCGCGGGGGGGGGGCCCGGGGCCCCCCCGGCCCCACCCCGAGGGCCTGCGCGGGGGAGGGGGAGGGATCAGGCGAGCGTGTCCGCCAGCAGCTTCGCGGTTCTGGCGATCAGGGTGTTGTCGCGCGGCGCCGTCGGCTCCGGCATCGTCGTGAGGACGGCCAGGACCAGGGGCGGTCGTCCCGGCGGCCAGGCGACGCCCACGTTGTTGTTGGTCCCGTACGAACCGGCGCCCGTCTTGTCCGCCACGGCCCAGTCCTTCGGCAGGCCGGCCCGCAGGCGGTCGCCGCTGGTGGTGTTGGACAGCATCCACCGGTTCAGCCGTTCCCGGTCCCCGGGGTCCAACGCGTCGCCGATCGCGAGGTGGGCGTACGTCCGCCCGATCGCGCCGGGGCTCGTCGTATCGGTCACCCGCGACGGCTCCGCCGAGTTCAGCGCGGGCTCCCACCGGTCGAGCCGGGTCGTACGGTCACCGAGCGACCGGCAGAAGCGGGTGATCGAGGTGGGGCCGCCGAGTTCGCGCAGCAGCAGGTTCCCGGCCGCGTTGTCGCTCTGGGCGATGGCGGCGGAGCAGAGCTCCGCCACGGTGAGGCCGTTCGCGATGTTCTCGGGCATCTCGGTGATCGACCCGCCGCCCGCGTCCTTGACGTCCTGGAGCGTGTAGTGGATGCGTCGGGCGAGATGAGCGCCGTCGTGGTCGAGGTCCCGCAGTACGGCCGCCGCCGCGAGCGTCTTGAACACCGAGCACATGGGGAACAGTTCGTCGGCCCGGTGGACCACGGTCCGGCCGGTGGCGGTGTCCAGCGCGTACACCCCCAACCGTGCCCCGTACTCGCGCTCCAGCGCGCGCAGTCCGGCCGCCGGGGACGCGGCACTCGCCGTGCCCACCGGTAGCGCGGCGGCGAGCGCCGCCCCCGCGCCCACGGTCAGCAGTGCGCGTCGGGACGTCGATGCGTCCGGGGTCCTCACGTAAGGTCCTCCTCTTCCTGGCCGGTCATGTGCCCTCGAAGACGTCATACGTGATCAATTCGGTTCCCCGGAGGGGATGTACCCGTGGAGTGTACTAGCGGTACACCCCACTGGTGTGTACCTTCAGTACATGACTCCGCTCCCTCGCTTCCATCGACTGCCGGCCGAGCGACAGGAGGCGATCCTCGCCGTCGCCCGCGCGCACTTCGCCGAACACGGCCCCGCGGCCGCCTCGTACAACAAGATCATCGAGGCGGCCGGCTTCTCGAAGACCGCCGCCTACCAGTACTTCGACGGCCGCGAGGACCTCCTCGCCGCGGTTCTCGACGACGTCCTCGACCGCCTCCTGGGCGTCCTCGGTCCGTGGGCCCCGGCTCGCGACGAGGCCGACTTCTGGGCGCGACTGGAAGCCGGATCGCACGCCCTGGTCGCGCACCTGGGTGCCCACCCGGACGACTTGGCCCTCGCCGACGCCGCCGTCGGGCGGGCTCACGGCGACGTCTGGCTCGCCTGGTTCGGGGCCGTGGTCGAGGACGGGCAGCGGCTCGGATTCATCCGGACGGACGTGGCCCCGGCCCTGCTGGCGGGCGCGACCGCGGCCGTGATGCGAGCGGCCGACGAGTGGGCGCTGGGCGCATTGCGCGCGGCACCTCCGGAGCGACCCCCGGCGCGGGCGGTGCCCGGCGGCGAGCAGGTCTGGAGCCTGCTGCGCGGACTGTGGGGCGGCGGAGCGGACGCAGGGGCCGGGCGTGCGCACTGATCTGGAGATCCGCTGGGAGATACCGCCCACCTCGCCGGGAGTGCTGGGTCGCCTGGAGCGGTTCATGGGGCCGGGCAAGTCCCGTTCCGAATCGGCGGTGGAACTGCTCGGCGCGGGCGGGTGCGCCGCGCTGCTCGCGGCCGGCGTGTGGTCGTCGGGGATCCATCGTGACTGGACCGGCCTCCAGTCGGCCGTGGTCGTGCTGATCGGCCTTGATCTGCTCGGAGGGATCCTCACCAACGCGACGAACTCCGCCAAGCGCTGGTACCACCGCCAGGACCCCCGGGCCCGGCGTGCCCGCTTGGTCTTCGTCGGCGCGCACGTGCTGCACCTCGCCGCGATGGGCCTGCTGGTGCTCGGCGGGGACCACCGCTGGATCCTGGGCAACGCCGCCTTGCTGCTCTCCGCCGCCGTGGTCGTGGAGTTCACGCCCGTCCATCTCAAGCGCCCGGCGGCCATGGCAGGTTACTCCGCCGCCGTGCTGGTCGACCTGTTCTGGCTGCCCGTGCCCACCGCCCTCGCCTGGTTCGCGCCGCTCTTCTTCCTGAAGCTGCTGGTGTGCCACCTCGTGCCGGAGGCTCCGCTCGAACGGCGGCGCGATGTCTGAGCCCGACGCGGGTGACCGGGACGACGCCCCACCGCCCGGCCCGTGCGCGACCGTGCTCGCCGCCGCCTTCGCCCACGAACCCGCCATGACGTGGATCTCGGGCGGATCGGACCGGGTGCGGCAGGCGTGGTTCACCACCACCCTGCGGACGCACGCCACGCTCCCGGGAGCCCGCCGAGCCCTGCTCGCCGACCCCCACGGCCGGCCCGTCGCCGCCGCCGTCCTCACCCCACCGGCCGCCACCCCCTCCGGACCGGCCCGGGCGGCCTGGGCCGCCCGCGCCCTGGCGGGTTGCGGCCCGCGCGCCCTGCTGCGGACGCTGCGCTATCTGCACGCCGCAGAGGCCGAAACCCGTCCCGGCGCCTGGACCTTGGAGTTCATCGGGGTCGAGCCCGCGGCGGCGGGACGGGGCACCGGAGGGCGGCTCCTCGGCCACCTGCTCGCCACGACCCCCGCGCCCGGCGGCGTCTTCCTCACCACCGCCGACGAGGCGAACGTACGGCTCTACCACCGCTTCGGCTTCACCACCCTGAGACGCCTGCCGGTGGGCCCGCTGGAGGTGACGGCGATGTGGCGGCCGGCCGTGGTCGAGGAGACCCGAACCGTTCGGTAGGACCGGCCGGTAGAACCGGCCGCAGGGCCGACTGCCGCGCCACTTTTCGGCCGTGTTCGTGAGTAAGGCCGAATATCGTTCATAACCCCGGCAAACCACCTGCGGTGCAAGATCACCGAATCGAGGTAATGCCAACGGTTTTCAGGCTCAACTGGGTGTACCGGTCGATACTGTTCCCCCGAATCTGTACGGATTCCCGGATATTCGCCCCCCTTTTTCCTCGTTCTTTGGTGACGCGCGCATCCGCTGTCCACCACCCTTACGAAGGAGAGCTCGCCCGATGACCGTTGACACCAGCCCGGAAGCGCAGCTGGAGCCGCCGCGGCAGTCCAGCCTGAGCACGGCGGCTGCCCGCAACCTTGCCAGCACGACCAAGTCCGCCCCGCAGATGCAGGAGATCACCTCCCGCTGGCTGCTGCGGATGCTCCCCTGGGTGGAGACCAAGGGTGGCACCTACCGGGTCAACCGCCGGCTGACGTACACCGTGGGCGACGGCACCATCGAGTTCGTCCAGGACGGCGCGAACGTCCGGGTGATCCCGCGCGAGCTCGGCGAACTGGCCCTGCTGCGCGGCTTCGAGGACGACGAGGTGCTGACCGCGATCGCCGGCCGGTGCGTCCAGCGCGACTTCCGGGCCGGTGAGGTGATCGTCGAGCGCGGTACCGCCGCCGACAAGATCCACCTGATCGCCCACGGCAGGATCAGCCAGACCTCCGTCGGCAAGTACGGTGACGACGTCGCCGTCGCCGTCCTCGCCGACGGCGACCGGTTCGGCGAGAACGCCCTGCTGGACGCCGACGCCACCTGGGACTACACGGCCACCGCCGAGACGCCCGGCATCCTGCTCACCCTCTCCCGCGGCGACTTCGCCTCCGTGCTCTCCGCGGCGCCGCAACTCCAGGACCACATCGACCGGTTCAGCTCGCTCCCGCACCAGCGCCAGAACAAGCACGGCGAGGCCGAGATCGCGATGTCGGCCGGTCACACCGGTGAGGCGGACCTGCCCGGCGCCTTCGTCGACTACGAGCTCAAGCCCCGTGAGTACGAACTCTCCATCGCGCAGACCGTGCTGCGGATCCACACCAGGGTCGCCGACCTCTACAACGGTCCGCACAACCAGACCGAGGAACAGCTCAGGCTCACCATCGAGGCGCTGCGCGAGCGCCAGGAGCACGAGCTGATCAACAACCGGGACTTCGGTCTGCTCCACAACGCCGCCTTCAAGCAGCGGATCCAGACCCACTCGGGCCCGCCGACCCCCGACGACCTCGACGAACTGCTCTGCCGCCGCCGCGGTTCCAAGTTCTTCCTCGCCCACCCCCGCACGATCGCCGCGATCGGGCGCGAGTTCAACGCCCGCGGGCTCTACCCGGACCACGTCGACGTCGGCGGGCAGCAGGTGCCGGCCTGGCGCGGGGTCCCGATCCTGCCCTGCAACAAGATTCCGATCAGCAAGGAGAACACCAGCTCGGTCCTGGTCATGCGAACCGGGGAGGACAACCAGGGCGTCATCGGTCTGCGCCAGACCGGCCTGCCGGAGGAGTACGAGCCGGGCCTCTCGGTCCGCTTCATGGGGATCAGCGAGCAGGCGATCATCTCCTACCTGGTCACGACCTACTTCTCCGCCGCCATCCTGGTGCCCGACGCGCTCGGTGTGCTGGAGAACGTGCAGATCGCCCGCAGGCGGGACTAAGAGGACCTGCCCGACGGCCGTGACGGCCAGGACACCCGCCTGTCCTGGCCCGCCGAGCAGCCCGGGATCCGGGACAACCCACTTACGTCTCCAAGGAGTTACGGATGCCCGATCCTGGGCCTTCCCCTCTGCAGTCGAGCCTGCCCGCCGCCGTGACGTCCTTCGGGGCTCATGTTCTCGCAAGCGCCCTCGCCGCCGGCGCGGAGCCCGTGGAGCCTTCCGCGCCGGTCTCGCCCGCAGCCCCCGCCCTGCCGACGGGGCCGCCCGCCCTCACACCCGTGCCCGCGCCCGACGAGGGTGTGGCCGCGGCCGCCATCGTTGCCGCGCCCGAGCCGAGCGCCGCCCTCGAACGGATCCTGCGCGGCCCCAGCGGCCTGGGGACGGCGAGCCTGCACTGGACCCGGAGCGAGGCGCCCGCGCCGGGCGGCACGCCGGCCGCGCCCGTGCCGGTGGCGGGCCATCCGATTCCGGGCCTCTACCACCACCCGGTGCCGGAGCCCGATCCGGTGCGGGTGGAGGAGCTCGGTCGCCGGATCAAGGCCTGGGCCCTGGACGAGGTGTCGCTCTACCCGGAGGACTGGGAGGACCAGTTCGACGGCTTCTCCGTCGGGCGCTACATGGTGGCCTGCCATCCGGACGCCCCCAGCATCGACCACCTGATGCTGGCCACCCGCCTGATGGTCGCCGAGAACGCGGTCGACGACTGCTACTGCGAGGACCACGGCGGCTCGCCCGTCGGCCTCGGCGGTCGTCTGCTGCTGGCGCACACCGCTCTCGATCCCCTGCACACGACGAAGGAGTACGCGCCGGACTGGGAGGCGTCACTTCTCTCCGACGCGCCCCGGCGCGCCTACCGGTCGGCCATGGAGTACTTCCTCCAGGCGACCACCCCCTCGCAGGCCGACCGGTACCGGCACGACATGGCCCGGCTGCACATGGGTTACCTCGCCGAGGGCGCCTGGGCGCAGACGGAGTACGTGCCCGAGGTGTGGGAGTACCTGGCGATGCGCCAGTTCAACAACTTCCGGCCCTGCCCGACCATCACCGACTCCGTCGGCGGCTACGAACTGCCCGCGGACCTCCACGCGCAGCCCGCCATGCAACGGGTGATCGCGCTGGCCGGCAATGCCACCACCATCGTCAACGATCTGTACTCCTACACCAAGGAACTGGCCAGTCCCGGACGGCACTTGAACCTCCCGGTGGTGATCGCCGAACGCGAGAGCCGCTCCGAGCGTGATGCCTACCTGAAGGCCGTCGAGGTCCACAACGACCTGATGCGCGACTTCGAGGCCGCCGCCGCCGAACTGGCCGTCACCTGCCCCGTCCCGAGCGTGCAGCGCTTCTTGCGCGGGGTGGCCGTATGGGTCGACGGAAACCATTACTGGCATCAGACCAACACCTATCGCTACAGCTTGCCCGATTTCTGGTAAAGATGGGAATTGTTCATGACTAGCACCGATCTCACCACCGCCGGTACCTCCTCCCTGTTCATCCCGGGCCCGGCGACTCCCTACCAGGGGGACATCGCCCGTTACTGGGACCACGAGGCCAGGCCCGTGAACCTTCGCCTCGGCGACGTCGACGGCCTTTACCACCACCACTACGGCATCGGCGACGTCGATCACGCTTCCCTCGGCGACACCGAGGACAGCGCATACGAGAAGAAGCTGATCGCCGAGCTCCACCGACTGGAGTCGGCCCAGGCCGAACTGCTCCTCGAGCACCTCGGCTCCATCGGTCGCGACGACACCCTCGTCGACGCGGGCTGCGGCCGCGGCGGTTCGATGGTCATGGCCCACCAGCGCTTCGGATGCAAGGTCGAGGGCGTCACCTTGTCGGCCAAGCAGGCCGACTTCGCCAACGGGCGGGCCCAGGAACTCGGCATCGAGGACCACGTCCGGGCCCGTGTCTGCAACATGCTCAGCACGCCGTTCGAGACCGGGAAGGCCGCCGGCTCGTGGAACAACGAGTCGAGCATGTACGTCGACCTGCACGACCTCTTCGCGGAGCACTCGCGCGTCCTCCGGGTCGGCGGCCGGTACGTGACCATCACCGGCTGCTGGAACCCGCGGTACGGACAGCCCTCGAAGTGGGTCTCCCAGATCAACGCGCACTTCGAGTGCAACATCCACTCGCGCCGCGAGTACCTGCGCGCGATGGCCGACAACCGCCTGGTCCCGCAGGCTGTCATCGACCTGACCCCCGACACCCTGCCCTACTGGGAGCTGCGCGCCACGTCCTCCCTGGTCACCGGCATCGAGGAGGCGTTCATCGAGTCCTACAAGGACGGCTCCTTCCAGTACGTGCTGATCGCGGCCGACCGCGTCTGACCGCGTCTACCGCGTCCGACCGGGCGTGGACCGTAGGGGCCGGGTCCGTCATGCGAGGGACCCGGCCCTTTCGGGTCGGCTCCGGGGCGCCGGCGCACCGGCGTACGTACGGGCGACGGTCAGCCCACGAGCACACCGGGGTTGAGGATGCCCCGCGGATCGAGGGCCCCCTTCGCGGCGCGCAGGGCCAGGGCGAAGGGCTCGGGACGCTGGCGGTCGTAGCCCGGCCGGTGGTCCCGGCCGACGGCGTGATGGTGCGTGATCGTGGCCCGGTGGCGGTGCAGGACCTCGCTCGCGACGGCCTTGAGGTCGTCCCAGACGGCGACCTCGTCACCGTCCCGGCCGGCGGCGAGTACGGTGAAATAGGGCGCCGCGCCGTCCGGATACACGTGCGTCAGGCGGCAGTTGACGGTCGCGGGGAAGCCGGTGGCCTTGGCCGCCGCCTCGCCGACCTCTCTGCGTACCTCGTCGATCAGGTCGGGGATCCGGTCCCAGGTGGCCGCCGTCTCGAAGGTCTCCGCGATCGCGCCCATCCTGGCCAGGCCGTCGCGGAGGTAGGGCATCCGCAGGAACGCCGAGCGCCAGGCGCTCACGGCCGCGTCGCCGTCCGGGCCCGCCCCCGGGTCCCCCTGCGCGCCGCCCACCCCGTCGTACCGGCCGCCGTGCGCGCGCGCCAGCGCGACGGCCCGTTCGAGCCGGGCGGTCACCGGTTCGTCCGCCGACTCGAACCCGAGGACCAGTACGGAGCTGCCGTCGTGCGCCGCGCCCGACAGCGCGGCCTCACCGGAGTCCAGCAGACGGCAGTTGGCGGGGGAGAGGTCGGACTGCGCGAGGGTACGCACCGCGCGTAGGGCGCTCCGGAAGTCCGTGAAGGCGACCGCGGCCGACGCCTTGTGGCGGGGGCGTTCCTGAAGGCGCACCCATGCCTCGGTGATGACGCCGAGGGCCCCTTCGGAGCCCAGGAACAGGCGGTCGGGGGAGGGGCCCGCCCCGGAGGCGGGCAACCGCCAGGAGTCGCTGACGCCGGCCGGGGTCACGACGCGCAGCGACTGGACGAAGTCGTCGATGTGCGTGCGGCCGGTGGCGTAGTGGCCGCCGGCCCGGGTGGCGAGCCAGCCGCCCAACGTGGAGAACTCGAAGCTCTGCGGGAAGTGCCGCAGGGTGAGGCCGTGGGGCCGCAGCTGGTCCTCCAGGCTCGGCCCCAGCGTGCCGGCCTGGATGCGTGCCGCCCGGCCCTCGCCGTCGACCTCCAGTACGCGGCCCATGGCGGTCAGGTCCAGGGACATGACGGCCCGGTGGGCGTCGCCGCGGTACTCGACGCCGCCGGTGACCGAGGAGCCCCCGCCGTACGGGACGACGGCGACCTGCCGCTCGCCGGCCCAGTCCAGCAGATCGGCCACGTCCTGGTCGTCGGTGGGGCGGGCGACGAGGTCGGGGACGCGGCCCGGGACTCCGCGCAGGGCGCGCACCACGTCGCGGTAGGCCTTACCCATGGAGTGCGCGGCGCGGTCCGCGGGATCCGCGGCGACCAGACGGGCGAGGCTGCGCGGGGGCTCCACGGCGGGGGCGGCGACGGCCAGGTCGCGGACGCGGGGCACGGGGAGCGGACGGTCGAGGGTGCCGGGGAGCAGCGCGCCCATCGCGGCGCACTCCGCGTCGTCGGGATGCGCGTCCGCCCAGCCCCAGCCCCACCAGGAGCGGGTACGGGAGGTGGGCTGCGTCGGCTGCGGGGTGGTGCCGGCCATGGGCGGCGCTCCTGGGGGTAGAGGTAATTTACCTTGCGGTAAATTACCTACTGATAATATCGGCCCATGGCAACCCCCTCCTCACATTCCTCCAAGGCCGGCACCAAGGGCGTCCCGCGTCAGCACCGCCGCCTGCAGATGCTGGAGGCGGCCACCGAGGAGTTCGGTACGCACGGCTACGCGGCCGCCTCGCTCCCCGCCATCGCCGCGCGCGTCGGGGTCACGAAGACGCTGTTGCACCAGTACTTCGGTACCAAGGAAGACCTGTACGTGGCCTGCCTGATCCCGGTCGGGGACCGGCTGCTGGACACCATCCGCGCGGCCATGGGTGAGGGCGGGGCCGCGCCGCACACGCCGCTACGCGTGCTCCGCAGCATCTTCACCGCCCTGGAGGGGCAGCGGGAGGCGTGGTTCGTGCTCTACGACACCACCCTGCCGCCCGGCGGTGAGGCCGCTCGCCGGGCCTCGGAGTACTGGTCGGCCATCGACCGGCTCGCCGCCGGCGGCACCGCGGAACTGCTGCACGCCGCCGGATCCACCGACCCGCTGGACGCCGACGCCCTCAAGTACGTCTGGCGTGATCTGGTCGCCACCCTGGTGCGCTGGTGGGTCAAGCATCCGGAGCAGACCCCGGACGCCATGACACGCCGTTGCGCCCGACTCTTCGCCGCCGCCGCCACGCTCACCCCCGACGAACGCCTCGGCTGACGGCGCGTTGTCGGAGGGCACCGCTACGGTCGATCCATGAGAGCCGCAGGCACGTTCACCGTCGAAGCGTTCGTCCCGACCGAGCTGAAGCCGGAGCCCGCCGTCCCCACCGGGCTGCCCGTGGGGGTCGCGACCATGGAGAAGTCCTTCGAGGGCGAGGTCGCCGGCCGCTCCGCGACGCTGTTCA
The DNA here is from genome assembly GCF_043201215.1 of Streptomyces sp. NPDC048331. NCBI lineage: Bacteria > Bacillati > Actinomycetota > Actinomycetes > Kitasatosporales > Streptomycetaceae > Streptomyces > Streptomyces sp. NPDC048331. Next base: position 244,262 of record NZ_JBICYT010000004.1, on the reverse strand, counting down.
CCGCCGCGTTCGACCAAGGGACCGGCGTCGGCACCTATGTCGCCATGGAGTCCTTCGAGGGCTCGTTGCACGGCCTGGACGGAGCCTTCAACTTCGTGCACTCGGCGACCACGTCCGGCAGTGACCGCACCGCGGAGTTCTTCACGATCGTGCCCTCCAGCGGCACGGGCGCACTCGCCGGGATCTCGGGTGCCGGGGGTCTGGCGGTCGATGCCGACGGCGTCCATCGGATCTGGTTCGACTACCAGCTCGGCTGAGCGCGCGGAGAGACCGTGTCGGCGCTTCCCGGCCGGGCTCTATCGGGTGCGCTCCTGTTCGGCCTGTTCGGCCTGTGCGGCCTTCGCCGCCTTGAGCTTGCGCCAAACGGTGCCCAGTGCCTCGAGGTCACGCTCGTCGAGGAGGTCGGTGAAGACGGGTGCCAGGGCTTCGCGCCGGGTGGAGTCGGCCTCGGCGAACACCGTGCGTCCCGCCTCCGTGAGGGAGACCTCGACCGATCGGGCGTCGCGCGCCGAGGGGGTGCGGGTCACCAGGCCCCGGGCCTGCAGGGCGTCCACGACGCGGGAGACCTGGCTACGGCTGAGAAGGGTGCTGTTGCCGAGGACGGAGGCGGGTACCGGCTCGGGGCTGGAGGCCAGCCACAGCATGACCTCGAACCAGGACACGGGGAGGTCGTGGGCCTTGATCAGAGCCCGGTCGACACGATCGGTCATGATCGTTCCGGCCCACACCAGCCCGTAGAAGGCGTGGTCGGCCGCCGGCATCTCGGCTTCGGTGAGCTTCTTCGGCATGTCGGCAGTCTAGAGCTTGCGTGCGCACGCACATAATTTTATAGTGTGTGTGCACGCACATAAATCCCCCCATGAAAGGCCCCGCCATGTCGACCTCCCCCGCATCCGCCGCCACCACCTCTGCCCGTACCGTCCTGATCACCGGCACCTCCTCCGGCATCGGCCTCGCCGCCGCGATCGCCGCCGCCGGGGCGGGCTGGCGTACGGTCGCCACCCTGCGTGACACCGGCCGCGCCGATGCCCTGCGCAAGGCCGCCGTCGAGGCGGGCGTCGAGATCGACATCCGGCAGCTCGACGTCGTGGACGAGGCTTCCGTCGCCGCCGCCGTCGAGGGCGTCATCGCCGACTACGGCCGGCTGGACGCCGTCGTCAACAACGCCGGCGCCGGGCACGTGGGCACCCTGGAGCTGGAAACCGTCGCAGATGTCCGTGCGGTCATGGAGGTCAACTTCTTCGGCGTACTGAACGTCTCCAAGGCCGCGCTGCCGCACCTGCGCGCCACCGGCGGCCGGCTGATCACGGTGACCAGTGTCGGCGGCGTCATCGGTCAGCCCTTCAACGAGGCCTACTGCGCCGCGAAGTTCGCCGTGGAGGGATACATGGAGAGCCTGGCCCCCGTCGCGGGCGCCGTCGGGGTGAACGTGACCGTCGTCGAGCCCGGCGCCGTCGCCACGGAGTTCGTGAACAACATCGGCCTCGACCTCGAAGCGCGGATCGCCGCCGCCGGCCCGTACTCCGACGCGCTGCGCCACTACGTCGAGCGCACCGTCGGCCAGTTCATGAACGGCGCGCAGACCCCGGCCGGCGCGGCCGAGTCCGTCATGGAGGCGCTCACCGTCGATGAGCCCGCCTTCCGTATCCAGACCTCTCAGTGGGCCCGTGACTTCACGGGGAACAAGCTGGTCGACCAGGACGGCTCGGCGGTCGTCGGCATGACCGGGGCCTGGGTCGCCTGACCTGCCGCGAGCGGCCCGCCCGGAATCGGGTCATGATGGCCGGAGGCGGACGAGTCCCCCGCGCGGTCCCCGGACGGCGCGGTGCCCGCCCCGGCCGGGAGGTGACCCGTGGGCATGGACGAATCGCGCAGAGCCTGGTTCATGATCGGCGGCGTCATCGCCGTCATCTTCCTGGACCTCCTGGCCATCATCCTGATGAACGTCCTCGGGTGACCCGCGGCTGAAGGTCGCCCGGGCGCGGCCGACGGGTCAGGGGGGTGTCGCGGCCAGGTTCAGGTCTTCGCATCGGCGGCCCCGGGCGGGCGCACCATGAAGACGTCGATCGGGTCCTGTGCTTCCACCGTGAATCCGTGGCGCTCGTAGAGCCGACGGGCCGCACTGCCCCGCAAGACGTTCAGGCCCACCGTCATCGCCTGCGCGTCCGTCCGCGCCAGGACCGAACGCAGGACGGCGGATCCGAGGCCGCGACCCTGACGGTGCGCGCGAGGTGGAAGTGCTCCAGCCACTGCCTGTCGTCGCAGGCGATCACCTCGATGTCCGTTGCCGCCGCGGGACGCGATGTCCAGCCCCCACCGTGCGGCGCCCCGGTCCGTGCAGGCACCACCATGTCCGCCCGACCCCGCCCTCCGAGTGACCGTCCCAGAACGGACTCGTCCCGCGCGGTGTTCGGCGTTCCCGTCGGCATCGCGGTCCGGCCAGGGCCCGTACCGTTCGAGGAAGACGTCCCGTCCGACTCTGACAATCCATCAATTATTGTTGTGTACAAGGCCTTTAGGGTCCTTCGGTATGCAAGGAACGGAGTCTGCCCGGCCTCTTGCCGTGTCGCACCGGTTCGCGAATGATGCTCGCGGCGTGTCGGTCGACGGTGTCCCGTCGCGATGCGTCCGCCACCCTCGCACCCGGTCGGCCAGGAGGCCTGTTTTGCGGACGAACCGTCACATCCGGCGCTCGATGGTGGTCGTCGGCGCCGCCCTCGCCGTGGTCGTCGCCGTTCCCCAGGTGGCCTTCGCGGCGCCGCCCCCGGCGCTTCCCGGTAAGGCCGAAGCGATCGAGTCGACCTACCAGCCCGCCTACGACTACGACACCGACGGCTGTTACCCGACACCCGCCATCAGCGCGAGCGGAGTCCTGAACGGCGGGCTGAGGCCCACCGGCGCCCTCAACGGCAGCTGCCGGGACGCCTCGGACCTCGCCAACACCAACGGTTACTCCCGCTGGAAGTGCAACAACGGCTGGTGCGCCGTCGTCTACGCGCTCTACTTCGAGAAGGACCAGGCCCTGCCCGGCATCGAGCTCGGCGGCCACCGTCACGACTGGGAGCACGTGGTCGTGTGGATCCAGGGCAACGAGGCCAAGTACGTCGCGACTTCCGCCCACGGGGACTTCAACATCCACGCGCGCGACCAGATCCGCTGGGACGGCAACCACCCCAAGATCGTCTACCACAAGGACGGCATCGGCACGCACTGCTTCCGCGCGGCCAACACCAATGACGAGCCGCCCGAGAACCACCGGGGCACCTGGCAGTTCCCGACGCTCGTGGGGTGGTCGGGCTATCCCGCGACCGTGCGCGACAAGCTCACCCAGGCGGACTTCGGCAGTGCGCACTTCGGCCTGAAGGACGGCTCCTTCGCCTCCCACCTGGCGGAGGCCGAACCGGCCGGCATCCCCTTCGACCCGTACCAGTAGCGCCGGGAACCAGGGGGCCGGTTACCTGACATGGCCGCCGGCACCGGCCCCGCACCGAGCGGGACCGGTGCCGGCGGCGAACCCGTGTGGTCAGCCCGCCCAGATCCTTCGGTACCCCTCGCGGTAACCGGACGGGTCCCAGGAGGTGGCGCCGTCGCTGTTGTCGGCCGTGGCGATGTGCACCGGAGCCACGTAGCCGCTGGCCGGTCGGTCGGCGAAGGCACGGTTGAACTCGTCGACGATCTGCCAGCCCTGCTGGTTCAGCGGCTCGGGCACGGTGGCGGCCTGGAACCGCTCGCTGTTGATCCGCTGGAAGGCGGAGGGGTCGCCGTCGCCCGCGCCGATGTTGAAGGGTGGCCCGGAGCCCGGCCTGCCCGCCGCCCGCAGGGCCGGGGCCGCGTCCGCGAAGTACAGGTCGTTGATGGCGGCGGAGTACGTCCACTCGCTCCGGAAGCGGGAGAGCAGCGAGGAGACAGCCTGCGCGGTGCGGCTCGCGGCGTCGGGAATCGGGATGTTCTCGTAGCTCAGCAGCCGTACGCCGGAACAGGTGGCGAGCTCCTTGCGGATCAGCTCGGCCTTGTTCTTCGCGAACGGGATCGAGTCGTCGGTGAAGAGGACGACCCCGGCGTCGCCCGCGGACCGGGCGATGATCCAGTCCGCGCTGATCCTCGCCACGTCCTCCACCTTGGTGGTGACGTTGGTGAACAGCTTGGGTCTCTCGCTCGGGCCCGGGGAGCCCACCGCGTGCCAGCCGACCACCGGGATGCGGGCCGCCTCGGCCCGCGCCATCTGCTGCGAGGTCAGCTGGGGATCGAAGCCGCCGATGACGATGCCCGAGGGTCGCAGGGTGATGGCCTGGCTGAGCGCCGCCTGGATCCCGGCCGGGGTGCCGTCCCCGTCGATGACCCGGACCTGCCAACCGATGGCCTTCGCCGCCTCCTCGACGCCCTTCGCCACGCCGGCGACCCCGGGGTTGGTCATGGTCTGCGCGACATAGACGATCGACTTGCCGGGGACCGCCGCGGGGCCGGTGGTGGGGCCGTGCCAGGCGGTGTCGACCTTCTCGGCCCGCGCGACGGCCGCCCCGGCGCTCGCGAGGGCGGTGGGGCAACCGGCCTTGGGCGGCGCGGCGCCGGTGGCGGGGCCGCCGCCCCCGCAACCGGAGAGGAGGGTGGCGGCCGCTGCCAGGAGGGCCGCCGTCGTGAGCGGGGCCCTGCGGTGCGATCGGGGATGCGAGTCCTTCGGGTACACGGTGCTCCTGACGCGGTGCGCGTACGAACTTCTTCTATGGGGTGCGCAGCCGGCGGCGGGCGGAATAGCCGGCCAGGCCGACGGCGATGAGCAGGGTGGCGCCGTTGAACAGCGGGGTGGCCCAGAAGTCGGCGCCCAACTGGCCGATGCCGGCGAGGCCGACGGCGAGGACGGCGACGGCGACGACGGTGCCGAGGGCGTTGACGCGGCCGGGTTTGATCGTGGTCGACCCGAGCAGGGCGCCGACGAAGGCGGGCAGCAGGTAGTCCAGTCCGACGCTCGGGTTGCCGGTCTGCTGCTGGGCGGCGAGGAGGACCCCGGCGAGACCGGTGACCAGGCCCGAACCGGCGAAGGCGTAGACGGAGTACCGGTGACTGGGGATGCCGATGATGTCGGCGGTGCGCCGGCTGGAGCCGATGACGTACATGTATCGGCCGAGCGGCAGCCGTTCCAGCACCAGCCAGAGCGCCGCCGCGAGGGCCAGGACGTAGTAGGCGGGCAGCGGCAGCCCGAGGAAGCGGGAGTCGTAGAGGCCGGTGAAGGCGGCCGGCAGGCCCTCCGGGCCGGGGACGATCCGGGAGCCGTCGGTGATCCAGCCGGTGACGGCGTACATGATGCTGCCGGTGCCGAGCGTCGCGATGAAGGAGTCGATCCGCACGTACTCGACGATGACGCCGTTGAGGACCCCGACCAGTGCCCCGCCGAGGACCACGATGAGACAGGCGAGCGGCCACGGCCAGCCCGTGTCGACGATGAGCCGCAGCACCATCACATGGGCCAGTCCGAGGCCGTAGCCCATGGACAGGTCGAACTTGCCGGTGGCGATGGGGATGGTCGCGCCGAGGGCCAGGACGGCCGGGATCGACTGGTTGGACAGGATCGAGGAGACGTTGTCCCGGGTGGGGAAGGTGTCCGGCAGGACGAGGGAGAAGACCAGGAAGAGCAGGACGGCGAGGACCAGCAGGCCGTAGGCGCCGAGGTGGTGCCCCCGCAGGTGGGCCGACAGGGGTCGCGCGGAGGGATCGGGGGAGGAAGGTGACGAGGGCGAGGGAGACGAGGGCGAGGGCGAAGGGGGCATGGTCATCGGTCCGTCGTGGGGCCGGTGATCGCGGGCATGGCCGAAGCGGTCCGGGTGAGTTCGGCGACCGTGAGGTCCGCACCGCTCAGCTCGGTGCTCACCCTTCCGCGGACGAACACCAGGGCGCGATGGCACACGTCCGCGACCTCTTCGAAATCGGTGGAGATGAGCAGGACGGCCAGGCCCGAGGCCAGGGCGTCGTCGAGCAGCCGGTGGATGGTGGCCTTGGCCCCGACGTCCACACCGGCGGTCGGCTCCTCCAGCACGAGCAGGCGCAGGTGTCCCCGGAGCCACCGGCCGACCATGACCTTCTGCTGGTTGCCGCCGGACAGGGTGGCGATCGGCACCTCGCTGTCGCGGGGGTGGACCGAGAACCGGTCGATGAGGGCGAGGGCCTCGGCGCGCTCGCGCCGGGGGCTGATCCAGTGCGCCGCCGGGACGCCTGCCGCGCGCGGGTTCGCCAGGAAGTTCTCCCGTACGGTCAGGTCGGCGGCGCAGCCCTCCTCCTGACGGTTGGCCGCCACGAAGCCGACGCTGGAGTCGAGCGCGGAGTGGACCGTACGCGGGTGGTACGGGCGGCCGTCGAGCAGGACCCGGCCGCCGAGGACGGGTCGTGCGCCGACGAGGGAACGGCCCAGCTCCATGTGGCCGGCGCCGGTCAGGCCCACCATGCCGAGGATCTCGCCGGCACGCAGGTCCAGGCTGACCTCGCCGGAGGCGACGGTCCGCACCCGGTCGAGGCTCAGCAGGGGTGCGCCGGCGGCCGGGGGAGTGCCGGGTGTCCTGCCGGCCGGTGCGTGACCCACGATCGCGCGCACCAGCCGGTCCGGGCTGTGACCGGCGAGCGGGCCCCGGTCGACCAGCCGACCGTCCCGCAGCACGGCGAAGGTGTCGGCGACCCGGTAGACCTCGTCGAGCCGGTGGCTGACGTAGAGGATGCAGTGTCCGCGGTCGCGCAGGGTGTGGAGCACGTCGAAGAGCCGCGCGCAGTCGGCGGCCGGGAGGGTGGCGGTCGGCTCGTCGAGCACGATGAGTTCGGCACGGGTGGCGAGGGCGCGGGCGATGGCGACGAGCGAGCGCTCGGCGGGGCCGAGGTGGGAGATCCGGGCGTCGGCGTCCAGATGCCCGGCGACGATCCGAAGGGCCTCGTCGCAGCGCTCCCGGGTTCGCCGCCAGGAGATCGGTCCGCGGCGGCGGGGGTATCCGGTGCCCAGAGCGATGTTCTCGGCCACCGTCATCCATGGGACGAGCCCGAGGTCCTGGTGGATGAAGGACATGTTCCGGGTCGCGGCGTGGCCGCCGAGGGGATGACCGGCCACCGTCACCTCGCCCGCGTCGGCCCGGTGGACCCCGGCGAGCACCTTGATCAGGGTGGACTTCCCGGCTCCGTTGGGGCCGAGCAGGGCGAGGACGCCGCCGCGGTGGAGGTCGAGGTCGACCGAGTCCAGAGCGAGCGTGCCACCGAACCACTTGCTCAGGCCGCGCACGCGGACGAGTGGTGCGGCACCGGAGTGCGAGGGTGGGCTCGCCCAGGTGCCGGGAGCGTCATGCACAGACTTCTCCGGGGGTCGGCCTCCGAGTTCTTCCCGACGGTACGGGGCACTCTACGGGGACATAGCGGTGCATTCTCGGCATATCGCCGCGCGGTCTGACTCCAATGGCCGAACGGCGGGGGGTTCGGGGGTCATGCCGCGGCCAGGCTGCACTCGGCCCAGATGACCTTGCCGCCGGGGGTGTAGCGGGTGCCCCAGGACTGGGCGAGCTGGGCGACGAGGAACAGGCCGCGGCCGCCCTCGTCGGTGCTCGCCGACTGACGCATGCGCGGGGCGCTGCTGCTGGCGTCGTGCACCTCGCAGATCAGGTTGCGGTCGTGGATCAGGCGCACCCGGATGGGCGCGGTCCCGTACCGGACGGCGTTCGTGACCAGCTCGCTGAGCAGCAGTTCCGTGGCGAAGGCGGACTCCTCCAGCCCCCACCGGTTCAGCTGGCTCACCGAAGCGGCGCGGACCTCGGAGACACGGGCCGGATCGGCGTCGAGCTCCCAGCCGGCGATCCGGTCCGCGGGGACGGCGTTGGTGCGGGCGACGAGGAGCGCGATGTCGTCGTCGGGGTGCTCGGGTGCCACGGCGTCGAGGACGGCCTGGCAGGTTTCCTCGGGGCCCCGGTCCGGGTGGGCCAGCGCCCGGTGCAGGGCGTCGAGGGCCACGTCCACGTCGCGGTGGCGGTCCTCGATGAGCCCGTCGGTGTAGAGGACGAGTTGGCTGTGCTCGGGGAGCCGGATCTCGACCGATTCGAAGGGCAGACCGCCGAGGCCGAGCGGGGGACCGGCGGGCAGGTCGAGCAGGGACACGGCGCCGTCGGGCCGGACCAGCGCGGGCGGCGGGTGGCCGGCGCGGGCCATCGTGCACTGCTGGGAGGTGGGGTCGTAGATGGCGTACAGGCAGGTGGCGCCGACGATGCCGGTGCTGCCCGGGTCGGGGCCGTCCCCGCCCTCCTCGCGGTCGAGGCGCACCATCAGGTTGTCCAGGTGGGTCAGGAGCTCGTCGGGGGCCAGCTCCAGTTCGGCGAAGTTGCGGGCCGCGGTGCGCAGCCGGCCCATGGTGGCGGCGGCGTGCAGGCCGTGGCCCACGACGTCGCCGACGAGCAGGGCGACCCGGGCCCCGGAGAGGGGGATGACGTCGAACCAGTCGCCGCCGACTCCCGACTCGGCGGGCAGATAGCGGTGGGCGACCTCGACGGCGCTCTGCTCGGGGAGCCCGCGGGGCAGCAGGCTGCGTTGCAGCGACAGGGCGAGGGTGTGTTCGCGGGTGTACCGGCGCGCGTTGTCGATGCAGAGGGCGGCGCGGGCGGCGAGTTCCTGGGCCAGCGAACGGTCGTCGTCCCCGTACGGGGTCGGGTCCTGCGACCGGTAGAAGCTCGCGACGCCGAGGACGGCGCCACGGGCGAGCAGCGGGACCGTGATGAGGGAGTGGATGTTGTGCGCCAGGAGCAGTTCGGCGTGCTGGGGGTCCTGGGCGATCCAGCCGAAGGCGGCCTTCAGGTCCTGTTCGAGCACCGGTTGCCCGGTGGCGATGCAGCGCATGTGGGGCGTGGTGGGCCGCAGGGTGACCTGCGCGCCGACCGGATAGAAGGGGCAGTCCTCGCGAATGCCGTGGACCACCGTGCGGAGCATCTCGCTGGTGGGGTGCGGGGACTCCTCCCCGAGCAGGACGCCCCCGGGCAGGTCGATGGTGACGAAATCGGCCAACCTCGGCACGGCCGTCTCGGCGAGCTCCCAGGCGGTGCGGCTCACGTCCAGCGTGGTGCCGATGCGGTTGCTGGCCTCGGCCAACAACTCCAGGCGCCGGCGCGCCGCGACGGCGTACTTGCCCACCTCGGGCTCGCCCACCAGCACCAGCCCCCTGACCCGACCGTCCCGGTCGGGGTCGTCGGCGGGCGGTGCGCCGCGTGCGCGGACCGTCGCGGGATCCGGATCCGGATCGGGGGCGACGTGGGGCCGGAACGCGGGGGGCGCCGTGGCGGGGGTGTGCGGGTGGGTGGGGGCGGGGGCGTGCCGCTCCGAGTCCTCGGGCAGCAGTGCCTCGACGACGACCCCCTCCACCCCGGCGGCGCTCGTCACGGGGCGGCTGACCAGGGTGACCCAGCGGCCGCGGGACAGCGGCACCTCGGCGGCGGCCCGCCGGTCCCCGGACATCAGCTCCGTGGCCTTCTCCTTGAGGGTCGCCTGGTCGCTCTGCTCCAGCTCGCTCCGGAGGAAGTCGGCCATCGCGACCGGATGCCCGTCGAGGCCGTGTTCGTTGCTCCGGGCCAGGTGCGCGGCATCGAGATAGGCCTGCAGCAGACCGTGCTCGCGCGCCGAGCTCTGGTCCATCAGCCGACGCTCGATCGCTTCGGCCGCCTTCCGCACCACGGGGACCAGCGCCGGGTCCGCCTCGGTGTACGGATAGCCGAGGCACAGGACGCCCTGGATGTGTCCGCTGAGCTGGTCCCGCAGCGGGATCGCGGTGCAGGCGCTGGCCTGGGACCGCTCGGCGAAGTGCTCGGCGCCGTAGACCTGGCAGAGCCGCCTTTCCGCGAGGCTGAGGCCGATGCCGTTCGTCCCGGCGAACCGCTCGGCGAACACGAACCCCGGGAGGATCTGGATCGGGGCGAGTCGCCTGACCATGGACTTCTCGCCGAAGCGGCGGGCGAGCACCATGCCGTGACCGTCGGCGAGGCAGATGTTCGTCTGGCTGCCCGCGAAAATGGCCTGGAGGCGGTCGAGCACGGGCTCGGCGGCGCGCAGCAGCGGGACCTCCAGGTCGAAGTCCTGCTCGAAGGGGAGTTCCGACTGGTCCGGCGACAGTCCCAGCAGTCGGCTGCGCTGCCACGAACTCAGGATCGGACTTCTCACGCTCCCCTCGACCGACTCGCCCTGGAGGAATCGGTCACGGAAGCGCACGGGGCCGATGCGGTCTCCGACGACCCCCATGTGCATCACTTCCTCACCGGCGCGCCCTCGATCACCAGATTTGAGTATATTCCTCACATTTCGGCGATGAGGTGTGGGAGCGAAGTGATCAGCGGCCCGGCCGTCAGAGGACCGCGACCGGATTGACGGGCGAACCCGTCCCGCCGGGCACGTTCAGCGGTGCCACGACGAGCAGGAACGCGTAACGACCCGCCGCGGCGCACGCTGCCGAGAGCGGTTCGAGATCGAGGTTGTCCAGCAGCGGCACCCCCATCGCCGCCACCGCGAGCGTGTGGACGGGGGAGTGCAGGCCCTCGACCGGCGAAGGGCGTACGTCGCTGTCCCCGTCGGCGCCCAGCAGCGCGACGGCGCGCTCGGCGAGCAGCGGTACGGCGTGCACGTGCCAGCCCGCGCTCGCCTCGTCGGGATTCCAGGGGCCGAGCCGCCGGCGCCGGCGCAGTGCCCCGGAGCGCAGCAGCACCGCGTCACCGTCCCCGACGCTCACCCCGAGCGCCTCCTCCGCGGCGCGGAGGTCCCGCGCGTGCACCGCACGACCCGGTTCGAGCCATTCGACCCCGAGGACGGCGGGCAGGTCGACCAGGACGCCCCGCGTGACCAGGGGGCCGAGCGCCGACACCGCGCCGAAGCGGGCCCCTGCCGCGTCCACGGACCCCCGCGCCGCGCGCCCGTCGTACAGTCGCCCCCGGTAGGCGATGTGTGACAGTGCGTCGAGATGTGTCACGCCCTTGCCGTGATAGTCCGCGCCGAGGAAGTCCTTGTAGACGGACGGTTCCGGAGCCTGCACGTCGCCGAGGTCGGACATGTAGTGCAGGGCGGGCTTCGCGTTGTCCGGGCCGGGGCGGGTGTCCCAGGGCCGGCCCAGCGGGACGACCGTCCCGTCCCGGACCGAGGCGGTGGCCCCGCGCGCGTGGTCGGCCGTCACCCGGTTCCAGGCCCCGCGGTCGGCCGCCGCCCACCGGCCCCACGTACGGAGCGACGCGAACAGCGCGTCGAATTCCTCGCGGGAGACGGCGGGCCCGTTGCCGGGGGCGCCGCCCCGGGCACCGGTGGGGTCCTCGCTCATCTCCCCAGAGTCCGGCGCCCCGCGCTCCCGCGCCGGCCGGGAGACGTCCTCCGGAGGAGGGGCCGCCGGTCGCCCGCGCTAGGGTGCGCACGTGAGCTTTCATGTCGTCGTAGGTTCTGGTCCCGCCGGCTCCGCCACCGCCCGGCTCCTCGCCGAACAGGGCCGTACGGTGAGGGTCGTCACCAGATCGGGACGAAGTCCGGAACCGGGGATCGAGCACGTCGCGCTGGACGCGACGGACACCGCGGGGCTGACCGACGTCGCGCGGGGCGCGGCCGCGATCCACAGCTGCGCCGCACCGCCGTACCACCACTGGGCCCGCGACTGGCCGCCGCTGGCCTCCTCGCTCTGCGCCACGGCCGAGGCCACCGGGGCCGTCCTGGTCATGCTGGGCAACCTCTACGGCTACGGCCCGGTGGCCGGCCCCCTGACCGAGGACCTGCCGCTCGCGGCAACCGGTACCAAGGGACGGGTGCGCGCCGCGGTCTGGGAACAGGCGCGCACACTGCACGAGCAGGGCCGGATCCGGGCCGTCGAGGTACGCGCCTCGGACTTCTTCGGGCCGGGCGTCACCGACGGCGGCCATCTGGCCGGACGGGTCGTGCCGCCGCTGCTGCGCGGCAAGCCGGTCACCACACTGGGGGACCCGGACGCCCCGCACAGCTGGACCTACCTCCCCGATGTCGCCCGGACACTGGTCGAGGTCGCGGACCAGGAACGCGCCTGGGGTCGCGCCTGGCACGTCCCGACCCGGCCGCCGCTGTCCGTAAGGGAGATGGTCGGGCGACTCTGCGCCCAGGCGGGAACAGGACCGGTCGCCGTGCGCGGCCTGCCGGCCGCGGTGGTCGGCGCGGCCTCGCTCTTCTCCCCGCTGATCCGCGAACTCAACGAGATCCGCTACCAGTTCGACCGTCCGTTCGTCGTGAATTCGAGCGCGTACGAGACGGCGTTCGCGGTACGGTCCACCCCCGTCGACGAGCAGGTCAAGGAGACCGTCGCATGGTGGCGCGAGCGACTCGCGGCCGGCGATCGACACGGGTGACAGGACAGGGATGGATCAGATGGAGGACCCCAGGCCACGGCGGGAGGACATCGCCGTCGTGGGGATGGCCTGCCGATTCCCGGGAGCGCGCAATGTCAACGAGTACTGGCGGCTCCTGACGGCCCCACAGGCCCAGTTCAGGACGATCCCGGACTCGCGCTGGCACACCGAGGCCTTCCTGAGCGACAGCCTCCGTGATGCGTCGGCGGCGTACACGGACACCATGGCGCTGTTACCGGACGTGGGTCACTTCGACGCGACTCATTACGGCATCCCCCCGCGACGGGCCCGGGCGATGGACCCGCAGGCCCGGCTGCTCATCGACCTCGCCCGCGAGGCCATCCAGGACGCGGGGTGGGAGGCCGACGGCTTCGACCGCGAGGAGACCTCGGTGATCACCGCGCTCACCGAGGGCGGTTACCGCGAACTCAGCACCCTGCAGATCCGGATGCGCCAGCTGGCCGGCGGCGAGTTCGGGGCGCGGCTCGACCAGCCCCGCCCGCAGGACGCGGTCCGGGCCGTCCACGGGCTCAACGGCACCTCCGTGGCCGGGCTCCTGCTCAACATGGGGCCCAACACCATCAGCTCGGTCTTCGACCTGCACGGGGAGAGCTACGCCCTGGACTCGGCCTGCTCGGGCGGACTCATGGCCGTGGCCAACGCGGTGCACGCACTGCGCGCCGGCCGCTCCCGCATCGCCCTCGCGGGCGGAGCGCAACTGGTACTCACCCCCGACCTGCTGGTCGGGCTGTGCCGGATCGGCGCCATCTCGCGCAGCGGCCGCTGCCTGCCCTTCGGCGCGAAGGCCGACGGCTTCGTCCTGGGCGAAGGAGCGGGTGTCCTGGTACTGCGGCCCCTGACCGACGCCCTGGCGGCGGGCGACCGGGTCTACGCGGTGATCCGCGGCGTGGGAACCGCCAACGACGGGACCGTACAAGGCGGTATGCACCCCCAGGCGGCCGGTCAGCTCCGCACACTGCGCCGCGCCTACCGGGACGCGGGACTCGCCCCGGACACGGTGGGCTACCTGGAGGCGCACGGCACCGGGACCACGGTCGGGGACCCCGTCGAACTCGGTGTCCTGCGCGAACTGCGCGGAGAGCGCCCCGAACCCGCCTACCTCGGAGCCGTGAAGGCGGTGGTCGGTCACTCGCTGAACTCCGCGGGGATCGCCGGGCTCATCAAGTCGGTCCTGGCCGTGCAGCGGGGCGTGATACCTCCGCAGCCGGAGTGCGACCTCGCCGATCGCCCCGCGCTCGACGCCGCTCGGCTGACCGTGGCGACGGCCCCGACACCGTGGCCCTTCCGCGCAGGGCCGCGCCGGGCGGGGGTGAGCGCCTTCGGCTTCGGCGGTACCGGCGTCCACCTGGTCGTGGAGGAGTGCGCCCCGCCACCGGTCGGCCCGGCCGCGCAGGCGACGGCGGACCGCGCACCGCACGTACTGGCCCTCAGCGCCCGGGACCGGGACGGACTGGTCCGCTACGCCCGGGAGCTCGCGGACACCATCGCCGAGGACCGGCCCGCGCCGGCCGTGGTGGCGGACACCCTCGCGCGTCGCACACCGCTCACGCACCACCTCACCGTGGTGGCGCGGGACGTCGCCGAGGCCACCGCCAGGCTGACCGCGGCGGCCGCCGCGGTAGCCGCCGGACGTACCGACGAGCTCGCGCGGTACGCCGAGTACGCCGAGTACGCGGAGCACACCGAGCGCGTCCCGGCGCCCCGACCGCCCACGACGGTGCGGACACCCCCGTGCACCCTCCCACCGAGCCCGCTGGCCCCGCGCCGCCACTGGGTCGTGGACGACGCGGCGCGCACGGTCCCGGTTCCCGCCGGGTCGATACCCGCGGCGCGGGCCGCCGGGCCGGGCCCCGAGGGCGAGCGAACCACACCCCCCGGGGCCGCCGGGTCCGCCGTGCTCGAAGAGATCTCGCGGACCGGTGTCTTCCCGCTCTCCGAGCTGAGCGGGCACCTGGCCCTCGTGGCCGATCTCGGGTTCGACTCCCTGATGCTGCAGGAACTCGCGGTCAACCTCGCCCGACGGATACCGGGATTCCGACCCGAGGGGCTGTTCTCGCCCGATCTCACCGTCGGCGGACTGATCGGACTCGTCGATCCGGAGGCCGCCCCGGAGTGCGGCCCGGACCACGTGCCGCCACCGGCCTCCGGCGGACCGGCCCGCCGGCGGGAGAGCGCCCCTTGGGACGTCGGGACGGCGGCCGTGGAGGAGTTCCCGGAAGTCGGTGAGTTCGAGCAGCGTCTCGGCCGGATCGCCGACACCGGTGCGGACAACCCGTACTTCCGGGTCCATGAGGGCACCATCCGCGACACGACCGTCATCGAGGGACGCACCCTGCTGTCCTTCGGCAGTTACAACTACCTCGGGCTCTCCGGCCACCCGGCCGTCGACGAAGCCGTGCACCGGGCGGTGGACCGGTACGGCACCTCGGTCTCCGCCAGCCGCGTCCTCTCGGGCGAACGGGACCTGACCGTACGACTGGAACGGGCCCTGGCCGACTTCCTCGGCGTCGGCGACTGCCTGGCACTGGTCAGCGGCCACGCCACCAACGTCACCGCGATCGGGCACCTGGTCGGCCCCGAGGACCTCGTGGTGCACGACGCGCTCGCCCACGACAGCATCCTCCAGGGCTGCGCCCTGTCCGGGGCGGCGCGACGCCCCTTCGCCCACAACGACATGGGCCAGTTGGAGCACATGCTCCGGCTCAACCGGTCCCGGTTCCGGCGGGTACTGATCGCCGTCGAGGGCGCCTACAGCATGGACGGCGACCTGGTCGACCTGCCCGCCGTGATCGAGCTGAAGAAGCGCCACGGCGCCCTGCTCATGATCGACGAGGCCCACAGCATCGGCACCGTCGGCGAACGCGGCCGGGGCGTAGGCGAGTTCTACGGCGTCGACCGGTCCGACGTGGACCTGTGGATGGGCACCCTCTCCAAGGCCTTCGCCAGCTGCGGCGGTTACCTCGGCGGCTCGGCCCGGACGGTGCGCTGGCTGCGCCACACGCTCCCCGGCTTCGTCTACAGCGTCGGCCTGACACCGGCCAACGCGGCCGCGGCGCTGGCCGCCACCGAACTGCTCACCGCGCAGCCGGAGCGGGTGCGCGCGCTCAGGCGCAACTCCGAACTCTTCCTCGGGCTCGCCGCCGCGGCCGGCCTGGCGACGGGCACCAGCGGCGGCACCCCCATCGTGCCCATCCTCCTCGGCGACTCGACGAGGACCCTGCGCGTCGCGGACCGGCTGTTCGCCCGAGGCGTCGTCGCGGACCCGATCTTCCATCCCGCCGTCGAGGAGGGGCTGTCGCGCCTGCGGTTCTTCGTCACCAGCGAGCACCGCGAGGAGGACATCGGACGGGCCGTGTCGATCCTGGCCGAAGAGGTGGCGGCCGCCGGACGCTAAGTGATCCATCTCAGATCAGGGTGCGTTCGATGCGGCTGAGCGTGGCGCTCCTGGTGGGGTTGCCGTCCTCGTCCACCGCCGAGGCGGGCGCCGCGGCGTGCCGCTGCTCGGCGTCGCCGATCCGCTGGGACAGCAGGTAGGCGATGATCTCCGCCTCCTGCTCCTGGACGTCGTCGTAGGTCGCGCGCAGGAGCATGTCGCGTACGAGTTGGGGGTCGAGGTTGGGGAAGAGGAGGCGCGCGGCCGCCTCGTCCAGCCCGCCTGCCCCGCGATGGCAGCAGATGATGTGGCCCAGCTCGTGCAAGATGATGTGCTCCTGATGCGCGCCGGTGGTGTTGGCGTCGTAGAAGATGAGGTCCTCGTCGCGGGCGGCCACCCACATGCCGCACGGATGCGACGAGGGCATCTGCATCGGGACCAACGTGATCGGACGGTCGCGCACCTCGCCGAGGTGGCGGCACAGCTCGGCCACGTCGGTCGCCGTCGGCAGATCGAGTTCGGCGATCCGCCGCGCGCCCGCCTTCCGGAGCTTCTTGAGCCGGCTGCGGCGCTCGTGATCGGCCGCCCGCTCCTTGCGGGCGCCCCTCATCCCGGGTCGGAGGGGTCGGCGACGGGCGGCAGGCCCTGCATCTGCCGGTACTGGTCCATGATGGCCGTGATGGCCTGGAGGTTCTCCTTCTTCATCCCGGCCGCCCGCATCGCCACGGCGCGTACGCCGGACTGCCGCAGCGCCTCGATGGCGGCGAGCTCGCCCAGCACGGACTCGGCGACCTTGTCGTCGAAGAAGTAGGCGACCGAGACCCCGAAGAACCGGGCCAGGGCGGCCAGCAGGTCGGGTGAGGGGTTGGAGCGCTTCCCCGTGCGCAGCTGCGACAGGTACACACCGCCGACCTTGAGTTCGGGGTTCACCCGCTTCAGCTCGTCCGCGACCTCGGCGTTGGTCCAGTGCTTGCCCTTGGGGCGGACCGTGCGGAACAGGTCGTCGAGGCGCGTCGCGAGCAGGGGGCGTTCCTCACTCCCGTTCTCGGTGTCCTTCTCGGTCCCGGTCATGGTGAACCATCCTCCCGTCGCCTCCTCGGCATAACTCTCAGCTATACGCCAGTTTCACAGATTAGCGGTCAGTTGACAATTGACCAGGACTCGGCGAACGTGGGGTCCGGCCGATAGCTGGCAGCTAACTTGCGCTCACGGGGGACGCACAGTTGGTCGCCGGACATCGGACTGGCCCGGCCCTCGGGGGATGGGCCGGGCCAGTCCGGGCGGGAGCCACCCGTCCGGCCGCAAGACAGCGGGGAAACGGGATACCCGCCCGGTTTGACGGGGGATGCAAACCGGGCGGGAGTTCTCAACTCGCCTTGTCGAGCTTACTGTAGGCGGCTGCCACTTGGGTGAGCCATGCGAGCTCTGCCGCGAAGTTGTTCGTGTCGCGGTCGTCGAAGTCACCCGCGTCCTTGTTGTTCTGAGGCACCGTGTCGGTCAGTTTTGCCTGCAAGGCGCGCTTGATCTGTGCGGCTTCGGTGAAGGCCTGCCGCGATTCCGCGTTCGCCTCCTTGGCCGGATCGCACCCCTCGCCGGCGGTCCGGTCGATGTACGGACGCAAGTCCCGCCACCCGTCCCGTATTTCGACGACCCGGCGGTGCAGCCGGTAGTCGAGGTCGGACACACCGGCGCCGGGCGGCTCCAGGGCGATGTCCGGGGAGGACTCGTACAGGTCCCGCCAGAGCGGGTAGAGCGCCCGGTACGACCGGTACGTCCGGGCCCACTCCAGGAGCCGGGTCGCGGCCGGGCCCCAGGAGGAGTTGGTCAGGCTGAGCGAGAGCAGGACGATGCCCGCGGCGCTGAAGACCGAGGCGGCGACCTTCCAGACGCCGATGTCGACCCCGAACGCCGCCGTGAGGATGTTGACCGTCCTGGCCAGGCAGTAGAGGAAGAGGATCACGGCGGTGACCGAGAGCAGCCGCAGGGCCTGGCGCAGCGAGGCGTTGTCGGTCATCCGTGCGTACGGGCCGCACTGGAGGTAGATCGTGACGCACGGAATCGCCTGGGAGACGATGAACACCAGCAGGTAGGTGAGCAGCAGCGGTTCGCTGGTGCCGTCGAAGTCCGAGGCCGGCCGACCCGTGCCGTCGGCGAGGAGGAACAGGGCCGTCAGCAGCACGTCGAGGGCGATACCGGTGATCAGCCAGTAGCGGGTCCTGCGTACGGCCCCGGCGTCCGCCGCGGCCCACCGCAGCAGGATGATCTGCGCGCTGACGCAGAAGGCGACCGCCGACAGGTGCATGAGGAGCACGGCGAGGTTTCCGACTCCCAGGAGGGGCGCGCCCCCCATGGCCAAGGCCCCCATGGTGAAGGTGAGGCACTGGAGCAGCAGAGTGGCGATCAGCGTGCGGTACGCGCCGTCCTTCCAACTGCGCCGCGCCTGGCCCAGCCGGTAGACGAGCGCCGCGTACGACGAGAGCGACGCGATGACGAAGCAGAGGGTTCTGGTGGTGTTCACGTCCTGGTTTTCTGCCGGTGCCGCGCGGGCGGCGGACGGTTCAGTCGGTGGGCTCGGCCGAGGGGACCTCGAGACCGATGCTCTCGGCGGCCACGGCGATGGCGTAGTCGAAGAACGCGGCCTCGTCCCGGACGCTGTCGTGGGTACGGCTGAAGACCTGGAACACCAGGAGGCCGATCAGGTTGCTCCACAGGACGATGCCGCGCTCCACGATGTCCGAGAAGGGAGCCTCGGGCGCTCCGCCGAAGAGCTGCAGGGCCTCCGGCAGGAGCAGCGGCGGACCGGACACCGGCCGCCGGGGCGGGGTGAGTTCGCCGGCCTCCAGCGCGGAGCGCACGATGCCGGCGAGGACCGCGGGGGTGCGCGAGGCCGCCGGCACCGTGTCCTGCGGGGCGTGGTAGCCGGGTACGGGTGAGCCGTAGATCAGGGTGAACTCGCCGGGGTGGTCGAAGGACCACCGCCGCAGCGCCCGGGTGACCGCGAGGAGCCGGGCGCCCCCGGACGCACCGGCCTTCGTGGCGGCGCCGTCGGCCTGTTCCATCGCCTCGCCGGACGCGTCGTAGGCATCGATGACCAGGGCGGTCAGCAGATCGTCGCGGTGCGGGAAGGCCGCCTCGACATCGGCGACGGAAAGGCCACCCGCGCGCGCCACGGTCTCCGCTGACAGCCCTGCGGCGCCCAACTCCCGCAGTTGCCGACGTGCGATGTCCTTGATCACCACCGCCGGGGTGTTGTCGTCGTCCTCGGTCGAACCGCTTGTGGAAACATCCATGCCGGAACCGTACCCGCCGACACCTGCGGGAGCCCGAACGGATTCTCGAACGCCCTGGTCATGCGCTGGGATCCGGCCACCGGGCGGGTACGGAACGTTCCGGACGAATGCGGTCGAGCGGAGGGCGTCAGGTGTCCGACAGGGTGCTGGGACCGCCCGTCAGCGCGACGTGCAGGCCGTCCGACCGGACCTCGGCGGAGGTCGCGACGAGCCCGAGCGGATACTCCTTCGGCGCTCCCGACTGCGGGCCGAGGCCACCGGTGGCGATCCCGAGCCGGTCGGTGGGGACGGAGCGGCCGAACAGGGTGAGCCCGTCGACGGCGAGGGTGACCTTGCCGTCCGCGAGCGCCGGACGCAGCGTCAGCCGCCCGAGGCCGCCCGGGCCGACGTCCGCGAGTACGGTCCCTCGCGCCGGGTCGGTGGTGACCGCGGCCACCGCCACGGACGGCATGGCGGCGCGGATCGCGGCGGCGAGGGACCGAGTGGAGACCGTCACCTCGGCGTGCGTGCTGCCCACGGTGGCCTTGCCGCCGAGGCGGACGTCTTCCAGTCGTGCCCGGACGCGGACCTGGGAGAGCCGCCCGACCTGGGCGTCGTCGCTGCTGATGTCGAGCCGGGGAATGCTCTCGTGCGCCAGGTCCCACAGGGCCCAGCCGCCGGCGACACCGACCGCCACGTCGTCGCCGAGGCCGGGAGCCGCCCTCAGCACGCGGCTGTGGATGACGCCGCGGACGGTGTACTCGGCCGCTCCGGTGGCGACGACGGCCAGCAGCAGCACGGTGGCCGTGATCGTGAGGACGAGATGCCGGCGCAGGACCGCCCGGGTCTTCGTCAGGGCGTGCTTCATCGCCGTTCTCCTCGGGCGGGTGCGAGATCGGGGGAGGCGCCGGGATCCGACGCGGGAGCGGATCCGGCGACGGGATCGGGCGCGTCGGCGGGGCCTTCCGGGTCGAGGTGCGGGAGGAACCGGTCCAGCCGGCCCGGGAGCCACCAGTTGGCGCGCCCGAGGAGGTACATGGACGCGGGTACCAGGATCAGGCGGACCACGGTGGCGTCGATGACGACACTGACCCCGAGGCCCAGCGCGAGCATCTTGACGGCGACGTTCGTGGAGAGCAGGAAGGCCAGGAAGACGCTGGTCATGATGAGCGCCGCGCAGGTGATGACACGGGCGGTGGCGGCGAGGCCGGTGGCGACGGCCAGGTGGTTGTCCTCGGACTGCAGCCACGTCTCGCGGATCCGGGAGAGCAGGAACACCTCGTAGTCCATGGAGAGCCCGAAGACGATGGCGAACATCATCATCGGTACGTAGGACTCGACGGGCACCTTCTCCCCGATACCGAACAGCGCGCCTCCCCAGCCCCATTGGAAGACCGCGACGACCACGCCGTAGGCGGCGGCGATGGAGAAGAGATTGAGCACGGCGGCCTTGAGCGCCACCACTGGGCTGCGGAACACCGTGAGCAGCAGCAGGAACGCGGCGGCGACGACCACGGCGATGATCAGGGGCAGTTTGGCGGTGAGGGTGTCGGTGAAGGTCTGGGCGGCGGCGGTCGTGCCGGTGAGGTAGCCGGTGGCTCCGGTGCCCGACAGCGTCCGGGGCACCGTCTCGTCCCGCAGGGTGTGGATCAGGTCCGCGGTGGCCGCGTCCTGCGGGCCGGTGGTGGGAACGACCGTGGTGATGAGCAGGGCGTGGTCGGGGCTGGTCACCGGAGGGCCGACGGAGGCGACGCCCGGTACGGCGGCCAACTCGTGCTGGAGCGAGGCCGCGAGGCCCTGGCGCAGACTCTCGCTCTCGGCGTGCCGGCTGTCGAGGTGGGTGACGACGGTGAGCGGGCCGTTGGCACCCGGGCCGAAGTCCTCGGTGATCAGGTCGTAGGCCCGGCGGTCGGTCCGGCTCGTGGACTGGGCGCCGGCATCGACGTGTCCGAGCTGCATGGACGCGAGGGGGACGGCGAGTACGCCGAGTACGAGCAGGCCGCCGGCCAGGAAGAGCCAGGGGCGGCGGCTCACCCGGAGGGCCCAGCGGTGCCAGAGGTCCGCCTCGCCGGTGGGCTCGGCGACCGGCTCTCGGACGTGGAGGCGGTCGATCCGGTGGCCGAGCAGACCCAGCAGGGCGGGCGTCAAGGTCACCGACGCGGCGGCGGCCACGAGGACGCTGAGTCCGGCGGCGACGCCGAGGGCGCCGATGAAGCCCACACCGGAGGCGCACAGCCCGCACAGGGCCATGGCCACCGTGGCCGCGGCGACCAGCACGGCCCGACCGCTGGTGGCCACCGTACGGCCGACCGCCTCTTCGGGGTCGGCTCCGGCGTGCAGCAGGGCCCGGTAGCGTGTGGCGAGGAAGAGGGCGTAGTCGATGCCGACGCCGAGGCCCATCATCGCGGCCAGGGTCGGGGCGGCCTGGGCGAAGCTGAACTGCCCCGCGAGCAGTCCGAGTCCGGCCAGGCTCACGGACAGGCCGAGCACGGCCGTCACCAGGGGCAGGCCGGTGGCGGCGACACTGCCGAAGCCGATCAGCAGCACGAGCACGGCGACGGCCAGCCCGATCGTCTCCGAGGCCCGGTCGGCGGACTTGGGGGTGGCCAACTGGCCGAGCGGGGCCCCGTACTCGACGGTGACGTCGTCGGCGCGCAGCGGCTCGACGGCGGTGTCCACCTCGGCGAGGTAGGAGGGGTCGAAGCTCGCGGGGTTGCCGTCGAAGCGGACGGTCACCTGGGCGGTCCCGCCGTCCGCGGAGACGGCCCCGGGGGTGGTGAGCGGGTCGGCCACCGACAGGACGTCCGGGAGCCGGCCCAGGTTGGCCACGGCCGTGTCGATCGCCGCTCGGTGATCCGTGACCGCGCCCTCGTCGGAGGTGATCACGATGGCGGAGGCCGTGCCGCCGGCCCCGGCGGTATGGGCCGTCAGCAGGTCGGCGCCGGTCTGCGTGCTGGTACCGGGGAGGGAGAAGCTGTCCGCGTAGGTGCCGCCCCAGGCGTGGTTGGCGAGCCCGAGGCCGACCAGTGCCAGGACCCACAGGGCGACGACGCGCCAGGCGTGCCGGGCGCACCAGCGCCCGCTCCGGTGGAGGAGCCCCGGCCGCCGGGCCGATTGAGTGTTCATGGGGCCACTGTGCGCGGTGTGTGTAAGGGGGCCGTGGGCACATTGTTCGGGGACTGTAAGGGGACCGCCGCCGCGCCCGGGCGCTCAGGCGGCGGGCGACGACGGGAGGGTGACCGTGAAGCAAGCGCCGCCTTCCGGACCGTGCCCCTCGACGCGGATGCCGGCGCCGAGCCGGCCGGTCAGGCGGTGGGCGATGGCGAGCCCCAGGCCGCTGCCGACCGGGCGGATGCCCCGGTAGCGCTCGTGGAGGGCACCGTGGTCGAAGGCGACGCGTACGTCGTCGTCGGTGAGGCCGGGCCCGCCGTCGCGGACCTGCAGCTCCGCCCCGCCGCCCGGGGCGGCCGGGCGGACGGCGAGGACCAGGGGCGCGCCCTCGGGGGTGACGCGCAGCGCGTTCCCCACCAGACCGTCGAGCAGCTGCCGGACCCGGAAGGCGTCCGTCGCGACGACGACGGGCCCGTCCGGCCGCTCCAGCCGGAGATCGACGCCGTGGCGCGCGCACAGCCCGGTCCAGAACGCCGCGGCCTCCGAGAGCAGCGCGCGGAGGTCGGCCGGAGCCACGTCCAGGCGGAAGTCGTCGGCCTCCAGCCGGGCCAGGTCCAGCAGGTCCTCGAGGAACCGGTCCAGGCGTCGGGTCTCGTCGGCCAGGATGCCGCCGACCTCGGGCACCCGCTCCGGCTCGATCAGGCCGTCGGCGAGTGCCTCGGCGTACCCCTGGAGCGCGGTCAGCGGGGTGCGCAGGTCGTGGGAGACGGAGAGCAGGAACTCCCGCTGGCGGTTTTCGCTGTGGGCCAGCGCCCGGTCCAGGACATTGAGGGCGCGCCCGATGTCCGCGGTCTCCCGGGGGCCGTCGACCGGGGCCGGTACGCCGCGTTCGCCGTCGGCGAGCCGGTGCGCGATCCGGGCGGCCGTCACGAGCGGACGGGAGATCCGGCGGGCCAGGAGCGCTCCGGCCAGGGCGGCTCCGAGCATGCCGAAGACCAGCGGCACGATCACGTTGCGGCGGATCCGGTTGGTGTTCTCGGTGACGACCGCGTACGGCTCGGTCAGGACGACGGCGCCGCCGCGTACGCCGGGCCGCCCCACCAGCAGCACCTCCTGGCCGCCGAGGATGCCGGTGGTGGAGACGGGCCTGCCCGCCAGCAGGGCCGATGTGGACGTCCTGTCGACGGCCGGGCCGGCGGTTCCGCTCACGGTGCCGTCCTGGGCGATGACCGCGAGCTGGACCTCGTTCGGTCCGGCCAGCACCTGGGCACCGGTGAAGAGCGCCTCGGAGACGGCCGGCAACCGGCTGAGGACCGTCGCCTGGCGCGCGAGCTGATCGCGTTCGCGCTGTTCGGCGCCGTGCGCGGCGGTCTGCCAGGCGATCAGTCCGGTGAGCACCACCGCGAGCGCCGCCACGACGGTGGTCAGCACCACGATCTTGCGGGCGAGGGAGCTCGGGCGGGGGCGGTTCACGGGCCGGGAGCCGTCGCACTGTAGCCGACGCCGCGGACCGTACGGATCGGGCTCGCGTCGCCGAGCTTGGCGCGGACCTGCGAGACGAAGACGTCGACCATGCGGGTGTCGCGGTAGCCGGCGTACCCCCACACCTGGGCGAGGAGTTGCTCGCGGGTGAAGACCTGGCCCGCGTGCCGGAGGAGGTGGCAGAGCAGGTTGAACTCGGTGGCGGTGAGCTCGACCGGCTCTCCGTCGCGGCGCACGGTGCGGCTGACCGGGTCCACGCTGATCCGGCCACCGGTGATCCCGGGCGGTGGTCCGGGCGGGCCGGCCGCGCGGCGCAGTACGGTCTTGACCCGGGCGACCAGTTCGCGCGGGGAGAACGGTTTGGTCAGATAGTCGTCCGCGCCGAGCTCGAGGCCGAGGATCCGGTCCGCCTCCTCACCGCGTGCGGTGACCAGCAGGATCGGTGTCCAGTCGCCGGCGTCCCGCAGGGCGCGGCAGAAGGCGATGCCGTCCATGCCGGGCAGGCCGATGTCCAGGACGATCGCCACCGGGTGCAGGCGCCTCGCGGCCGCGAGACCGGCGACCCCGTCGGCCTCGACGTGGACGCCGAAGCCCTCGCGGGTCAGGTAGAGGCGTTGCACGTCGGAGATGTGGCGCTCGTCCTCGACGATCAGCACGAGGCCCCTGGACTCCGTCATCACTGCCTTTCAGCCGCGGTTGGCAGCACCGATGCTAACCGCGCCGACCAGCCCTTCCGGTGGGCGCGCCGTCATCCGTACATTCCCCGAACAATGCGCGGGGCGTGCTCCTCGACCCAGGCATATGTCCGACGTACGGATGTGGCCGATTCTCGCTCTTGCGGTCGCCTGGTGAGGAGTGCTTGCCAGGCGGTCCTGGCCGGCGTGATCGTTGCCGCCGTGCTGGTGGGAGACAGCGAACTGCTGCTCGTGACGTACTGAACTGGGCCCAGGGCCGGGCCGGCCGGACGACCACCTTCGTCCTCGACACCCGGGTGCCCCGCGTCGTGGCCGCCCTCCTCGCCGGCGCCGCGCTGGGCGCCGTGCTCCTCGTCACGACCGTGCCCGTGGCCGGATCCTGGAGTGTGGCCGGCGCCGCCTTCGCGGGCGCCGCCCTCAGCTCGGTCATCGTCTTCGGGCCGGCCGCGCACGGCGGGTTCCAGCAGAACCGGCTGGTCCTCGTCGGGTTCGGCGTCGCCACCGCGGCGGCCGCCCTCGTCAGCCTCCTCATCATCCTCACCGACCCGTTCAACGCCACGAAGGCGCTCACCTGGCTGTCCGGCTCCACCTACGGACGGACCCTGCCCGACGTGGTGCCGCTCGCGATCGTCCTCGTCGTGGGCCTGGTCGTCGCGGTCGCCCGGCGCACCGAACTCGACCTCGTGTCGCTCGACGAGGACACCCCGAGGCTGCTCGGACCGAGCCTGGGGGGCAGCCGCTTCGGCTTCCTCCTGCTCGGTGTCCTGCTCAGCGCCACCGCCGTGGCCGCCGCCGGCACGATCGGCTTCGTGGGACTCGTCGCACCGCACGCCGCCCGCGCGCTCGTGGGCCGGCAACACCACCGGGTCGTCCGGTCACGGTGCTCCTCGGCGCCGTCCTCGTCTGCACGGCGGACCTGGTGGGCCGCACCGTGATCGCCCCGGCCCAGCTCGGCGCCGGCCTCATGACCGCGTCGCGCGGCCCGGGTTGTCGAGCCGGGACGGAACGGGGCTGTGCCCGCCCGATGGGCCCGCTCGCACGCGCCGACCTGATCGGCCTGGACGCCGTCCTGAGTGGTGTCGCCGCACCCGCGCCGCGCCGCGTACGGGACCACGAACCCCGTGGGCGGGATCAGGCGGGCCGCGCCAGAGACTGCGCCAGGTGATCGACGAATTCCGTGATCCAGTCGAGCACCGGGCCACTGCGGGCGACCCGGAAGCCGTGCCGACGGCCTCAGAACGTCGCCTGGACGGCATGGAGTTGCGCCCAGCGCCGCACGCGCTCGCGGTCGAGCTCCGCGGCCTCGGCGAAGAGTTCCAGGGTGCGGTGGACCGCCCTGCCGAGGTCATCGGCTCCGACGAGGGACAGCGCACGCGTCTTGAGCAGGGTGCCGCCGTCGTAGGCGGGGTCTCCCACGTAGCCCTTGGGGTCGACGGCGAGCCACGGCTCACGGTCCGCGCGCAGGATGTTCCTTGCGTGGAGGTCGCCATGGATCAGGATGTCGGGCTGGGTGCGCCCCAGCTCGTGGACGGTCGCCACCGCCGCGTCCACCACGTACGGCGGCATGGTGTGTGCCAATTCCGCCCGATCGCGGCGGAGTTGCTCCTCCCAGGAATCGCTCCGCTCCCGTAGCCGGGGCAGATCGGCCGGTGCGGGGACGGCCAGTCGGCGACTCAGCCGCCCCGCCACCGTCACCACCTCGTCACCGTCCTGGACCTCTTCCAGCGTCGATGTCCGGACCCGCTCCAGCAATATCGCGAAACGCTCGTCGTCGCGCTCGTGCAGGAGGACGGCACCGTTCCCGCCCCAGGCTTCGAACGCGTCCGGCTCATGGACGTTGCCGGGATGCGGGAAGGACACCTTCAACACGGCTGATCCCGCGGACCACCGCAGCACCGGAACGATGATCCCGACACCGCCGTGCATGACCGCGCCGTCCGGTACGCACTCCCAGCGCTCCAGTAACTCGTCCACGATCCGCGGCAGTTCGGCGAGCCACGCCGTTCCGGCCGCGCCCTCGCGCTCGACGGTGCTCCGCGTGAACACCTCGGGTGTCCGGATCATCCCGGTACCCTACGCCGGGCCTCATGATCGATTCCTCCGCCCGTCCACGGGCCGAAGCCTTCGTCGCCGCGGGACGCGGGGACCGGCACCGTCGCCAGTGGCCCGGACGACGTCGGTGTGCACGTGCACCTGGAGCCGGAACACGAGCGGGTGAGCCTACCCGTCGAAGCACCGCACCCCTGGAGCGGCGCCGCATCAGCCCTTCCCCAGCGGCCCGCGCGCGAGCGGCCACCGGCGGGCCAGGAACGCCCACGCGCTCGCGAAGCCCCGGGCCGCCGCGCCCCGGACATCACCCGGAGCGGGTGACACAAGTGGTGATCACGACCGATCACCGGTTCAGTGGGAACGTGGGCCGATCACAGTCCGTACCCCGGCGGGAACCCCGGTGACCTCCACGGGCCACCGCGCGCCGACCGGCGACCCCATGCTCACGGCCAGGTTCGCGCCCCCGGCCGTGCCGAAACTGCTGGTCCACCGGCCCGAGCTGCTGGAGCGACTGACGGCCGGGACACAGGGGCCGCTCACCCTCATCAACGGTCCGGCCGGCTCGGGCAAGACGGTGCTCACCGCCCACTGGGCGGCCGACGGAGGCGCGACACGTCCCCCCATGTGGCTCACCGTCGAGCCCGACGACGCCCCCGGCGCCTTCTGGGCGTACGTCCTGGAGGCCCTCCACCGGGGCGGGGTGGCACTCCCCGCAGAGGTGGGCAGGCCGACCCGGGCCGAAGGCGTCACCCGGTCGTTCCTGGTGCGGCTGGCGGACGGGCTGGCCGCTGCCGCGCAGCCCGCGGTCCTCGTCCTCGACCAGTTCGACACCACCCAGCCGCCCGCGACGAGCGAGGGGCTGGACTTCGTACTCCGGCACGCGGCCGGCGGACTGCGCATCGTGCTCACCAGCCGCTCGGACTCCCTGCTGCCCCTGCACCGCTACCGGGCGGCCGGCGAGATCACGGAGATCCGGCACGCCGACCTCAGATTCACCGACGCGGACGCCGAGGCGCTGCTGAGCGAGCACCACCTGACCGTCTCACCCGCCGGAATCCGCCTGCTCATGGAGCGGACCGAGGGATGGGCGGCCGGTGTACGTCTGTGCGCCCTGGCGATGCAACGCAGCGCGGATCCGGAGGCGTTCCTGCGCCAGTTCGCGGCCGACCGCACCACGATCGCCGACTACCTCCTCACCGAGGTCCTCGACGCACAGCCACCCCCCACCCAGGACCTGCTGCTGCGCGTCTGCGTCACCGACCGCGTCCACCCGGATCTCGCGGACGCCCTGACCGGCCGCGACGACGGCGCACGGACCCTGGCCGGGCTGGCCCGCGACAACGCGTTCCTGGAACAGATCGACGCCTCGGCCTGGTACCGGCTGCACCCGCTGTTCGCCGAGGTGCTGCGCGCACACCTACGGCAACGCCGCCCCGGGCTGGAACCACACCTCCACGGCCGTGCGGCGCGCTGGCTCGCCCGGACCGGCCGGCTCACGGAGGCGGTGCTCCAGGGCGCCGCCGCCGAGGACTGGGGGTTCGCCGCGGCGCAACTGGTCGACAACCTCGCCCTCGGCCGCCTCCTGACGGGCCTGGAGGCGGACCAGCTGGTGCGGGCCTTCGCCGGGATGCCGACGGTGACGCCCGGGCCCGCGCCCGCACTGGTCGGCGCGGCCTGCCGGCTGGCCGAACAGGACCTGCCCGGATGCGAGGCCGCACTGCGACGGGCGGACGCCGCTCTCGCGGACGCGTCCCCTACGGATACGGACGACCCGCTCGCGGACCCCCGCGGGCCGGCGGCACGCTTCGGCCGCGCCTTCCTCGGCGTACTCGCCGGCCGGCCGGCCGATGACATGACGGCCACCGAACGGGCCGCCGCCGACGCCGATCGGCTGCTGCGGGAGCTGCCGCCGCACCTGCTCGCCGAGCGTCCCGAACTCCGCGCCCTGCTGCTGGCACATCTCGGCGCCGTCGAGCTGGGTGCCGGCCACCTGGACCGGGCCGCATCCACCCTCGCGGCCGCCGTCGCCGCGTGCGGCGCACCGGGCACGGAATCCCCGCTCAGCGACGCACTCGGCTCACTGGCCCTGACCGAGCTGGCGCGCGGCCGGTTGTCGCGGGCGGCCGAGCACGCCCACGCCTCCCTCGCCGTCGCCGAGCGGTCCGCCCTGCCGGCCGAACACCGGGCGGGGACCGACCACCTCGTCCTGGCCGCCGTGGCCGTCGAGCGGTCCGCCCTGCCGGCCGAACACCGGGCGGGGACCGACCACCTCGTCCTGGCCGCCGTGGCCGTCGAGCAGGACGACCTGCCGGCCGCCCGCCACCACCTCGACCTGGCCACCGCCGCGACCGGGCCGCGCCCGGATCCCCCGACCGCCGCCAGGGCCGCCGTCATCGCCGCCCGGATCGCGTCGGCCGAGGGCGACGGGGACGCCGCGCTTGCCGCCCTGCGCGCGGTGGACCCGGCGGAACTGCCCGCCTGGGCGGCGGACGAGCTGGCCGTGGCCGAATCGGCCGTGCACCTGGCGGGCGGCGACGCGGCCGCGGCCCTGCGGGTGCTGGACGCGGTGGAGGCCCCGGACGGCGACCGGCCGGAGCGCGCGCTGGTCCGTGCCCGGGCCCTGCTGGCCGCCGGCCGGGGCGCGGAGGCGGCGCGGGCGCTGGCGGGCATACCGGCGGACGACGCGGTCCCGACACCCGTACGGGCCCACGCGTGCCTGCTCCACGCGCGGATCGCCGAGGCGGACGGCGACTCCCAGGAGGCACATCGACGCCTCGGCCAGGCTCTGGACCTCGCCCGCCCCGAGGAACTGCGCCGGATGTTCGTCGAGAGCGGTCCCCGGGTGCGCCGGGCGCTGCGCCAGGACCCGCCACGGGCCGGCTCGCCCGGCCGGTCGACCGCCCGGGCCCCGGCCCGTACGGCGCGCGCACCGCGGGCCGACGGCCGGCCGACAGTCGTGGAAGCGCTGAGCGCACGGGAGACCGAGGTGCTGCGCAAGGCCGCGGAGCTGCTGTCCACCGAGGAGATCGCCGCCGAGCTGTACGTGTCGGCCAACACGGTCAAGACCCACCTGAAGAGCATCTACCGCAAGCTCGGCGTCACCCGGCGCAGCGAGGCGGTCCACCGGGCACAGGACCTCGGGATGCTCTGAGCCGCGGGGGGACGCCACGGGACGCCGCGGGACGCCGCAGGGGCGTTTCTCGCCCGCCCCGGGCGATGCCGAGCCCCGGGCCGGGAGCCCACGATGGCGGTGAAGGCCGGAAGCGGTCCGGGCCCTCGCACCGGCCCGGGCACCGAAGCCTTCGTTCGGAGAAGAGCGAGAGGTGCTCTCATGCGCTACGAATTCCGTATCTCGGGGGTCGTACCGGACACGCTCGCCGCGAGCTTTCCCGAGCTCGCCCGGATGCCCGTACCGGAGCACACGCTCCTGTTCGGCAGCGTGGCGGACGAGGCCCACCTGTACGGGCTCCTCACCCGCTTCCAGTCCCTGGGCCTGCGGGTGCTCGAAATGCGTCGGCTGCCCGCCTGAGCGGGAGCCGCCGTACGGCGGAAGACCACCCGCTTCGGGTGATCACAGCAACCGGACCACCGGACGACACTGCGATGTGGGCACCGAAGCCTGTGACCGACGAGCCGGAGCAGGACGGTCCTGCGCTGCACCGCCAACTGTGAGGTGAATTCCATGGGCCAGCCGACACCGACCGGGGGAAACTGGAACACCGGCCCTGCGCCGGGCACGACACCGCTGTACCCAAGCGGCGACAGCCAGGGCGCGGGGAACGTGGGCACGCTGTTCGCCGCCGTCCTCCTTCTGGTGACCGGCTGCCTCGCGGTGTTCCAGGGCATCGCGGCCATCGCCAACGACGACGTCTACGCGCGCATCGGCAGCTACGTCTTCGAATTCGACCTCACGGCGTGGGGTTGGATCCACCTGATCGTCGGAATCATCGTCATCCTCACCGGGGTGGGCCTGTTCGCCGGCTCGAACCTGGCGCGGGGCGCCGGTATCGCACTCGCCGGTATCAGCGTGATCCTCAACTTCATGTGGCTGCCGTACCAGCCGTGGTGGTCGATCATCATCATCGCGATCGACGTGTTCATCATCTGGGCCCTGTGCACGAGTTGGACGCACGCCACCGAGTGACCCGACGCCTGTGCGGCGCCCGATCCGAAGCCGGGTCGGGCGCCGCCGCATGCCCGCCGGCACCGCTGAGGCTGCGCGGTGGTTCGCGGAGAACGCCGACGCCTCCGCTGAACGAGGGCGTGGGTCGGGCCCGCCGGCCGCAGTGGGGCTCTGCGGCCGGCGGGCAGGTTCCCGGCCCCGTGGTCCGGACTACGCGGCGCCCGTCATGCGGGCGAAGACCACCACGTTGCTGTCGTAGTAATGCTTCTTGGGGTCGAAGTTGCCGCCGCAGGTGACCAGCCGCAGGCCCGCGTGGTCGATGTTCTTGTAGACCTCCAGCGTCGGGAACTCGGCCTTCGGGTACTCGGCGACCCGGTCCACCGTGAACGTGACCGTCTTGCCGTCCTGCCGGGTGACCTTGATGGTGTCACCGCCCTTCATCGTCTTCAGCTTCTCGAACACCGCGGATGCTCCGTTCCACGTGACGTGCCCGGCGATCACGGCCGGTCCCTGGGAGCCGGGGGTGGGCCCCGGCTCGTACCAGCCCGCGAGCCCGGGGTCCTTCGGGGTCTGCATGGTGCCGTCGGGGTTCTGCCGCAAGGTCTCCAGGGAACTGGACAGGTTGAGGGAGGGGATCGAGATCTTCTGCGGCGCGGACCGGGCCAGGGCCTGCGCAGCCTGGCCCGAGCCGGCACCCGCGCCCGTGTCCGTACCCGCGCTCCCACCGCTCTGTCCTCCGGCCGCGGGCGCCTTCCCGGTGGGAGCGGTGCCGGCTGCGGCCGGCGCTCCGCCCTGGAGGTTCTGCCCCGCCGGGGCGGGGGGCTGCGCCGCGTTCTCGCCACCGCATCCGGTGAGGAGCAGCCCCGCGAGGGCTACGGCCGCCAGCGGGCCCAGGGTCCGGCGGCGGGACCGCGCGAGGGTCGGCTTCACGCGCCGCCCCCGGTGGTCTCCCGGCGGACGGACCCGACGCCGGCCCGCCTCCGCCCGAGGATCACCGCACCCGCCACCACCGCGAGTACGGTCATCGCCACACCGTCGCGCACCGTCACCGGCGCCGCAGCGTGTTCCGTCGTACCGCCGCCGGTCTCGATGCCACCTACGGGAACCGATCCCACGGCGGCGCCCTTGACCTCGCCGCAGTTCGTCGGAGCCGTCGCCTCCTGCGGCAGCTTCGGGTCGAGCTCGCTCTTGCCCGCACCCTCGAAGTCGTACTTCTTGTTCTTGTTGCGGTCGATGCCGTGCTGGACGACGTGCAGGTCCTTGATGTGGTCGACCACGTCCTGGCCCACGGTGATCGTCCGCTTGTAGCGGATCGTGCCCTTCGCGTCGGCGACGGGCATGCGCAACACGTCGAGGCCGCTGGTGGGCTTGGTGTCCCCACCCGTCGTGAGCGAGATGTTGATGTCACCGTAGTCATGGGTGGCCTCGGTGTTGCTGAGGACCCCGTCGCCGTCGGTGTCGTCGGTCGCGTCCGGGCAGTGGAAGTCGTGGCCCTTGGTCGAACCGTGCAGATGCTGGGCCGACGGTTGTCCCGGCACCATGCCCTTGGACTCGATCTGAACGGTCAGCTCCTTGCCCTTGAGGGTGAGCATGACGGTACCGCTGGAGCCTGATGCGTTCAGCTGCGCAAGGTCGATCTGGTACGTCTTTCCGCCCTCGGCGAGAGCTGGTCCGGAAACGCCGAGGGTCAGGACCACGGCGGCGGGTATGGCGGCGAGAACCACGTGGCGACCGGCGCGCTTGACTATCACATTCGCTCCTGTTCCGTGGATCCCCAGGACGGGAATCGCAGATCGTGCGGGATTGAGGCGAGGCCCTGGAGAGGCTCTCGCTCATCCTTCGTTGCCCCAACGCCTGCGGATGGGTGCCCATTTGGAAAATCTCAGATGGCTGGTTCCGGCTGTGTTCGGCCGAGTCGTGCCGAAGCCGGCGTAATTCCGCGTGCGGTGCACGTCGGAACGTGCTCGGGCGGCAGCCGGATCATCGCGTCGGCCGGCATACGGCCTGAGGCGGGATCCCCGAAAGCCGCACGTGGGCGGCTTGCAGCAGGCCGCAGTGGGGCCTGTGCCGAGCGGCTGGAAATTCTGTGCACAAAGGTGCGGCCGCATACGCAGGGAGGAGGTCGGGGAATGCCTCCTCCCTGCGTCCGAGTCAGCCCTGCACCGCCCATGGACACAGGCTGCGTCGGGGCCGACCAGGTCAGGTGAAGAAGTCTGAACTCGGTCTCTCCGGAAGTAATCTGACCGCTATCAATTCGAGTCTGCCGCATCTACGCACGCGCATCCACCGCCTTAGACATCATTCCGGTCGCCGACGGGTGGCATCATCCCCGTCGGCCGGTCCGGCTCGGTCTCGACCTTTCTAGTCGTCCGGGTGGTGAGCGGACGAATAGTTGACCTCTGATGCTAAGAAATGCCGTCAGCCCCACACCGGGTACGACGACTGGAAGGCGAGCCGGCCGTCGGCCGCGTCGCCGATGCCCGTGAGCAGATCGTCGAGGGCGAGGTACTCCTCCCAGTGCTGCCCGCCCGTCGTGTGCACGAGGCGTGCGATCAGGAGGTCTTCGAGCGTCGTACCGGGAGCGGTCCACGAGGTGTGGGTTCCGGCGAAGCGGGCCGGGCCCGGGCCGAACCCGCGGGCCGACAGCGGCTCCCGGCCTGCCTCTTCGTGCAGGGAGCCGGGCCCGGACAGCTCGTCGGTGCAAGGGGCCGGAGAGGGGGATCGGAAGGAGCGGACAGAGCCTGGGACAAGAGGTCAGGAAAGGTCACCGGTTCAGGCTGAAGGGGCAGCCCTTAGCATCAACCTTCATGATCACATGGGTCGTCACCATCGTCCTGGCGTTCGTCGGCTACACGGTCACCTACCTCAACGGACTACGGCTGGCGCAGCGGCAGGAGCGGCTCGCGCGGGTCAATCGGCAGCTCGGCGAGCTCTACGGGCCACTGTTCGCCCTCACCGAGGCCAACGGCCGCACCTTCGCCGCGTTCCTGGAACGCAACGCACGGTCCGACGGCCGGTCGCCCTTCGCGCACGAGCTGCCGCCCACCGAGGAGGAACTCGCCGAGTGGCGGTTGTGGGTCAGGACCGTGTTCCTTCCCAACATCCAACGGATGCGCGACCTCGTCATCGAGCACGCCGACCTCCTGAGCGAATCGCAGATGCCGCCGATCCTGCTTCAGCTCTGCGCCCACGTCTCCGGATACGAGATCACGGTCGCCCGGTGGGAGCGGGGGAGTTACGGCGAACACCAGTCCGTGGTGCCCTTCCCCAGCGAGGAGATAGCCGCCTACGCGCGGCACGGGTTCGCCGGTCTGAAGCACGAGCAGGGGCGACTGCTCGGACGTCGGAGGAACGCCGACGGGACGTGACCGTCACGCTTCCCCGCGATCCCCCGATCCCTCCATCCCCCGAACGCGGAGATCCGACGCGGGCGGGGGAAGCGGTCCGACAAGCGGGCCGGGCCGAGGGCTCGACGGGGCTCCCGTACCCCCGAACGGAGGCCCGGGTGCACCTATTCGAGGGAACCGGGCCCCCGGACCCGGGGCGGGAGGCCGTCAGCTGCCGAAAGAAAGGGCGACGACCCCACTCGGGGCCGTGCGGTGCTCCGGCACCGCTGTGCGGTTACAAGGAGATTCACGTGTCGCGTGTTCTGAAGAGTGCGGGTCTGGCCCTGGTGCTGGGCCTGGCGGTCATCGGCGGTGCCTCGTCGGCGTCGGCGGACTCCACCGCGAACGGCTTCGCGGTCGGTTCGCCCGGTGTGCTT
This sequence comes from Streptomyces sp. NPDC048331, assembly GCF_043201215.1. Lineage (NCBI taxonomy): Bacteria > Bacillati > Actinomycetota > Actinomycetes > Kitasatosporales > Streptomycetaceae > Streptomyces > Streptomyces sp. NPDC048331. The sequence goes on along the minus strand of NZ_JBICYT010000004.1, from coordinate 210,038 downwards.
TCGGGCAACGTGGTCCAGATCCCGATCCACATTCCGATCAACCTGTGCGGCAACAGCATCAACGTGATCGGCGCGCTCAACCCGGCCGCCGGCAACGTCTGCGTCAACGCCTGAGGCTCGTGAACCACGGCCCGTCCCGGTCGGAGACTCGACCGGGGCGGGTCCGCACGCGGCGGGACCCCGCCGATGCGCGGACTCGTGCGGGTGCTCCTGGTGCCGGGCCCGCCACGCGGTTCCGGCCGCCGGCCCGCTGCGGCCATCGGCATTTCGGCCGACCCGGCCCCGCGTGCGAGGCTTGCCCCGCACCCGGGAGGAGAACAGACGATGCACACGCCGAGCCGGCCCGAAGACCTCGAACACCCCGAACTGCTGTGGGCGAGGGCGGTGACCATGGCCATGGTCGACACCGCGTGCTCCACCAGCACCGAGTTCGCCCTCGACGACGACGGCCTGTGGTGCCACTCCACCGGCGCGGGCGGCTGGTGGCGCCTGACCGTGGTGGACGAGGAGCGCGCGGTGTTCTGCGGCCAGGACCCTGACGGCAGCCACACCCATGTCGGGGGAGAGCAGATCGACTTCCTGGCGGGCGGCCCCGACTGGTTGCCCTGGGACCTCCTGCGCGACGACGCCGCCGGGAACCTCTTCGGCTTCGTCTACTGGTGGGAGAACGGCGCGTGGCACCGTATCCCCTACCCGGACGAGGTGTCGGAGGACGGCCTGGACGGGGCCGCTGCCTGGGTGGGCGCGGACGAGGAGGAGTTCCTCGAACTCACCTTGTCCTCGTTCGACGTCCCGTGGGCGAGCCGGCGGAGCCTGACCGATGCCGTCGCCCGGTTCGCGGCCCTGGCTCGCGAACGCAAGGCCGACGCGGGCGCCGTGGCGGCGCTGTTGGCGACAGCCCACGCAGAGGGCCGGCCGGCTCCGCGCCTCGATGCCGCGCTGGACCTCGCCACTCGCGGGGGCATCCTCTCCTGAGCCGTCCGCGGACACGACCGACGGGCCCGCCGCACATCATGTGCGACGAGCCCGTCGACCGTTGCCCGTTCGGGCCTCGCTCCGCTACTTGAGCCCGGAGAACGCCTTGGTGAAGGCCAGCGGCTGCTGGAGGATCGAACTGCATGTCGCGTCCGCGTGGTTGACGGCTCCGCCCGCGCACTGCTTGTCACGCGTGGAGGACCACATGGCCAGCCGGCCGATGCCCTTGGAGGCGGCGAACTGCACGAGCTGCGTCGCGTCCTCCACCGTGAAGACCTCGCTCGCGACATCGTTCACGCCGATCATCGGCGTGACGGCCACGGCCTTCCACGCCGCCGTGTCGGAGAGCCCGAGGACGCCCTTGATCTGTGCCTGCGTGGCCGTCGCGGCCTGGATCGCGTACTGCCCCATGTCCCCGCTGTACGCCGGACCGTAGTCCATCGCCATGATGTTGACGGCGTCGACCCGCACACCGTTCTTCTTGGCGTCGGCCAGTAGTGCCACACCCGGCTGGGTCAGGCCCTCGGGCATCACGGGCAGGGTGAAGGCGACGTCCAGGCCCGGGTGGGACTTCTGCAACCGGGCGATGGCCTGCGCGCGGCGCGCGTTCGCGGCGGTGTCCGGCAGGGCGGCGCCCTCGATGTCGAAGTCGACCTTGGTGAGCCGGTACTGGTCGACGACCTTGCCGTACGCGGCGGCCAGCTCGTCCACGGTGGCGCAGTTCAGGGCCAGTTCGTGACCGGCGGCCCCGCCGAACGACACCCGGACGTCACCTCCCTTGGCGCGCAGCGCACCGATCTGGGCGGCGACCTTGTCGTTCGCGAGATCCGTGACGCCGCCCCACAGCGGAGCGCAGCCGCCGCCGGAGGTGATGAAGGCGAGGTGGAACTCCTTCACGCCGGTCTTCGTCGCCGTGTCGAGCAGGTCGTACGCCGGGTACAGGGAGGTGTCCACGTACGGGGCGAAGCGCGCGCCGCCGCCCCCGGGGGCGGGGGACGGGCTGGAGGTCGGGGCGGTGGCCGTGGGGGAGGGCGACGTGGTCCCGGTGGGCGCGGCGGAAGTGGCGGGAGCGGTCGGGGCCGGGCTCGCCGTCACCGTGGGCCGGGTGGTGGGACGCCCGCTGGGCTGGGCCGTGGCGCCCTGGTCCACGGAGCACTTCACCCCGTTGATCAGACATCCGGTGGGGTCGCCGAGGGTGCCGGTTCCGCTCGCGACGAAGCCGACGGTGACGGAGGCCCCCGCCGCCAGGTGTCCGTTCCAGCTCGCGGGCTTCACGGTCACGCGGCGGCCGGAGACGGTGTGGGTGCCGTTCCAGAGCGAGTCGATCTTCGTACCCGCCGGCAGGTCGAACTGGAGGGTCCAGTCCGACTGCGCCGTGCCGGTGCTGTTCGTGATGACGTACTGGCCGGTGTAACCGCCGCTCCAGGAGCTGGACTTCGTGTACACGGCTCCGACCGCGCTCGCCTGCGCGGTCCCGGTGAAGGCGAAGGCCACCCCACCGATCACCGCCGCCGTCACGAGCGCGCCCGTGACCTTGGTCGTACGACTCGTCCTGCGCCGGTGCCCGACTGTGCTGCCCATCGCGTGCCTGCCTCTGTGTTACTGGGGAGTTGGGGATTCGGCAGCACGCTAGCCGCACCGAAACGGACATTCGTTCGTTTCGGTGCGGCCGTGGTGAGTCTTAGGTTCCACTTAAGGCAGGGGAAAGCGGGGGATCAGGAAGCGGTGCCCGTCCAAGGGCTGTCCCGTCCCGTCCGGGCTTTGCGTCATCGAGCGGGCCGCCTACCGTTCGGCTGTGAGCAGCTCATTCCAGACGATCGTCGACGTGGACGCGACCGCCGAGGACGCCGTGGCGCATGGGGAGCGGGTGGCCGCGTGGCTGGTGGGTGAGGGGATCGTGAGGCTGCCGGATCACGGTCCTGGGCCGCGGTGGGAGCGGGCGACCGGGTTCCGGGAAGCGGGCGGGAGCGAGGGGCTGACCGTAGTCACCGGGCGGACGGTGTTCTTCTCGCCGCAGCACGGCGGCCCACCGGCCTGCCCGTACTGCGCGGTGGCCTTCGGGGACGGGCACCGTGAGGTGTTCTCCCCGGCCATGGACGCAGGTGGATGACCGGCCGGGCCGAAGTGCCGTGTCCGGCGTGCGGACGGTCGGTGCCGTTGGCCGCGTGGGAGTGGGTCGGAGACGGGCTCGCCTTCGCGTACCTGGGGTTCGAGTTCCGGAACGGTCCCGCGCTGCTGCCGGAGTTCGTCACGGAGCTGGGTCGCGTGCTCGGGCACCGGACGCGGTTCGTCCGCGGACGGATCTAGGTCGTCCAGGGCCTGTCTTCAGGGTCGGACCGAAGGCCGCCTTCGCCGATTCATCGGCGCCCGTATGGTCCGGGGCGGGTCCGGTCGTCGTTTTCGGTCAACGGCGAGCGGCCGGCCGGCTCTCGTTGAGCGTTCAAGCTTCTGGAGGGTCGCAGCTCGCACGGAGGGCCGCGGCAGCCCCCGGCCTCTGGATCATATTTCCGCGCTGGTCGCCGCCGCGGCGTAATACGGCTCTTTACGGCGGGCCGAACAAGGGGAAAGCTGTTGGGCGGAAGCGGCGCACCGATAACGTTCGTCGTGACCGCAGCTCATGCCCCAGGCAGAACTCGACATGAATTCCGAGCGCTGTTTCGATGGCGATCCGATGACGTTTCCGCTTTCCATTCGGATTCGCCGACCGCTGGATTCGTGATAGTCGAAACGGACCGTCCCGGGTCGCTCGTACGCCCCGATCCCTTCACGTACGCACACCGAGCAGCCGGCCAAAGCCATTTACACCCCGCGCACTCCTGTGTGCCTCCCTTCTGCGCCGGTTGACACCATCCGGCGGCGCAACGACACCGTGCGCTCGTCGCAGCCAGTGACGTGCGCCCTGCACGACCGATACGTTCTTCATTACCGAAGGCATATTCCAACCCAGCGGTCCTCGCCGTCGAGAGGGACGGGTATGACGAGCCACGCAACCGAAGTCGACCTCGAAGAGCTGCTCCGCCGGGCGCTGGACTCCACCGGCACGGGCCCGCGTTGGACCACCGACGCGGACGAGATGTGGTGCCGCCTCACCCCCCTGACCGCAGCACGACGCGACCAGGGATGGAAGCTGCACGTGTCGGCGACGGCCGCCTCCGCACCCGCCGTCCTCGCCAAGGCCTTGGACGTGCTGCTGGGGGAGGAGTCGGCGTTCAAGTTCGCCCGGTCCCTGGAGAAGGTCGGCGCGCTCAACTCCCGCGCCACGCCCCGGGGCAGCTCCGGCAAGTTCATCACCGTCTACCCGCGCTCCGACACCGACGCGGCCCGCATCGCGCTCGCCCTGCACCAGGCCACGACCGGGCTAACCGGCCCCCGCATCCTGTCGGACCAGCCGTACGCCGTGAACAGCCTGGTGCACTACCGCTACGGCGCCTTCGTCGGCCGCCGGCGACTCTCTGACGACGGCCTGCTGGTGTGGTTCATCGAAGACCCCGACGGCAACCCCGTCGAGGACAAGCGCACCGGCCGGTACTCCCCGCCCTCCTGGGCGATCAGCCCCTTCCCCGCCTCCGTCCCCGTGCCCTCGCACGACCAGCGGGCGACAGGCGCTCCGGTGCTGCTCGGCGGTCGCTTCTCGGTCCGCGAGGCGATCCGCCACACCAACAAGGGCGGTGTCTACCGGGGTACGGACGTCACCACCGGCGCACCCGTCGTCATCAAGGAGGCCCGGCCGCACGTGGAGGCCGACGCGTTCGGCCACGACGTACGCGACTGGCTGCGCGCCGAGGCCCGCACCCTGGAGCGCCTCGACGGCACCGGCCTCGCACCGTGCCCCCTCGCCATGTTCGAGCACGCGGGACACCTGTTCCTGGCCCAGGAGGAAATACCCGGCATACCCTTGCGCAACTGGGTCGCCGAGCACTTCCGCGACGCCGGGAGCCGGCGCTACCGTACCGACGCCCTGGCCCAGGCCGCCCGCCTCGTCGCCCTCGTCGCCGCCGCCCACGCCCAAGGCTGCGTCCTACGCGACTTCACACCTGGCAACATCATGGTCCGGCCGGACGGCGAACTGCGCCTCATCGACCTCGAACTCGCCGTCCTGACAGGCGACATCGCCCTCCCGACGACCGTCGGAACCCCCGGATTCAGCGCACCCGAGCGCCTGCACGACGCCCCCGTCGCACCGACGGCCGACTACTACAGCCTCGGCGCCACCCTGTGCTTCGTCCTCGCCGGTAAGGTCCCCAACCTGCTGCCCGAGGACCCCGACACCAGGCCCACGGAGCAGCGCCTCGCGGTATGGCTTGCCGCCTGCGACGCCACGCTCGGCCTGCCCGACGGACTGTACGAAACGATCGTCGGACTGATGAGGGACGAGCCCACCGAGCGTTGGGACCCCGCCAGGGCGGCCGCGGCACTCCGCAGGACCGAAGGCGCGCTCCCGCACCACCACACACGCGCCACCGAGCCCACCGAAGGCGGCCACGACCTGACGCGGACCGCCATGGTGGGCATCGTGGAGCACCTCGTCGATGCGATGACCCCGGACGACGACAAACGGCTGTGGCCCGTCTCCACCATGGCGGGGGAGACCGACCCGTGCACCGTGCAGCAGGGCGCGGCCGGCGTGCTGGCCGTCCTGACCCAGTACTTCGAACTCACCGGTGACCCGCGCCTGCCGGAGCTGATATCCACCGCGGGGCACTGGATCGCGGCCCGTACCGACCCGGACTCCGTACGACCCGGCCTGCACTTCGGCGGCCGCGGCACCGCCTGGGCCCTGTACGACGCGGGCAACGCCGTCGGCGACCGCGCCCTCACGGACCACGCGCTGGCCCTCGCCCTCGCACCCCAGGTACCGACCCCCAGTCACGACATCACCCACGGCGCCGCGGGCGGCGGACTCGCCGCGGCCCACCTGTGGCACCGCACCGGGGACCCCCGCCTGGCGGACCTGGTCGTCGACGCCGCCGACCGACTGGCCGCGGCGGCCCGGCGCGAGCCGCCCGGAGTGAGCTGGCCGGTACCCGCCGAGGCCGTCTCCGAGGAGGCCGGTAAACGGTACCTGGGCTTCGCCCACGGCACCGCGGGCATCGGTTGCTTCCTCCTCGCCGCCGCGACCGTCACGGACCGCCGGGACTACACCGAGCTGGCGGTGGAGGCGGGCGAGCACCTGGTCGCCCACGCCGTGCTCGTCGGTGAGGCCGCCCAGTGGCCGGCCCAGGCCACGGACCCGCCCACAGCCCCGTACTGGTGCCACGGCTCGGCCGGCATCGGCACCTTCCTGGTGCGGCTCTGGCAGGCCACCGGCGACGACCGGTTCGGTGACCTCGCCCGCCGCGCGACGCACGCCGTCGTCGAACGCGCCTCCCGCGCCGCCCTCACCCAATGCCACGGCCTGGCCGGCAACGGCGACTTCCTCCTCGACATGGCCGAAGCCACCGGGGATCCGTCGTACCACGCCATGGCCGAACACCTGGCCCGTCTCGTCGTCGCCGAACGGGCCCACCGCGCCGGTCACGTCGTCTTCCCCAACGAGTACGGGGACGTCTCGACGAGCTGGAGCGACGGATCCGCGGGAATCCTGGCCTTCCTCCTGCGGATCCGCACCACAGAACCCCGGCGCTGGATGATCTGACCCAGCAGCCGGTTAGAGCGGCAGGGACCCTGCCGCCACATCACAGAGAAGGAGAAAGTCATGGAGAACCGCGACCTCGAACTGCTGGCTCACCTGCACGCCCTTCCGGAGACCGACCCGGTCGGCGTCGACGGAGCCCCGTTCGCCGCGACCTGTGAGTGCGTCGGCCTGCTGACGCTCCTCAACACCGTCTGTGTGGGCATCAGCTGCGCCTGACCCCGACAGCGGGCCCGCCCGGCCGGAGACGGCCCGAGTAGGGCTCGATGACCTCCGGCCGGTGGCCGCCCCGCAGCGGCCACCGGCCGGAGTACCACCCCGACCCTGGACCGACCAGCCGTACCGCCCGAGTCCGCAGACGACGCCCCGCAGACGAGGACCGACCATGCAGCCACCCGCCGGTGACGACGCCCCCGCCCGGGCCCTCCTCCTGACAGCCGCGCCCCCGGACCCCGACACCACACGGCCCGCGCCCGAACCGGCATACGCCATCAGCACCCGCGGCCTCGTCAAGAGCTACCCGGGCCCGGACGGCACCGCCGTCCACGCCGTCCGCGGCCTGGACCTCGACGTGCGGCAGGGCGAGACCTTCGCCTTCCTCGGCCCCAACGGCGCCGGGAAGTCGACCACCATCGCCATGCTGTGCGCCCTGGCCCGTCCCACCGCCGGACGGGCCGTCGTCGCGGGAGAGGACGTGGAAGACCGACCGGACCGCGTACGACGACACGTGGGAATGCTCTTCCAGCACAGCGCCCTGGACCCCGACCTGACGGCCGAACAGAACCTCTCCATCCACACACGCCTCTACGGGATGAGCCGCCGCCACGCCCGCCGCCGCGTCACCGACACGCTCGAGGCGGTCGCCCTGACCGACCGGCGCCGATCGCCGGTCCGCACCCTGTCCGGCGGCATGCGGCGACGCCTGGAGCTGGCCCGGGGCCTGCTGCACGAGCCCCGCATCCTCTTCCTCGACGAGCCGACCACCGGACTCGACCCGCACGCCCGCGCCCAGGTCTGGGACCATCTGCGCGCCCTGCGCGAGCGGCACGGCACCACGCTCTTCGTCACCACCCACTACCTGGAAGAGGCGGAGAACTGCGACCGCCTCGCCATCATCGACGCGGGCCGCCTGGTCGCCCAGGGCGCACCCGCCGCCCTCAAGGCCGCGATCGGCGACGACCGGGTGGTCCTGCGCACCGGCGACGACGTGAGCGCGCGAGCCGTCGTACAGGACACCGCGCCGCCGGGCGCCGGCCTCACCCAGGACGGCGACGGTCTCTGCCTGCGGGTACCCGACGGCAGCGCCTGGATCCCCCGCCTGTGCGCGGCTCTGGCAGCCCACGGCATCCCCGTACGGGCCGCGTCCGCGACCCCGCCCACCCTCGACGACGTCTTCTTCCACCACACCGGCCGCAGCATCACCACCGCACGGCCTGCGCGGACGCGGTCGGAAGCCGGGAGGGACGCATGACCGCCGCACCCGCGCTCCACGCCTCCGACACCCCCGCGGCGGCCACCGGCGACAGTCGCGAACCGACCCGTCTACGGCGTGAACTGCGCGCGATCCACGGCCTGATCCACCGCGACCTGCTGCGGCTGTCCTCGCAGCCCACCCACACGGCCCTCATGCTGCTCCAGCCGGTGCTCTACCTCTTCATCCTCGGAGGCGGGCTGGCCGCGCTGATCCCCACCTCCACGCTGGGGGTCGGCTACCGGACGTACCTCTTCCCCGGCATGCTGATGATGACGGTCCAAACCCCGGCCATCATGGTCGGCATCCGTCTCATCACCGACCGGCAGAGCGGCTACCTGCGCGAACTCCTCATGGCCCCGGTCAGCCGCACCACGCTGCTCCTGGGCAGCTGCGGGGGCGGCACCACCGTCGCCGCGGTCCAGGGTGCGGTACTCCTCGCGCTGGCCGGCGCGGTGGGCCTGCCCTACGATCCGCTGCTGCTGGCGCTGCTCATGGGCGGCATGATCCTGGCCTCCTTCACCATCACCGCCCTGTCCCTGGCTCTGGCGGTGAGCCTCCGACGGGCCGAGGTCTTCCACATGCTGCTCGGCGTCGTGATGATGCCCCTGCTGTTCCTCTCCGGCGGGTTCTTCCCGCTCGAAAGCCTGCCGGGCTGGGCCCGCTCCCTGGCCGCCGTGAACCCGATCGCCTACGGAGTGGACCTGCTCCGCCGTTCCATCACGCTGCGGCTTCCGGATCGGGCGACGGCGGCGGGCATCGAGTGGTTCGGCAGCCGGCCGCCGCTCGCCCTCGAAGCCACCGCCCTCCTGGCGGCCGGCGTCCTGGCCCTCCTCTGGGCCGCCCACCGCTTCGAGCGCCCCGAGTAGGACCGCCGGCAAGGGACCACCGTCATGACACTCCGTCACCATGGGGGGAGGTGTGCCTTCCGGGTGCTTCCTCCGTCGAAGGAACGGTCGAACGATCGAAGTCGAGCGCCTGTCGCATTTCCCTTCCTGCCGCAACATGCTTAGGCTTTCAGGCACTTGCCCCTTTCCCGGAAATTCGCGAGCGGCCGCTGCCGAGGCCGTTCGTGCCGGGCCGGGTCGGATGCGCGGCCTCCCCGACGCGTCGCGCAGGTGCATTCCGGGCGCGGTCAGGTGGGGCGTTCGCGCATTCCGGTTCGGCCCCCGCTCATCTCGTCCTGTGCGCCGCCGAAAGGCCCTCGGCCCGAATGTTCGTGTCGCGCGGCGCCCGTTGTTTGTCATGGTGGTGTTTCCGGCGCCGAGAAATGGTCAGGCGTTCGCCGCAGGGCCACGCGTAGGGGTGGTGACCATGTGGGCACGAGACCTGTAGCCGGCCGTGCGCCCGTCCCGTAGCGGCCCGATCGCCCGGGAGGCGACGGGCCGGGTCGGCTCGAGGTGTCCGGCGTGGACTCGGGCGGCGTGGCGACGCCGTGCGGCGTAGCCGTCCACGGGGGCGGTGTCGCGGGGTGGGACCCCGCGCCGTACGGTCCTGCCGTCGTCAACCCGACTGCAGGCAGGCCTCGTTGGGTGCGATGCCCGGTCGTTCCGAACCGCCGGGACATCGCACGCTGATTTCTTAGCATCAGAGGTCAACAATTGTCTCGGCCGCCACCCGGCCGACTAGAAAGGGGCGCATCGGAAACCGAACCCGGCGCCGGCAGGGGCGATGAACCCGTCGGCGGAATATGGCGAAGGTGGTGCTGTGCATGCGTGAGCGCAGCAGGATCCGAGCGATCGCGGTCAGATCGCTGAAGAGAAATCCGAGTGGTGGACCTCTCTCCTGATGGGCCGGTCATGCTGATACCGATGCTGTTCTCCCCGGCGCTCGCCTCGGCCGACGAGTACCGATCCCTGACTTCTACCATCCGTGGCAAGGCGGAAGACGCGCAGGGATTCTTCGGCGGAGCCGGCCGCAAGGAGGGCGAAATGCCCTACCTCCCCCTCCACGTCCAACTGCGTGGTCTGTTCGTCGAGCTGTACATCGAGCTGCGCCCTCGCAATACGAGCCTGCGGATCGTCGGCTTCCGGAACATCTTCGAGAATGGGCAGGCCCCGCCGGAAGCGTACGTCCGTCACGTGCGGGACTCCGCCGCGCCGCCTGGGCTGCGCCGTACGGAAGCCCTGCCGTTCGGCGGCGGCCGGGCCGACCTGGAGAAGGCCGCGGCCGTCCGGCGCTCGGGGATCCTGCTCGGGCGCCGGCCTTTGAGCGACGCGATCATCCGACTGCACCAGAACCGCGACCCGCGGAGCACCGCTCACGGATTGCTCGTGCTCTCGGAAATGCTCTGCGAGGCCGCCCGATATCCCGCCCTGGCCGATGCGATGTCCCGCATTTGGATGACCGGAGGACGATTGTAGTGGGCAGCTGTCGTCCGCAATTCCCGGACATCATCGCTGCGATGAACAGCGCTCGATGGAAGCCGGGACGGCGCCGGAATTTCCTTGTCGGGCGCTGCTCGGCGCTCTCGTCGGCGAAAGCGCAGCGTCGGCCGGCGGCCTCGCGATAGCTGTGGGGCATTCCGTGGTGTTCCTTACGGGGCGGCCCGTCGATCCACCGGGGCAGGTAGCGATCGAGGTAGGCGGCCGGCAGATCCGCGTCGGCGGGAGTCGCGAACGTGCCGAAGGTGACGCAGTGGGCCGAGCCCGCGAAACAGACCTCGCCGGCGAGCGGCATGTCGCCGAGGCGCACACCGTTCGCACGCGTCAGCCGTGCGTGGCGTCGATGACGCAGAAGCGGTTGCCCTCGGGGTCGGCGAGCACCACGAAGTCCGGGTCCTCCGGGTAGGAGTCCCAGTCGACGTGCCGTGCCCCGAGGGAGACCAGCCGTGCCACCTCCGCCGACTGCTCCGCCGCGTCCGCCGCGTACAGGTCGAGGTGGACGCGCGGCCGCTCCTGCACGGGTGTGACGCTTCGGCCGAGCGCCAGGCCCGGACCGCCGCCGTCGGCCGGGACCAGGACGGTCCAGCCGTCGTCCACCTGGCCGTCGCGGGGTACGTACCCCAGCGCCCGGCTCCAGAAATCCGCGGCCCGCCGCACGTCCGCGGCTCCCATCACAATCGTTCCGAGAGTCAGCATGATCCGATTCTGGCAAACCCGGTCGGCCCCGCACGACGGTCGGTGGAGGCGTCGGCCCGATCACTCCGCCACCTCGGAAGGGGCGCATGGCTCTTGTCGGCAGACTTCGTCGGTGCCTCGCAGCTGCGGAATCAGCTGGACCGCACGGAGGTGACCGCCGGCTGGGGGCCCGATTCCGTGAGCGTCGACCTGCGGGTCCGGGAACCTTGCGCACATGCTGCACTGCCGACGGAGCTCGTGCCCGTCGACGCGCACGTCCACGATCCGTCCGGCACGTGAGACACCGTCCTAGGGTGCCGCGGTCCGTTCGATGGCGACCATCGCCGCGTCGTCGTCCAGGGTGTTGCCGGCCGCGTGCGTCAGCAGGTCCTTGCACACACGGTCCAGCAGTGCTTGCGGGCCCAGCCCCGGCCATGCGGACACGCGCCGGGCCAGCGGGTAGAAGGTGCCCGCACGGTCGCGTGCCTCCAGGACGCCGTCCGTGTAGAGGAGCAGGACGTCCCCCTCGGCGAAGGCGAAGGTCTGCGCGGTGACCGACGCCGCCACGAGCCCGGCGAGCCCCAGCGGCGGCGCCGGCCGCTCCACCTCCAGCTGCTCGGCGCCGCCGGCGCGCAGCACGAGCAGCGGCGGCGGATGGCCGCAGCTGACGAGGTGCACCACCGGCTCGGCATCGGGAATCTCCAGAACGGCCGTGGTCACGAAACTCTCGCCCTCGTCACCGGCGCCGTCCAGGTCCGCGGAGACCGCCGCCTCCAGGTAGTCCACCAGGCCCGGCAACCCGGCCTCCTGGTGGGCGGAGGCCCGGAAGGCGCCCAGGACGAGCGCGGCGTCCCCGACCGCCTCCAGCCCCTTGCCCCGCACGTCGCCGATGATCAGCCGCGTGCCGGTGGCCGTCCGGGCGGCGGCGTACAGATCGCCGCCGATCTGGGCCTCGGCCGCGGCGGCCAGGTACACGGAGGCGACGCCCAGCGGGCCGATCCGGTCGGGCAGCGGCCGCAGGACCACCTCCTGGGCGGTCTCGGCCACCGAGCGCAGCTGGGTCAGCTCCTTCTCGTGCACCTCGCGCAGGTGGGCGAAGAAGGTCGCGAACACCGAGATCATCACGAGCGCGATGATCTGGAAGGTGTGGTTCAGATCGGTCAGGCTGGTGCGCGTCGTCGCGACGACCACCTGGGCCAGAACGGCGAGCAGACCGACGAAACCCGTCATCCGGGGCCCCGCGAACGACGCGGTCACCGCCGGCGCGGCGGCCAGGAACGGCCCGAGGTGCACCTCGGGCGGAGCGAGCACGTCGACCGTCGTCACCAGGGCGATCAGCGCGAACGGGACCGCCAACTGCGCACGGCCGACAGCAGGGGACCGGTGGTGACGTGGGTGTGACGGTGGCCGGAGATCCATCCCTCCTGCATACACCGCGAGGCGAGCCGGATCCCCGAAGCCAGGCCGTCGCAGGCGGTCCCGCCGGCTCTCCGGGTCCGTTGCCCTGCCCGCCCCTGCCGCTCCTGTGGGCTTTCCGGCCCTACGGGCGACGGCGGGGCTTGCCGCCCTTCCCGCCCTTCGCGCCACCGGTGGCACCGCGGGGGTTCTTGCCGGCCGGCTTCCCGGACGAGGACTTCGCGCCCCCCGCCTTCCGCTGCGCGCCGCCCCCCGCACCCGTCTCCGGGCGCTTGCGCTTCGCCTTGGGCTGCGGCGGGGTCGGTGCGCGCCCCCGCGTGCTGTTCACGGTCCGGCCGCGGACGATCCCGATGAACTCCTCCACCAGATCGGTGGTCTCCTCCTGCGGCCACGACAGCGCGACCCGCGAGGTGGGCGCGTCCGAGACGGGCCGGTAGGTCAGGTCCTTGCGGTGGTGCAGGCGGGCGAGCGACTGCGGGACGACGAGCACGCCCACACCGGCCGCGACCAACTCGATCGCGTCGGCCGTCGTCTCGGGGCGCTCGATCGCCGGCTTGCCCGGCAGCTGCTCCCAGGCCAAGGTGTCGTCGAGCGGGTGGAACACGATCTCGTCGGCGAGATCCTCGGTGGACACCTCTTCCGCCGCGGCCACGAGGTGGTCCTTGGGGACCACCACCACGGTGGTCTCGATGTAGAGGGGGATCGCGGCGAGATCGTCACGGTCGACCGGCAGTCGCACGAATCCGGCATCGGCGTCTCCGGCCCGCAGCACGCCGAACGCCTCGATCGGGGACACCGCGACCAGGGTCAGCGGGACGTCGGGCAGCCGCTCGTTCCAGATACGCACCCACTTGCTGGGTGTGACTCCCGGGACATAAGCGAGCCGGAACGAATGGGGTACTTCCGAGCCTGTCACCCCGCAAGGTTACCGGTCGTGGTCGGAGGTAGCGCACACGCTCGATACTCTTGACACCATGACGTCGCACCAGAACACCCAGACGATGAAGCCCGCGACCGCGGCGAAGAAGCTGGGCGTGTACCTCGAGGCCACCCCCGCAGAGTTCCAGGAGGGTGTCGTCTCGCGCAGTGAATTGAGTGCGCTCCAGGCCGATCCGCCCCAGTGGCTGCTGGACCTGCGCGCCAACGGTCCGCACCCCCGCCCGGTGGTGGCGGCCAAGCTCGGCGTGTCCATCGCCGGCCTCGCCCGCGGCGGGGTCACCGAGCCCCTGACCACGGAGCAGATCGAAGCGCTGAAGCAGGAAGGCCCCGAGTGGCTCCAGCGTGAGCGCGCCACCCAGGCCGAGGTCCGCAAGGAAACGGTCCGCATCAAGGAGAAGCAGGCCGAGAAGGCGGAGAAGGCCGCGAAGGCCCGCGAGCAGCACTCCTGACCTGCGCCTCCGCCGTCCCGCCAGGCCTGATCTCCCATGCGGAGGTCAGGCCTGACGCCTTTGCCCCCGGCTCACCACGCCGCTTCCGCGCTTCCGTGCTTCCGTGCTTCCGCTGGGCCGCTACGCCGCCACGGAGCCCGAGGCCACATCACCCGGCGGCCCCGTCCCCCTCCAGCGACCGCACCGCCCGCTCCAGCCGAGCCCGCCTGGTCTCCGGGGTGAGCGCCTGCAGCAACGGCAGGACGACCTGGTAGCGCCCGGTGCGATCGAGCGCCTCGAACGCCGCTCCGGCCGCCGGGTTCGCCACGAAGGCTGCCGCGAGATCAGGTGGCACCGCCGCCGTCCGCTGCGACTCGTAGGCGTGCGTCCACCGGCCGTCCGCCTGCGCCCTGCGCACCTCGGCGAGCCCGGGTTCCCGCATCCGTCCCGCGGCGCTCAGCTCCGCGACCTTGTCCACGTTCACCTGTGACCACAGGCTCTTGGCCCGGCGCGGCACGTACTTCTGCAGGTAGTACCGCTCGTCGAGGGCGCGCCGCTGCCCGGAGATCCAGCCGTAGCACAGCCCGATGTCGACCAGCTCGTCGTCGGTGACCGACGCGATCCCGGATTTCTTCTTCGCCAGCTTGATCCACACGCCCTCGTGGCGCGTGTGGTGCTCGGCCAGCCAGCTCTCGAACGCCTCGGCGTCCGCGAAGCCGATGATCTCCACCCCGCCCAGTTCCTCCATCCGCCCAGGCTATCGCCGACCGTCCGGGTCGGAACGTGAGCCTGCGGGTGTCGAGTTCGAGGATCGCGATCCCGTGCTCGGTGGCCGGGCGCCGACGCGTTCCGCCGTCCGGCCCCGGACGAGCACGACGGTGGTCAGGCGACGTCGACCGCCTGCGGTACCGGGAGCGCCGCGAGCACACCGCCGAACTGCGCACGCGGCAGGTGGCCGAGGCCGTGACCGCGGAACGGCTGCGCATCGCCCGCGAGGTGCACGACATGGTCGCCCGCGCCGGAGTGCGGGTCGACGTACGGTGGGTGGGGGCGCGCGGTCAACTGCCGCCCGAGATGGACCTGTCGGCGTACCGCATCGTGCAGGAGGCCCCGCGCCGCCGTGGTCCTGGACGGCCTCCGATGAGCGTGGCGCCCGTGCGGGCGATCCGTGTCCTTCTCGTGGACGACCAGCCGTTGGTCAGGTCCGGCCTACGGGTACTGATGGCCGACACGGCCGACCTGGAGGTCGTCGGCGAGGCCGGCACGGGCACCGAAGGGGTCCGCCTCGCCGCCGAACCGCGCCCCGACGTGGTGGTGATGGACATCCGGATGCCGGGCATGGACGGTATCGAGGCCACCGGGCTGATCGCCGCGGGGGACGCCCTGATCGCGCCGGGCGTCACCCGCAGACTGATCGCGGACTTCGTCCGGGTGCCCGGACCCGTGGCGTCCGCGGCACCCGAGGCGCGTGCGCCGCGGCCCGCCACGGGGATCACCGAGCGCGAACGGGAGGTGCTGACGCTGGTGGGGCGGGGGCTTTCGAACGGCGAGATGGCCGAGGAGCTGTTCATCTCGACCGCCACGGCCACATCGCACGTCTCGCGGCTGTTCACCAAGCTCGGCGCCCGGGACCGGGTCCAACTCGTCATCACGGCGTACGAGATGGGGCTGGTGGCAGCGCCCCGCTGAGGTGCCCGGGCGTCAGGGTGCGAGCGGTGCCGATGGGCCTGGGGCGCCGGTGGGCGTGGGGCCGCCGGTGGGCGTGCGGAATCGATTCCTCAGGCGATCACGGCCTCCGGGTGGTTCTCGTCCCGCCGCCCGGCGGAAGCCTCCGACCGCGAGGAGAACAGCCCGTCCAACGCCATGGCACCGGGGCCGGTGAACACCAGCAGGAGGAAGGCCCAGCAGAACATCGCCGAGGCCTCCCCGCCGTTCTGCAGCGGCCACAGCGCGCCGGGCTGGTGCACGGTGAAGTACGCGTACGCCATCGAGCCGGAGGCGACGAAGGCGGCCGCTCTGGTGCCGAGACCCAGCAGGATCAGGGCGCCCGCGACGAGCTGGATGGCGGCGGCGTACCAGCCGGGCCAGGTGCCGGCGGCGACGGTCCCGCCACCGTGCGCACCGCCGAGGACCCCGAAGAGGGAGGCGGCGCCGTGCGAGGCGAAGAGCAGTCCGGTGACGATCCGGAAGAGGCCGACGGCGTAGGGCCGGGCTCGGTCGAGACGTGCGTTCATGGGGGGAGACTCCTTCGGTCGGGGACGGATCCCGAAGTCGTGGCGCGTTCTCGAGCGTGGGCGAGCCATAGGTTAGGTAGACCTAACCAGACTGGCAAGCGCGAGTTCCGGCCACCCACCGAGGGGCTTCGACACCACCCCGTGCCCGCATGCCGCCGGCGGTGGCGCGCGCGTACCGCGGAGGTTCGGCGCCCGGCCGTGTGGTTCGTTCGGCGGGTCGGCCCCGTCCGCCGGCGAACGGCCGACCCGTGGGGTCCGCTGGACGCGTGAGCATCCTCCCCGGCCGTGACGGGTGGACCGGGCTCCCGCCCGCGGCGGGCGCCGCCGTCATGGCCACCGGCATCATCTCCGTCGGCCTGCGTCTGACCGGGCACGAGGCGGCGTCACTGGCCGCTCTGGTCGTCGCCGGGGCGCTGTGGCTCGTACTCGCCGCCGACTTCATCTCCCTCCTGCTGGGCGACCGCGGGCGCTTCCGCGCCGAGGCCGACACACCGGCCGCGCTGACGGCCGTCGCCGCCACCACCGTCATCGGGGCCCGGTTCTCGCAGCAGGGGTGGCAGACGGCGGCCGCCGTGCTGCTCGTGCTGGCGGCGCTGCTCTGGCCAGGGCTGCTGTTCAACGTCCTACGGCACTGGCGGCGGCGTATGCCGGGAGCGGCCTTCCTCGGCTGTGTGGCGACCCAGGGGCTCTCCCTCCTCACCGCGTCCCTCGCCGACGCCGAACACCGGGCGCCGCTCGCACGGGTGGCGCTGGTCGGCTTCTGCCTCGGCCTGCTGCTGTACCTGGCCGCCCTCTTCCGCTTCGACCCGCGCGAGGTGGTGGGCGGGGCGGGTGACCACTGGGTGGCGGGCGGCGCGCTCTCCATCTCCGCCCTGGCCGGATCCAAGCTCACGGCGTCACCCGTCTGGACCGGTTCGGCGCACACCACCCTGCGTACCGTCACCCTGGCCCTGCTCACCCTCTCCCTCCTCTGGTACGTCGTCCTCCTCGCCGCGGAGCTGCGTCACCCGCGGCCGCGCTACGACATCCGCCGCTGGGCCACCGTCTTCCCGCTCGGCATGACGGCCACCGCCTGCCTCTCCGTGGCGGCCCCGGCCGGCATCGCCTGGCTGCGCCCGCTGGGCGAGGTACTGCTCTGGATCGCCGTAGGAGCCTGGCTGCTGACCTTCGCCGCGCTGGTCGCCTCGCACGTCGCCCCCGGCGGCGGGGCCCCGGACCGATGAGGCCGACGTCCCGCGCGCCGCGCCCCCACGCGCCGTTCCCCTACGCCCCGCGCCCCCGCCCGACGCCGCCGTCCGGCCGTGTGGCGACGGCGCCGGCTCCTCAGTAGGGTCCGGACATGGCGTACACATTCCAGGTGACCATCGACTCGACCGACCCGCACACACTCGCCGACTGGTGGGCCGAGGCCCTCGGCTGGGAAGTGGAGCCGAGCGACGAGCCGTTCATCCGAGGCCTGATCGAGGCGGGCCACGCGAGCGAGGACGACACCAAGACCCATCGGGGCACCCTCGTCTGGAAGGCGGGCGCCGCGATCCGCCACCCGGAGGGGCTGGAGCGCGCGCCACGCGTCCTGTTCCAGTACGTCCCCGAACCCAAAACGGTCAAGAACCGGGCCCACTTCGACGTCCGGACCGGCTCCGACGACCCGAAGGCCGTGGTCGAACGCCTCATCGCCAAGGGCGCCACGCACCTCCACGAGGGCAGCCAGGGCCCCAGCGTATGGACGACCCTCGCCGACCCCGAGGGCAACGAGCTCTGCGTCTCCCATTAGGTACGACCCGAGGGTGTGTCCGTGAACGTGATCCTCTTCGGCGCGACCGGCATGCTCGGCCGGGGCGTCCTGCGCGCCTGCCTGCGCGACGACGCGGTCGAGAGCGTCCTCGCCGTCGGACGCACGCCGCTCGGCGTCAGCCACCCCAAGCTGCGCGAGTCCGTCCAGGGCGATCCGTCCGACCTGGCCGCCGCCGGGATCGACCCGGCCGCGTACGACGCCTGCTTCTACTGCCTCGGGGTCTCCTCTGTCGGCATGAAGGAGGAGGCGTACCGGCACGTCACCTATGACCTGACGCTCGACGTGGCCCGTCCGCTGGCCGCCGCCAACCCCGGGATGACCTTCGTCTACGTCTCCGGCGAGGGCACCGACAGCACCGAGCGGGGCCGTTCCATGTGGGCCCGGGTCAAGGGCAAGACCGAGAACGACCTGCTGGAACTCCCTTTCCGGGCCTACATGTTCCGCCCCGGGATCGTCCAGCCGGTGCGCGGTGTGCCCTCCAAGGCCCGGATCTCCCGCATGTTCTACGCCGTCCTCGGACCGCTGGTCCCCCTCGTGCGGCGGGTCGCCCCGAACCTCGTCATCACCTCCGAGACCTTCGGCCGCGCCATGATCGCGGTCGCCACCCCCGGCACCGAGGTCCCCGGCCACATCCTGCGCCCCGCCGACATCAACCGCCTGGGCGGTGCGCCGACCAGGCATAATTGACTACCGGGCACACCCTCCCGCACGTGAGAATGAGCCATCTCGAACCGGGAGGACCCCATGAGCCAGGAGACCCTGACTCTGCATGACCTGATGCCCGCACAGGCGCTGGCGGAGTCGATCGAAGCCGGGTACGTGACCCGCAAGTCGCACCCCGAGCTGCCGCTGTCCATCTACACCTACACACGGACGGCTCAGTACGAACGCGTCTGGAACGACGTCACCACACGCTGTCGCGGACTCGTCGCCGACGACACCACCGGCGCCGTCGTCGCGTTGCCGCTGCCGAAGTTCTTCAACGTCGGCGAGCACGAGTCGGGTCAGCCGTACGCCCCCGCCCTCCCGAACGAGCCGTTCGAGGTCTACGACAAGGTCGACGGCAGCCTCGCCGTCGTCTTCCACTACGCGGGCCGCTGGCGGGTCGCCTCCAAGGGCTCCTTCATCAGCGCCCAGGCGACCTGGGCGCAGCGCACGCTCGACGGCCGGGACACCGGGGCCCTTCGCCCCGGCACCACCTACCTCGCCGAGATCCTGTACCCGCAGAACCGCATCGTCGTGGACTACGGCGACCGCCGGGACCTCGTCCTCCTCGCGGCCTTCGGGCCGGACGGCACGGAGGTCCCGCTCACCGAGGCCGCGTCGCACTGGGAGGGGATCGGATCCGTCGTCACGGTGTGGCCTTCCATGCCCCTCGACGAGCTGATCGCGCTGGCGGAGTCCAACACCCTGCCGGGCGGCGACTCGGCGACCGGCACCCAGGCGGAGGGCTTCGTACTGCGCTTCGCCTCCGGTGTGCGCGCGAAGGCCAAGCTGGCCGAGTACGTACGGCTCCACCGGGTGCTCACCAAGGTCACCGAGCGGGACATCTGGCGCGCCCACGGCATCCAGCGGTTCGCCGGCCTGCCCGTCAAGCAGCTCACCCAGAACCTCGGCACCACGGTCGCCGAGATCGAGGCGTCGGGCGGCAAGCCGCTCGACGCCCTGCTCGACCAGGTGCCCGACGAGTTCGACGCGTGGGTGCGCGAGGTGATCGAGCGGCTCGAGTCGGAGGCGGCGCGGCGCGAGCGTGCCATCGACGAGGCCTACGCGGCACTCGCGCACCTGGCCGCCGACCGGGGAGCCTTCGCCCGTGCGGTCAAGGCCCTGCCCGTGCGGGAGATCCGGGCCGCGATGTTCCTCCGCCTGGACGGCCGATCCACGGAACTGGCCGTCTGGCGCAACGTGCGGCCGGAGACGTCCGACCCCTTCACGAACGACGAGGAGACCTGGTCCGAGTCCGAGGAGACACCCCCGCACACGGGTGCCGACCCCCTCACGACCCGGACCGCGAACCTCACCACGGACCGGACCGTGAAGCAGACCGCGACCCCGACCCCGACCGCCGTCGCCACGGTGGACGAGACCGCGAACCCGGCCGCCGTCGAGGAGCCGCCCCGGCTGCCCGTCGTGCACGTCATGACGGGCCTGCCGGCCTCCGGCAAGACGACGGCCGCGCGCGCCCTGCAGGCCGAGGCCGGTGGTCGCATGCGCCGCGTCAACCTCGACGACCTGCGCCTCATGCTCGACCTCCCGGACCCCGCGCGGGGTCGCAGCTTCAGGCACGAGCAGACGGTACTGGCCGTCCAGGACGCGGCGGTCCGCGCCGCGGTCGACGACGGGTTCGACGTGGTCGTCGACAACACGCACCTGACCAAGAACATCCCCAAGCGGCTCAAGGCGGCGGTCGGCGGTCTCGCGACCTTCGTCGTGCACGACTTCACCGACGTCCCGCTGGAGGAGTGCCTGCGCCGGGACGCGGCCCGCGAGCGCCAGGTCGGCGAGGAGATCATCCGCATCCTGGCCGAGAAGCACGAGAAGGCGCGGCGCGGAGGCTGGCGGCTGACGTCGGCGTGGATGAACGGCGGGGCGGGCGCGACGGCCGCGCCGCCCGTGACGGAGTACGTCCCCGACCCGGCCCTGCCGGCGGCGGTGATGTGCGACATCGACGGCACCCTCGCGCTGACCGGCGACCGGGGTCCGTACGACTTCTCACGCTGTGAGCTCGACCTGCTCAACGAGTCGGTGCGGCACGCCCTCGACGCCTTCCGGCGCGCCGACGGCGATGCCATCGTGCTGCTGTCGGGGCGTAGCGAGGAGCACCGTCCGCAGACGGAGTCCTGGCTGCGGCGCCACGAGGTGCCGTACGACGAGCTGTGGATGCGCGCGGCGGGCGACACACGCCGCGACGACGTGGTGAAGGCGGAGCTGTTCGACGCGCATGTGCGCCACCGGTACGCGGTCCGGCTCTCGCTCGACGACCGGGACCGGGTGGTCGCGGTCTGGCGCCGGATGGGCCTGCCCACGTGGCAGGTCAACTACGGCGACTTCTGAGGACCGGGCCACCGTGAACGGGACGGACGTCGGCGACGTCGAACGGCACGTGCTGATCGTGGACGGCGCGAACGTCGTCGGCTCCGTGCCGGACGGCTGGTGGCGGGACCGGCGGGGCGCGGCCGTGCGGCTGCGTGACCTGCCGGCCGGCCGGGGCGGGGACGAGGAGATCGTCCTCGTCGTCGAAGGCGCCGCCCGGGGCGTCGAGTCCGTTCCCGGCGTACGGGTGGACTCGGAGCCCGGGAGCGGAGACGACCGGATCGTGGAACTGGCCGCGGCGTACGCCGAGCGTGGCTGTGTCGTGGTCACGGCCGACCGGGAACTGCGGGAACGGGTCCGGGCGTACGGCGTGGAATGCGTGGGGCCGCGTGCCGTACGCCCGGTGGACTGACTGCCGACCTACTGGTCCGGCCGCCCGTGTGCCCGCCTACCGGCGGGACCGGGTCAGCGGCAGTACTTCACCTCGGAGAGGTTCTTGACGTAGCGGGCGGAGACCCAGCGCTCCTTGTCGTACGCGCGCTTGGCCGTCGACGCGTTGGGCTCCCAGCTGTTGTTCCGGTCGGCCAGGCGGTACCAGATGCGGTTGCCGTCGACGTTGTCACCGTACTTCTTGCACTCGATGTCGACCTTGTTGTTCGGGTACACGTGCCCGAGAGCCTGCGAGCGGGTGCTCGGCTTGCTGCGGACCGTCAGCGGGCCCTTCGACACGACCTTGCCGGTGACGTGGCGTGCGGGGTAGACGCCGGGCTCCGCCGAGCCTCCGCCGACGACGATCTCGCGCGGCGGCTGGTTCTCCGGACCGTCGTCGGCGACGGCGGCGCCCGCTCCGACCAGACCGAGAACCAGGCTGCCGGTGGCGAGAGCGAGGGTGGTTCTGGTGGGCTTCAGCATGAGCCGGCTCCTCTACGAAGACATCCACCCGGCCGCGACGCGCGGCTCGGGGCGACAACCAGTCGGTTGCCAGGGACGACTATGACGAGGACGGGGCGTCTAGCCCCGGTGGCTCACCGCCCTTTAACCCGATATGACCAATTTGCCCTTTAGGGGTGCGTGGCCGTGCCCGCCCCCGAACGGGCACGGCCGCGCAGAGGGCCCCGGGGGGATCGGGCCGGTGCCGGTCGTTGAGCCGGCGAGGAAGAATCTACGGCCCGTCCACCTGGACCGCGCCCATCCAGGGGATGAGACCCGACTACCGCCAAGGGAGGCGGCACCGTACAACCTGAGTGGTACACAAGGAGGTTGAGGTGTAACCACGCACCCGTCCGGCGGTGGGCCCGCGCCGCGCCGGGCTTTCGGCCCGCATGCCCTGATCGAGTGCCCCGGGGTGCGGCCGGTGGCGGCCGGCGCGAGAGTGGGTGCCATGGGAATCGATGACTACGGCGGCGGCGCCGGCGCACACGAGACCGGCGTCCTCGTCGTGACGACCAACGACGTTCCCGGCTACCGGGTGGAGCGCGTCATCGGCGAGGTCTTCGGCCTCACCGTCCGCTCCCGCCACCTGGGCAGCCAGATCGGCGCGGGACTGAAGTCGATGATCGGCGGCGAGTTGAAGGGCCTCACCAAGACGTTGGTGGAGACCCGGAACCAGGCCATGGACCGGCTCATCGAGCAGGCGAAGGCGCGCGGCGGCAACGCCGTGCTGATGATGCGCTTCGACGTCACCGACGCGCAGGACGTCGGGACGGAGGTGTGCGCGTACGGAACGGCGGTCGTCCTCGTCCCCGCCTCCACCTGATCCGACCGACTCTCGCCCGATCCGCCCGGCCTCCACCTGCCCCGCCCGACCTCCGCCCGGCCCCTGCTGCGATGCTCACCCGGTGAACGATCGATGCGAGGTTGTCGTTGTCCGCCGGCCCGGTCGGGCCCTGTCCGTCCAGGACGGCCTGGCCGAGCTGCTGGCCGCCTACCATCTGCGGACAGAGGCCGAGAAGGGCGCGTCCGTCGCCGGGGTGGACGATCTGCCGGACCGCTACCGGGCGGAGATCGCGGATCCGCGTGCCGTGTTCGCGGACGACGTCGTGCTGCTGGCGCTGAGCGGGGACACCGCGGTCGGCTGCCTGGTGGTGACCACCCCGGTCGGAGGGCGGCACGAGGTGAAGAGGCTCTGGACGGCACCGGAGTTCCGCGGGCAGGGCATCGCGTCCCGACTGGTCGGCGCCGCGCTCACGCATGCCGAGGAGAGCGGCGCCGAGGTGGTGCGGCTGTCGGTGTGGGACTGGCGGACAGGCGCGATCGCGCTGTACGAACGCCTCGGATTCGCCGTCACCGCGTCATGGGACGAACGGGACCACCTGGTCTGCATGGAACGAGCCGTGTGAGCGGTGAGCGGGAGTCGTGAGCGGACGCCGGGGCCGTCCACCGATGACCACGACGACCCCACGCAGCGCGGGCACGGCATCACCCGTGGGCTACGACTACCGCTTCCAGAGCGTCACTTCGGTCATGTACGTCGGGGTCGTGTAGCTCTTGTCGGTCGAGGGCTCGAGGCTGACGATCTTCACCATGGCCAGGTTGCCCTTGCTCGTGACGGTGCACAGCAGGTCGCCCTGGACGATGGTGCTGTCGGCGCCCGTGAGGTCCGACTCCCGCAGCTTGTTCGGGACGGGATCGGTGGCGGCCCCGGTCTCGCACTGTTCGGGAGTCGTTCCCTTGCTCTTGCCGAACGAGGTCGAGGTCCGGATCCCGTCGTAACCCATCGTCAGCTCCTGGTCCGACGAACTGATGTCGCCGAACGGTGCCACCTTGGGGAAGTCGAGGTCGACGTCGTTGAACTTGCCGAACTCCCTGGGCGCCAGGAACTTCACGGGCTTGTCCTTGAACACCGCGGTATAGGTGCGGGCGCCCGATGCGCCGGAGGACGAGCCCGAGGTCGAGGGTGACGGGGTCGAGGGGGTCGAGCCGCCGGCCTGCGCCGCCGGTGACGCGTCCTTGGGCGACTCCGCCGGCTTCTGCTTGCTGTCGCCCGCGGTCTGCTTCGCGCCGCCGTCCTCCTCGCTCGTGAGGTACCAGGTGCCGCCCGCGGCGAGGGCGAGGACCACGACACCCGCGCCGACGGCCAGCGGCACCCGACTGCGACGCGCCGCGGGTGCGGGGGCGGGGGTGGGGCCGGTCGGGCCTGTCGGCGCGCCGTACGCCGGTGCGTAGGTGGATGCGGCGGTCGGCGCGCCGTACAGCGGCGGGTGCGGGCCGCCCACCGGGCCCGGGCCCTGGGTGGGCGCGTAGGACGGGGGGACCGGCCCCGACGCCTGGGCGGGCGCCTGCGTGGGCGCGTACGGGGGCGGAGCCGGGGCCTGCGCCGGTGCCGAGAACTGCGTCGGGGACGGCACCGGCACCGGCACCGGCACCGGCGCCTGGGCCTGCGCCTGCGCCGACCGCTCGCGCCGCGCGATCTCCGCGGCCAGCGGCGCGGGCAGCCAGCCGTCGAAGTTCCGCAGCTCCCGGCCCGCCTCCCGGCCGCACCACTCGGCGAGTTCCGCCGGGGTGGGCCGCTGCTCGGCATCGGCGTGCAGGCAGCGCTCCAACAGTCGGCGCAACTGCTCCGGGTAGCCGCTCAGGTCCGGTGCCCGCTGCGGGGTGTTGGCTATCGCGGCGGCGATCGAGAGACCCGCGCCGTCGCCGTACGGGTGGCGGCCGGTGGCCACGACCGCGGCGATCAGACCCAGCGCGAACACATCGGTCGCCGCGGTGACCGTCCGGCCGAGCGCGTGTTCGGGGGACATGTACTGCGGCGTTCCGATGAACCCGCCGCTGCGCGTCAGCTGGGTGGTGTCGGTGGCCCGCGCGATACCGAAGTCGATCACCCACGGCCCGTTCGAACCGAGCAGGATGTTGCTCGGCTTGAGGTCGCGGTGCACCACCGAGGCGGCGTGGACGGAGTGCAGGGCCTGCGCCGTGCACCCGATCAGCTGGAACGCCGCGGGCAGCGGCAGCGGGCCGTGCGTGGCGAGGGCGTCGTCGAGCGCCAGGCCGGGCACGAACGCGGTGGCCAGCCACGGCTGTTCGCCGCTGGTGTCATGGTCGAGCACCGGCACGATGTGGTAGCCCTGCACGCGGCGGGCGGCCTGCACCTCGCGTTCGAAGCGGACCCGGAAGTCCTGCTCCTGGGCGAACTCGCGGCGGATGACCTTGAGGGCGACCGGCTGGTTGCCACGGGTCCGTGAGAGGTAGACGGAACCCATACCGCCTTCGCCGATCTTCGCGAGCAGCCGGTATCCGGCGATCTCCTGCGGATCCCCCGGACCGAGCGGTCTCAGTACGGCGTCGTCGGTGTTGGTCATGGGCTCCCCCTTGATGATCACTGGCACCAGATCCTAACGGCGCGGCGGACCGCCGACGCACCGCACCGGTACGGTGGTGCTCCGGAGACGAAGGGGCGGCCCGATGAGTCAACGCAAGTCGGCGGCAGAGGTGTTCGACGATCTGGGGGAGCGCTACGAGGAGGTGTTCGGGCGGGTGCCCGGCCAACTGGCCGCACTCGACTGGCTCACCGATCGACTCCCCGCCGGAGCAAGGGTGTTGGACGTGGGCAGTGGCACCGGACGGCCCACCGCCGAGGCGCTGGTCCGGGCCGGCTGCGCCGTCACCGGCATCGACGTCTCGACCGCCATGGTCGAACTGGCCCGCGCCAGAGTGCCGCGGGCCCGCTTCGAGCGGGCCGACGTACGGACCTACACGCCCGAGCGGGCCGACTTCGACGCGGTGTGCTCCTTCTTCCCGCTGCTGGTGATGGACCAGCCGGAGGTGGCGGCCGCACTGGACCGCATGGCGTCCTGGGTCGCGCCGGGCGGCTACCTCGTGCTGGCCACGGTGCCGGGGGACATCCGGGGCCTGGACATCGAGTGGATGGGCCACGAGGTCACCGTCAGCAGCCTCTCCACGGCCGACCACCTGGCCCGGCTCGCCGACCTGGGCCTGGAGGTGCTGCACCACCACACCGCGCACTTCCGACCCGCCGCCGACGGCGCGGCCCCGGAGGAGCACCTCTTCTGCTACGCGCGCCGGCGCGTGGGCGCATGACGGAGACGGACCTCCAATGGGACGCGGGGATCCGGCACACGTCGATGTCCGACAGCCGTTCCCGGTGCGGCGCCTCCTGGGTTCCCCCGGTCGAGGAACTGCTGTGGCGTACGGCGCGGGCCAGTACGCTCGTGCGGTTCTTCCCCTTCTCCAGCCACAACTCCTTGCGCCTCGCGACGAGCTCCGACTTCTTCGCGACCGCCGCGTACCTGGACCCTTGCATCGTGTACTGCTACGACGACTTCGACGCCCCGGACCGCAGGCCGGAGTACTGGGTCCGGGACGTCCGGCCGCAGGACCCGTCACGCGAGCCCGTCCTGCGGACCTAAGCCGTCGACGCCGCGGTACACGAGCTGGAGCGGCTGACCGTGGACGTCACCCCGGCAGCGTAGGAGTGGACCGCGGGGCCCGGTCCGGCCGCAGACCGGCGGCCAGTCCCGCGATCACCACGAGCAGGCCCAGCCACACCGCGGGGCCCGGGACCCCGCTGCCCGTGAGGACCCCCGCGCCCGCCGCGGCCAGGGGCGCGACCCCGGTCAGCAGACCGGCGCGGCCGGCGCCCACCGCGGCCACCGTGCGGTACCAGAGGAGGAAGGCCACCGCCGTCACCATCACGGCGAGGTAGCCGGCGGCCGCCCACCGGAACCGGCCCAGCGACACCAGCTCGGCCGGGCTCTCGAAGGCGACCGTGAGCCCCGCCAGCATCAGCGCACCCAACCACACCGCGTGCACGGACACCCCCCACGCCCCGTGCCGGCGCAGCACCGGCACCGCGAGCAGGGTGAAGGCGGCCTCGCAGCCCAGTGCGAGCGCCGCCCAGGCCACCCCGGCGGCGTCCGTCCGGCCCGTCCCCTCCACCAGCACGGCCCCCGCCACCACCACCGGAGCCGCGAGCAGCACCTGCCGGCTGGGCCGCCGCCCTTCCAGGAAGGGGCCGAGCAGACCCAACAGGATCGGTACGGAGGCCACCGCGACGGCGATGACGGCCGGTTCGGCGTGGGCGACCCCGCGGACCACGGCCACGTTGAACAGCACCAGCCCGGTCGCCGCGATCCCCGCCAGCCACAGCCACTCCCGACCGCGCGGCCTGTGCACCGGGACCCGGACCGCCCGGGCCAGGGCGAACAGCAGCAGCGCGGCGGCGGCGTACCGGACGGCCTGGGTGGCGAACAGGGGGGCGTCGACGAGGGCCCGCGAGACCGTGACGCTGCTGCCGACCAGCGCCATGCCCACGATCCCCGGAACCAGGTCGCGGAACGCGGTCGAGCCGACGGGGGAGTCGGGAGCGGAGGTGGTGGGGGAGCCGGGGGCAGCGCAGGCGGGGGCGGGTGCTGAGGTGGGGTCGGAGGGGGAGGCGGGCTGTGTCTGCATGTGTTCCAGCGTGGCCGCACAATGGCCCTATGAGCAGCTCCAAACAGGGTGATCCACAGGGGTCCAAAAACCTCAGCGGCTCGGACTTCCTCCAGCTCGACATCGGCCAGGCCCCGCCGGGCGGCCGCACCGACTGGCTGGCGGGCCGGCTCCGCGCCGCCATCGCCGACGGCACCCTCCCGGTCGGCAGCCGGCTTCCGGCCAGCCGGATCCTCGCCGCCGAACTGCGCGTATCCCGGGGGCTCGTCACCGAGGCCTACCAGCGCCTCGCCGAGAGCGGCCAGGTCAGCGGCCGAGGCCGGGGCGGCACCGTGGTCGTCGCCGCGCCCCCACCGATGGCCGGCCCCTCCCGTGCGCCGGAGCGCGGCGGGCTCGTGGACGCCCTGCGCGCCGTGCCCTGCCGGATCGACCTCTCGCCCGGGGTGCCCGACCTCACCGCCTTCCCCCGTACCGCCTGGCTCCAGGCCGAACGCCGGGTCCTCGCCTCGCTCACCCCGGCCGACTTCGGCTACGGCAACCCCCAGGGGGCACCCGCACTGCGCGAGGCGGTCGTGGGTTGGCTCGCCCGGAACCGCGGGATCCGGGCCTACCCCGACGAGGTGGTCGTCGTCGCGGGAGTGGCCCAGGCGCTGGCGCTGCTCGCGCCCGTCCTGCGGCAGCACGGCGTGCACCGGGTCGCCGTGGAGGACCCGGGCTCGTTGGGTGCCCGGCAGCAACTGGAGTACGGGCACATGGAGACGGTCCCCGTACCGGTGGACGGGGCCGGACTCGACGTGGCCGGGCTCCGGGCGAGCGGCGCCGGGGCCGTCCTGCTCACCCCGGCGCACCAGTTCCCGACCGGGGTCGTCCTCGACGGCGAGCGCCGTCGGGACCTGCTCGGCTGGGCGGCCGCCGGGGGACTGGTCATCGAGGACGACTACGACGCCGAGCACCGCTACGACCGGGCACCCGTCCCCGCCCTGCGCGCCCTGCTGCCCGAGGGGGTCTGCTACGCCGGGAGCGTGTCCAAGCTCCTCGCCCCCGCCCTGCGCCTGGGCTGGCTGCTGGTCCCGCCGCGCCTGCGCGACGCCGTGACCGCGGCCAAGCGCTACGCCGACCTCGGCAATCCGGTCCTCGCCCAGCTGGTCCTCGCCCGACTGATGGACTCCGGCGAGCTGGAACGGCACCTGCGCCACGTCCGGCGCCGCCATCGCCGCCGCCGCGACGCCATGCTCGCGGCCGTCGCCGAGCTGCTGCCCGGCGCCCGGGTGCACGGCGCGGCGGCCGGGCTGCACCTGATGGTCACCTTCGACGGCGCGGGCTTCGAGGACACGGACCTGGCCGCGGCGGCCCTGGCCCTGGGGGTGAAGGCCCATCCGCTGTCGTGGCACCGGATCCGGCCCGGCCCGCCGGGACTGATCCTCGGCTACGCGGCGGGCTCGACGGGAGAGATCGAGGACGGCATCGCCACGCTGGCCACGGCGCTGGCCGCGGTGGTCGGGTCGCCGGAAACCGGTCGGAAAGTTTTTCCGGAACGGCGACAACCTCCCGGGGGGTCGCGCGTCGTGCGGGGGTGAAGGGCGCACTCCCGCGTCCTCGACCCGACCGTGGAGAACCACCGTGAAGAACCTGTTGCGTGTCCCCTCGGCCTTCCGCCGGACGGCCGTCACCGCTGCCGCCGCCGGGGTGGCCGTCGCCCTCGCCGGTCCGGCCTTCGCCGCGAGCGGCGGTTCGGCCGCTCCCTCCCCGTCGGTCAGCGTGCCCGCGAGTGCCTCACCGAGCGCGGGCGTGGTCAAGCCCTCCCCGTCGGTGAGCACCCCGCCGAGCGCGGGATCGGACACGCGCAGCGCGACCCCCAGCGCCGCTCCCAGTGCCGCGCCGAGTGCCGCTCCGTCGGCCCCGGGCACGGGTGTGCGGCCCAGCGCGTCGCCTTCCGAGCCGGCCGCCGCCCCCGGCACCCCGGAGCTCGCGCATACTGGCTCCTCGGCGAGCACCGTCGCCATGGGCGCGGGGGCCACCGTGCTGGTCCTGGCCGGCGCGGGAGCCCTGTACGCCGTGCGGCGCCGCGCGAACAGCTGAGGAACCCCGTGCTCCAACTGGCACCACCCGTCGGCCCCCTCACGCCCGGCTTCGGCCGGGCGTGGCGGGGCCTTTGGTCGTTGCTGCGCCGCGAGCGCTCGGCCCCGGCCACCTCCCCGCGGTCGCGCCCGGACCCGTACGAAAGCGCGTACGGGCCCTCGTACACCTACGACCACACCGGCCTCGGCACGTCGCGGCCGCCCACCGTCACCGAGCTCTACCACGCGCACCGGCTGCGGATGGTCCGGCTCGCGGTGCTGCTCGTCGACGACCTGGCCACCGCCGAGGACGTGGTCCAGGACGCCTTCACCGCGCTGTACCGGCGGCACGGCGAGCAGATCACCGAGGTCGACAACGCGCTGGGCTACCTGCGCACCGCGGTGGTCAACACCTCGCGCTCGGTGCTGCGCCGCAGGCGGACCGTCCGGGCCTGGACCCCGCCGACGGCGGCCGACATACCGTCCGCCGAGGACCACGTCGTCCTCGACGAGGCGCACCGTGAGGTGCTCGCCGCGCTCGGCCGGCTCACCCCGCGCCGCCGCCAGGTGCTGGTGCTGCGGTACTGGGCCGATCTCAGCGAGGCGGAGATCGCGGCCACCCTCGGGATCAGCCGGGGAGCGGTGAAGTCCAACGCCAGCCGCGGCCTGGACGCCCTGGAACGGATTCTGGAGGGACGGATATGACGCGTGACGGCGAACGTCTCGCCGAGCGCCCCGTCGAGCGCCGGCTGCGGGAGGCCCTCGAAGCGCGCGCGGACGGCATCGACGTGCGGCGGCTGCGGCCCGCGGAGCCGCCCGGGGCGCACCTGGGACGGCTGCCGATGGCCCGGCTGCGGCGGTTCGCGTTGCCGCTGGCGGGGCTGGCGGCGGCAGCGGCGGTCGCCGGGGTCGGCTACCTGATGGCGGCCCCGGATCCGGCGCCCGGCCCGATGCCGCCGGCCACCCCGCCGAGGATCACGGCCCCGGGACCGTCCTCGGAGCAGCCGACGTCACCGGCACCGCGGCCGTCGGGTTCGGTGGCGCGGAGCCCGGGTGTGGCCCCCTCGGGGAGCCCGGCCGGTTCCTCGCCCCCCGGTCGGTCGGCGAGCCCGTCGGTCCCGGTCTCGCCCAGTCCGTCGGCATCGGCGCCCTCGGCGAGCCCGTCCGCGGCGCGCGGAGGCATCGTGACGTCCTCGCCCCCGCCGAGCTCCGCCCCGCGCTGAACGGCGATCCGCCCCGGGATCAGCGTCGGAGGTTCTCCACCGCCGCGACCAGCGGGGTGAGTTCAGGGTCGAGCGAGGCCTCGTCGAGCGCCTCGCGCAGCGCGGTGTCGTTGGTGGGGCGGGCGGCGGCCAGAAGGGCCAGGCCCGCCTCACTGACGTCGGTGTAGATGCCCCGCCGGTCGGTGTCGCAGATGTAGCGGTTCAGCAGGCCGCGGTCCTCCAACCTGCTCACCAACCGGGTCGTCGCGCTCTGGCTGAGCACCACGGAGTCGGCGACCTGGTGCATGCGCAGGTGCCCGCCCGGGCCGTCGTGCTGGCGGCTGAGCACGTCCAGCAGCGAGTACTCGCGCACGCTGAGGCCGTGGCCCGCCTGGAGGGCCCGTTCGATGTGTGCCTCGATCCGCCCGTGCAGGAGGGAGAGGGCGCACCAGCCCTGGGAGAGGGCGGTGAGCGCGCTGTCCGTGGCCGTCATGGGCTCCTCCATCGAAGCGTCCCTGGCTGGGTCTGTGTCCACCAGGATAGTCCACGCGCGCAATAGCCAGCGCTTGCAAATATCCCGCGTGTGCAATTAATGTGGACGCATGCAATCGGCGACCGCAATCAGCGGCACCCGGTCGTGATCGACGGCATCGCGCCCCGTCGCGGCCGTCGCGGCCGTACCGCCGTCGTCGCCGTCGCACCGTGCACCACCCCCTCCCCTGAAGGACACCTCCCCCATGCCTCTCGCACTCCTCGCCCTCGCCGTCGGGGCCTTCGGGATCGGCACCACAGAATTCGTGATCATGGGCCTGCTCCCGGAGGTCGCCGGCACCTACGGCGTCTCCATCCCCACCGCGGGCTTCCTGGTCACCGGCTACGCCCTCGGCGTCGTCCTCGGCGCGCCCCTCATGACCGTGCTCGGCACCCGCGTTCCCCGCAAGCGCATGCTGATGCTGCTCATGGGCCTGTTCATCGCGGGCAACGTGCTCTCCGCCCTCGCCCCCGCCTTCGGCGTCATGCTCGCCGGCCGTGTCGTCGCCTCGCTCGCCCACGGCGCCTTCTTCGGCATCGGCGCGGTCGTCGCCGCCGAACTCGTCGCCCCCGAGATGAAGGCCGGCGCCATCGCCATGATGTTCACCGGACTGACGGTGGCCAACGTCGTCGGCGTCCCCCTCGGCACCTTCGTCGGTCAGACCCTCGGCTGGCGCGTCACCTTCCTGATCGTCGCAGCCCTGGGCGTCGCCGGTCTGCTCGGCATCGCCCGGCTGGTACCCGACCTGCCCCGGCCCGAGGGCGGCGTACGGATCCGCCGCGAACTCGCCGCCTTCCGCAACGTCCAGGTGCTGCTGGCGATGGCGATGACCGTCCTCGGCTTCGGCGGCGTCTTCGCCGCGATCACCTACGTCACCCCGATGATGACGAACGTCGCGGGCTTCGCCGACACCTCCGTCACCTGGCTCCTCGTCCTCTTCGGCCTGGGCATGGTCGCCGGCAACCTCATCGGCGGCCGCTACGCCGACCGCGCGCTGATGCCGATGCTGTACGTGGCCCTGGGTGCCCTCGCCGTCACCCTCGCCGTCTTCACCCTGACCGCCCACACCAAGGTCGGCGCGGCCGTCACCCTCGTACTGATCGGCGCCCTCGGCTTCGCCACCGTGCCCCCGCTCCAGAAGCGCGTCCTGGACCAGGCCGCCGCGGCGCCCACCCTGGCCTCGGCCGTCAACATCGGCGCCTTCAACCTCGGCAACGCGTTGGCCGCCTGGCTCGGCGGACTGGTGATCGCCGCCGGCCTCGGCTGGACCGCCCCCAACTGGGTCGGCGCCGCCCTCGCCGCGTCCGCCCTGGTGCTCGCCCTCGTCTCCGGCGCGCTCGAGCGCCGTACGACGCGCCGCTCGGCCCGCGGCGACCGGGCCGCGGTCGTGGCGGCCGGCGCACCCGGAACGACCGCGGCCGTTCCCGCCCACCACTGATCCACCCCCCCGCGTACCCACGCACCCCCGCCCGCAAGGAGAGACCCGCATGTCCACCCCCACCCGCACCGCCGTCGCCCCCCCCTGAGCACCGAGGACGCCGAGCTGATCGTCGCCACCGCCTCGGCCGCCGCCGAAGCGGCCGGGGTCACGGTCAGCGTCACCGTCCTCGACGCCGGCGGGCACCTGCTCGCCTTCCGCCGCGACGACCGCGCCGTGCTGATCTCGGGCGAGACCAGCACCCGCAAGGCCTACACCGCGCTCCAGCTGAACGCGCCCACCGCCGACCTCGTCGAAGCCGTCCGGCCCGGCGGCCCCTTCCACACCCTGCCCACGGCTCTCGACCGGCCGCTGCTGTTCATCGCGGGCGGGCTGCCCGTCCACCGCGACGGCCGCCTGATCGGCGCCGTCGGCGTCGGCGGCGGCGCCCCCGAGCAGGACCACGGCTTCGCCGTCGCCGCGCGGGACGCCCTGATCTGAGCCCGCCGGGTCGCGCGCTCCTGTCCCCCGTGCCACGTTGGTACGGGGGACACGCATCCATCATGAGCAGACAGAGGCGACACAAGAGGGTCCACACGATCGCGACGGCCACGGTCGCCGCGCTGGTCACCCTTGCCCTGCCGGGCTGCTCGGCCGCCTCCGACGAGGCGCCCGCCCCCACCGCCCCGGGTTCCTCCACGACGGCGGCGCGGCCGGCCGAGGCCGCCCCCACCCCCACGCCGACCCCGTCCTACCCGCTGTCCACCGCCCCGCGCACTATTCCGGCGGTGCGGGAGCACGAACCCGCCCGCGGCCCCGGTTGGAAGCCCACCCCCGACGCCCGCGTGGTCGTCGCCCCGGACGACACCGCCGCCCTGTCCGACGAAGCCCAACTGCTGGCCGGTGAACTGAACATCGGATACGGCAAGTCGGCCGCGCCGCGCGCCGGGGACGTGGAGCTCTCCCTCGACGCGGGGGCCGCGGGAGGGCCCGAGTCGTACACCCTCGACGTGAAGGACGGCCGCGTCCGCATCAACGGACCCGACCAGGCCGGGGTCTTCTACGGCACCCGCACCCTCAAGCAGGCGGTCAAGAGCGCCGGTTCGGCCCCCGAGGGCACCGTGCGCGACGCCCCCGCCAAACCGCAGCGCGGCCTCAACCTGGACATCGCCCGCAAGTTCTACACCCCGGACTGGATCGAGGACCGGCTGCGCGAGATGGCCGACCTCAAGCTCAACCAGCTCGGCCTGCACTTCTCCGACGACCAGGCCTTCCGGATCCAGTCCGACACGCACCCCGAGATCGTCTCCACCCCGCACCTCACCAAGGACCAGGTCCGCGAGATCAACGCGCTCGCCGCCCGGCTGCACATCACCGTGGTCCCCGAGATCGACTCGCCCGGCCACCTCGGCGCGGTCCTCAAGGCCCACCCCGACCTGCAGCTGCGCGACACCCAGGGGCGTGCGGTCAAGGGCGCCGTGGACATATCGAAGCCGGCGTCCGCCAAGCTCGTGGACGAGCTGCTGCGCGAGTACATACCGCTCTTCCCCGGCGGAGCCTGGCACCTGGGCGCCGACGAGTACCAGGCGCTGGTCTACCGGGACCCGCAGGCCTCCTTCCCGCAGCTCGCGCGCGCGGCCCAGCAGCGGTACGGGCCTTCGGCACGGGTCCAGGACCTGGCGACGGGCTGGCTGAACGACCGGGCCGCCGTGGTCCGGCCCTCGGGGAAGGCCCTCAAGGCGTGGAACGACGGGTTCTTCGCGGGCGGGGTGACGAGCGCCGCGAAGGACATCCAGGTCGAGTACTGGACGGGCAAGGAGAACGGCGCCCGGCAGCCGCTGGAGTACCTGCGCGAGGGACGCAAGCTCGTCAATCTCAACGACGAATACCTCTACTACGTGCTGGGGCAGCCCAACCAGTTCACGTACCCCACCGGGCAGCGGATCTACGAACAGTGGACCCCGCTCGTCCTGCGCGGCACGACCCCCGTCCCGGCCTCCTACGGGCCGCAGATCCTGGGCGGGCGCCTCGCCGTCTGGAGCGACCTGGCCGGCGCCCAGACCCAGGCCCAGGTGGCCGCGGGCATCCAGGCCCCGCTGGCCGCGCTCTCCCAGAAGGTGTGGGACGCGCGTACGCCCCAGCTGCCCTGGGTCGACTTCAAGGCCCTCGCCGACCGGCTCTGACCCGGCCTGATCCGGAGGACCGGCCCTAGATCCCCTCCGAACGGTCGACGCGCTGCCGGCGGCGCCGGAGCCACTCGCCGACCAGCGGCAGCGCCAGGATCACCGCCGACGTCCAGACGGCGGCGAAGACCCAGATCAGGAGCCGGGAGACGGTGACCGCGGCCGCCACGAACAGCACCGCCGCCACCGCACCGAGCAGCCAGGCTGCCACGGTGCGCCGACGCCGGTGCGACGTGGACCGCAGGATCCGGTCGAGGGAACGATCACCCTTGAGTTCGGCCTCGATCGCGGAGAGGGCGCGCTGCTCGCGATCGGAGAGTCCGGCTCCGTCCATCACGACGTACCTCCGCCGGCTGCTGCCGTCGGGCGCGGGTCGCAGCCTCTGGCCTGGGAATACCCTGCCTGACGCGGCCCAACCCCGGAGGACGCCGTGACTGCGGTCCCGGGTCACCAGATGGAGGCGACCCACTCCGGGTGGTCGATGAACGGGTTGCGGTTGTGCTGGTACCGGTCGAATATGACCTGGTTCCGGCGCTGCTCGAAGGCGTCCGGCGGGTCCATCTGGCTCCACTGCTTCAGCAGGCTGATCCGGCCCATCGCGGGCGCCGAGCCGTTGTTGACCTGGTCGTTCAGCTCCAGGTTCGCGAAGCCGTCCTCGCCCTCGTAGCGGACGGCCATGTACAGCAGCATCCGCGCCACGTCACCCTTGACCGCGTCGCGCGGCTCGAAGGAATCGGCGTCGGTCAGGCTGCCCGGTGCCTCGCTGACGGGGCTGCCGCCCTTGTCGAAGTCCTTGTTGCCCCGGGTGCTGTTGACGGTGACGTCCTCGGGGCGCAGGTGGTGCAGGTCGGTGCCCGGGCCGGTGGCGGTGCCGAAGTCGCCGTGGCTCTTGGCCCAGACGTGCTCGCGGTTCCAGTCGTTGACCCCACCACCGTTCGTCGCCTTGGACTGGGAGCGGCCGGAGTACAGCAGGATGACGTTGTTCGCGTTGGCCGGGTCCTGGTCGGTCACCTTCAAGGCGTTCCACACGCCGTCGTAGGACACCTTCGACTGGGTCTTGATGATGTCGTGCAGAGCCGTCTTCAGCGCGGCCCCGGTCTTGCCCTGGGCGTTCGCGTAGTAGTCCGCGTACGGGTCCGCCGCGGCGGCCGTCGGGTTCTCGGTGGTGGTCGTGCCCTGCTGGCCGGCGGAAGCCGCGGCCGGTATGCCGATCAGGGCGGCGGCGGCGAGGGCGGCCGCCCAGGGGGTCAGGCGCGAGATCTTCATCAGGTGGGGGGTACCTCTCCATACGCACCGTCCCCGCCCGGGGAATTGGCGGAGTGTCAGTGGCAGTGCGAGAGTCACATTGTCATGTGCCCAACAGGTGAAAACCACGTGTCGGTAGTGAGGGATCTTGGTGTGTGCCGGTCGTGCGGCGCGGGCAGGGTAGCCGTGGCCCCGGTGGGGCCGGAGCGACCGTGACCAGCCCTCTCAGGAGCAGCCCATGGCAGTGAAGATCCTCATCGTGACCGGTGACGCGGCCGAGTCGCTGGAGGTCCTGTATCCGTACCAGCGCCTGCGTGAGGAGGGGTACGAGGTCCACATCGCGGCTCCGCAGGTGAAGAAACTGCGGTTCGTGGTCCACGACTTCGAGGAGGGCTTCGACACCTACACCGAGAAGCCCGGCTACACCTGGCCCGCCGACCTGGCCTTCGCGGACGTGGTCACCGAGGACTACGCGGCCCTCGTCGTCCCGGGCGGCCGGGCGCCCGAATACCTGCGCAACGACCCCGAGGTGCGCCGGATCCTGGCCGCCTTCGCGGAAGCCGACAAGCCGATCGCACAGATCTGCCACGGCCCGTTGATCACCGCCGCGGCCGGTGGGCTGAGCGGCCGGCGGGTGACCGCGTACCCGGCGCTGGAGCTGGACATGAAGGCGGCCGGGGCCGAGTTCGAGGACTCCGAGACCGTGGTCGACGGCACCCTGGTCTCGGCCCGGGCCTGGCCGGACCACTCGCGCTGGATGCGCGAGTTCCTGACCGTGCTGCGCGGCAAGGCTCCGGTGGGCTGAGCGGGAGCGCGCGACACACCGCCGGCCGTGACCCCCGACCCGGGCCGTCTCCAGGGGTTCACGGCCGGCGGGTCGTGACGGCGGGGCCGATGTCAGGCCGGACGGGGGCGCGCCGCGCCCCGGGGTCCGGTGCGGTCACCGCCCCGACGGGCGTCAGCTCACGGGGGTGATCGCCGGCGCCGGCTCGTACTTGTAGTTCGCGCCGAAGTTCTTCTTCACGGCCGCCTCCCAGGCGCCGTCCGCGACCATCTTCTTCAGCGCGTCGTTGATCTTGCGCTGGAGGTCCTTGTTGCCCTTCTTGACGCCGATGCCGTAGTTCTCGTTGCTCAGCGTCTGGCCGAGCAGCTTGAACTTGC
This sequence comes from Streptomyces sp. NPDC048331, assembly GCF_043201215.1. Lineage (NCBI taxonomy): Bacteria > Bacillati > Actinomycetota > Actinomycetes > Kitasatosporales > Streptomycetaceae > Streptomyces > Streptomyces sp. NPDC048331. The sequence goes on along the minus strand of NZ_JBICYT010000004.1, from coordinate 172,872 downwards.
CCTCGTTGCCCTTCCGGGCGGCGTACCCGGCCAGGATGGAGTTGTCCGTGGTCATGGCGTCGACCCGGCTCTCCTGGAGCGCGACGACACAGTCCGCGTAGCCGCTCATCTCCAGCAGGCCCGCCTTGGGGGCGAGGTTCTTGCGGAGGTTCTCGGCCGAGGTGGAGCCGCTGACCGAGCACAGGCTCTTCGAATTCAGATCCTCGGCCTTGGTGATCGAGGCGTCGTTGGCGCGGGTCATCAGGTCCTGGTGCGCGACGAAGTACGGGCCGGCGAAGTCGACCTTCTCCTTGCGCTTCTCGTTGATCGAATAGCTCGCGACGACGAACTTGACCTCGTTGTACTGGATCAGCAGTTCGCGGTCGTTGCTGTAGACCTGCTTGAATTCGATCTTGTCCGGCTTGTAGCCGAGCTCCTTGGCCACGTAGGTGGCCACATCGACGTCGAATCCGGAGAAAGTACCGTCGGTCTCCCGCATGCCTATGCCGGGCTGGTCGAACTTGATGCCGATGGCGAGGGTCCCGTCCCCCTGGTCCCCATCGTCGAAGACGCCGCACCCGGAGGCGGTCAGGGCGATCGCGATCACTGCGGCGACCGCACCGGCCTGGGGAACCTTCATGCTGCACTCTTTCCTGGGGTACGCGGGACGCGTCACCGGGATCGCCGGGGGCGTGTGGAACCGCGCGAATGTGGGGACGTGGGGACGCGTGTACGAGGAAGCTAGGAAGCGGACGGCCTCACCGTCACTAGATTTGAGGAAAACTTGAGGATAACGATCCGGTTCAGCCGCAGATCATGCGGTTGCCCGGGGTCGGAACGGGGAAAAGGGCGGGCCGGGAACGTCCGTGGTGCGACGGGTCGGGAATGCGCCGCTATGGGGTGAAAGGCCGCCCATCGGTCTTATCCGGATGTGGGCGTTGCTCGACCCGATGCGCGCACCTGCTCCGGGTCGGGGAATTCCGGTGCGCGGCACGGTCGACCACGACGACGGGGTCGAGGTGACCGAACCGGCCGAAATGGCCGGAAACGTACGATCGTTCGGGCCGGGCCGGGGGGCTCGTGGGATCATGGGCGGGCAATGCCTGTGAACGAAGGGGGAGTTCGGTGAGCGGTGTACGCAAAGGACTGGCCAAGGTGGAGTTCGCCCTGCGGTGGGACCCCAGCCCGACCGGCGCGCCGGCGAACGACCTCGACATCGTCGCCGCCGTCTTCGGCGCCGCGGACCTCCAGGGGACTCCGGTCCAGCTGGTGCACTTCGGCAGTCGTTCGCCGGACGGAACCATCACCTTGAACCGGGACAGCCATACCGGCCAGGGCTTCGGCTTCGACGAGGTGATGACCGTCGAGCTGGACCGGATGGCGTCGGAGTCGGCGCGGGTGGTGGTCGGCGTCGTCATCCAGAACGCCGAAGGGGGCGCCGCGGGCCGTACGAAGACCTTCGCCGACATCGGCGGCACCGGATTCCGGATCCGCGAGGGCCACACCGACCTGGCCCAGGGTGACTTCGCGACCGTGTCCTCCGCCACCGCGGCCACCGTCGCCGAGTTCACCCGCGACGCCTCGGGCGCCTGGTCCTTCGACCTGCGGCTGCACGGCTTCGAGGGTGACCCGGAGGCCTTCGCCCGGACCATGGGCGCGCTCCGCTGAGGCCGGCCGTCCGGGCCGGTGCGGAGCCGCACGGATCGGGCGGCGACCACTCCTGGGGTGAGTGGTCGCCGCCCGATCCGGGTGGCGCGCTGCCGCCGTCCCCACGAGGCAGCGCGGGCAGGTCGCCGTCAGGTCATCAGGACGGCGGCCCGCCGGTTCAGGGGGCCTGGTCGGCCGGGGGGCCGGTGGGGCGGGGAGGCGTGAGGCCCAGGGACGGGAGCAGCACGGCGTCGACGAACCGGACCAGGTAGTCGGAGTCCGCGTACCGCCCCTCCAGGACCGGCCGGATGCGGAGTACGCCCATCAACTGGGCGGGCAGGAACTCCACGGCCGGATGGTTCGCCTCGATCTCGCCGCGCGCCACGGCCCGTCCGACCATCTCGTCGAACGCGGCCAGCTCCGGCTCGACCAGCGCCTCGCGCAGGGCGGCCTGGAGTTCCTCGTCACTGAGCACGGCGTGGCCGAGGGCCTGCGTCAGCCGGGTGTCCCGGCCGGAGGTGCCGGCCGCGATCCGGGCGGCTTCCCGTAGATCGCCCGCCAGTGAACCGGTGTCCACGGTGACGAGGGTGCCGTGGCGGCCCGCACGCAGGGCGGCGGCGACGAGCTGGGGCTTGGTCTTCCACTGCCGGTAGAGCGTCGATTTGCCGCAGCTGGCCCGGGCGGCGACGCCCTCCATGGTCAGGGCCTCGTAGCCGTGCTCGCGCAGCTGCTCCAGGACGGCGTCGTAGAACTCCTGCTCCCGCTCCGGGGTGATCTTGGAGCGGCGCGCGGGGGACGGCGTCGTCGTCATGGATGCGGCTCTCCTCTGGGGCGCCTCGGCGGCAGGTTCCACTACGGAAGTGTACGGGAACGCGACCGTATCGGTACACCAGCGTATCGATACGCCAATGTATCGATACACTGGCGTGTCGCTGTGCGCGTAAACAGGAAGAGAGACCGGGGGATGAGCTCCCACACCACACCTGCCGAGCCGGCAGCCGGACCGAGAGCCGCGCGCCGCCGCCTCATACGCGAGCTGCTGCTCGTCGCGGGATTCTTCACCGTCTACAAGGCGGGCCGGCTGCTCTCGACCGACCGCACCGAAGAGGCCTTCCGCAACGCGGCGCGAATATGGGACGCGGAGCGCTTCCTGCACCTGCCCGGCGAAGGCTTCGTGCAGCGGCTGCTGCTGCACGGGGACGCCCTCGTCACCACCGCGAACACCTACTACGCGGGCGTCCACTTCCCCGCCACCGCGCTCTTCCTGATCTGGCTCTACATCCGCCGACCCGCCCACTACCTGTGGACGCGCCGCGTACTCGCCGGACTCACCGGAGCCGCCCTCGCCCTGCATCTGGCCTTCCCGCTCGCGCCCCCGCGCCTGCTCGACGCCGCGCAGCTCATCGACACCGCCCAGGTCTACGGGCCCACCGTCTACAAGGCCGCACCGGCCGAGGACACCCTGGCGAACCAGTTCGCCGCCATGCCCTCCCTGCACTTCGGCTGGGCGCTGATGCTCGCGCTCGGCATGATCGCCGCCACCTCCTCACGGTGGCGCTTCCTGTGGCTGCTGCACCCGCTGCTGACCCTGTTGGTGATCGTCGGCACCGCCAATCACTACTGGCTCGACGCCGTCGTGGCCGCGGTCCTTCTCCGGGCGGCCCTGCTGCTCATCCCGAAGCCGCGCCCGAGCGACCCGGATCCCGACCCGGGCGCGGGCCCGGACCCCGGATCGGCCTCGGAGCCGGTCCAGGACATCCCCGTACGAGACCTGCCGCGCCCGCGGAGCACGGACACGGCCGTAGGAGCCGGAAGATGAACGACACCACCCTGGCCGTAGGGCTCTGCCTGGCCTCGGCCGTGGCCTACGCGGCCGCCGCCGTCGCCCAGGAACGGCTCGCCCGGGCCGCCGTCGCACGCACCGCCAAGGCCCTGCTGGGCTCCGGTGCCTGGTGGTGGTCGGCCGGGCTGAACGCCGCCGCCGCGCTGCTGCACGCGGCGGCCCTGCGCTACGGCCCCCTCACCCTCGTGCAGCCGCTCGGCGCGCTCACCCTGGTGGCCGCCGTCCCGCTGGGGGCGCGCAGGTCCGGCCGCCGGGTGGCGGCCACCGAATGGCGGGGCACCCTGGCCACCGTCGCCGGGCTCGGCCTGCTGCTGCTCCCGGCCTCCGGGCCGGCCCCCGACGACACCCTCACGCTGATCGAGGCGCTGGCCGTCTCCGGCGCGACCATCGCCGTGATCCTGATGCTGACCGCCGACAAGGACCCGCGCTCGGGCCTGCGCCACGCGACCGCCTCCGGGCTGGCCTCCGCGGCGGCCTCGGCCCTCACCCAGACGGTGGCCGTGGCGGCCGGTCGCGGTGGAGCCCTGCTCAGCGTCCGGGTCGTCGCGGTGGCCCTGCTCGTCGTGGTGTTCGCGGTCGGCGGGATGCTGCTGTCGCAGCGGGCCTACCGCGGTGGACTCGGCGCCCCGCTGGCCGTGGTGAACCTGGCCAATCCGCTGGCCGCGGCCGTCATCGGCATGGTCCTGCTCGGCGAACGGCTGCAGGGCGGAGTGCCCGGGCTGCTGTTGGCCGGGGCCGGGGCCTTCCTGGCGGCGCGCGGAGTGCTCCTGCTGACCCGGACGACGCCCTCCGCCGGGACCGGCCCGGGCGCCGGCCCCGTCCCGGGTCCGGAGCTCCCCGTGCAGGTCGGGCGCGTGGCGGTCTGAGCGTCGGAGAACCGAACCCCGCCCGGGCGCGTCCTCCCGGGAGAAGAGCGGAACACCTGAACGACCGGACAACCGGACGACCGAAGCGGAGTGACTGGACATGGGGATCGTCAGCTGGATCATCCTGGGACTGCTGGCCGGAGGCATCGCCAAGGTCCTGCTGCCCGGCCGGGACCCCGGAGGCCTGATCGGGACCACGCTCATCGGCGTCGCCGGAGCCTTCATCGGCGGCTGGCTGTCGGCGAAGTTCCTGGACAAGCCCATCCAGACCGAGTTCTTCGACCTCGCCACCTGGGGCTCCGCCATCGCGGGCTCGCTGGTCCTGCTGATCGGCTACCGCATCCTCTTCGGCAACTCCCGGGACTGACCCGGCCGCACGCGATCCGGCCCGGCGAACACCCCGGCGAACACCCCGGCCCACGCCCCGACCCCGGACGCCCGTCGGATTCCGGCCGATGTCCGACCCGGGCCGCCGACCGCCTCGCCGCCCCGCACGACCGGCGGCCTACGCCGGCCGCACCGACGTCACGTACGAGCACGAGCAGCGAGGAACCGGTAGCCAGATGAGTGTCACCCCCGTCCCCACAGCCGACCTGTACGACGAGTACGGCGAGTCCCTGGCCATCTGCGCCACCGGATTCCGCCAGTTCGGCGGTCGCCGGCTCTTCGCGGGCCCCGTACGGACCGTGCGCTGCCACGAGGACAACGCACTGCTGCGCACCCTCCTCCACACGCCGGGCGAGGGCGCGGTCCTCGTCGTGGACGGCGGCGGCTCGCCGCGTACCGCCCTCGTCGGCGACCTCATCGCGGGCGCCGCCGAGGCCAACGGCTGGGCCGGCCTGATCATCAACGGTTCGGTCCGCGACAGCGTCGCCCTCGGCGGGCTCGACCTCGGCATCAAGGCGCTCGGCACGGTTCCCCGCAAGAGCGGCAAGACCGGTGACGGCGCCGTAGACGAGCCCGTCACCATCGGCGACGTCACCTTCCGCGCCGGGGACACCGTCCACGCGGACGACGACGGCGTGGTCGTCCTGCCCCGCTGACGTACGAGCGGGACCGGACGGGCAGAACCGGCCAGGGCCGGAGCACCGGCCCTGGCCCCGGCCCGGCGGGCCGGGTTTCACTGCGGGTCCATGAGACGACGACGCAGGATCACCGGCCTGCTCGGCGCGATCGCGCTGACCGCCGCCACCCTGGCCGCCGCGGGACCCGCGTACGCCGCCGGGACCCCGGTCGCGGATCCGCCGCCCGCCGAGTTCGGCACCGACTGGCACGACCCGCTCACCGCGGCCCCACCCGTCGCCCGGCCCGACACCCGCTCGTGCCGGGTGACCCTCGCGGAGGCGCGGTTCCGCGACTTCACGCCCTACCGGGGCGACTACACCCCGCCCACGGCCTGCGGCACCGCGGGCTGGGCCACAGTCGTGCTGCGCCTCGACGGCAAGGTCAAGGGCCGCCAGTACGACCGCCTCGGCCACCTCTCCCTCGGCGGGGTCGAGATCCTGCGCACCTCCACCCCGCAGCCCTCGCCCGACGGCATCAGCTGGTCCGTCGAGAAGGACGTCACCCGCTACCGCGACACCCTCGCCCACCCGCAGCCCGTCGAGATGCTCATCGGCAACGTCGTCGACGACACCTACACCGGCGTCATCGACGTCAAGGTGACCCTGACCTTCTACGCCGCCGACGGCCGCCACCCGGCCCCCGACACCCCCGACCGCGTCCTGCCCCTCACCACCCCCTCCGTCACCACCCCGCGCAACACGGAGCGCCTCCTCGCCGAGGTGTACGCCACCGGCTCGGGCGGCGGCTGCGAGGAGTACTGGTACATGACCACCCCGGACGCGGCCCCGTACTCCTGCAAGGCGGCCGACGGCCCGTACCGCGAGGTCCGGGTATCGGTCGACGGACAGCTCGCCGGCATCGCCGCGCCCTTCCCCACCGTCTGGACCGGAGGCTGGTCCAACCCCTTCCTCTGGTACGTCACCCCCGGCCCGCGCGCCTTCGACGTCCAGCCGATCCGCTACGACCTCACCCCCTACGCCGCCCTCCTCAACGACGGCCGTCCGCACCGCATCGAGGTCTCCGTCGCCGGGGTACCCACCGGAGCGAGCGGCTGGAGCACCCCCACCAACCTGCTGCTCTGGCAGGACGAGGCCCGGGAGGTCGTCACCGGCGCCCTGACCCGGTACGAGCGCAGCGATCCGACCGGCCATTCCCGCTGGACCCCCGCCGCCCCCGGCGGGCAACACCGTCTGGACACCGATGACGGCCACCGGTTGACGGTCGCCGGCCACCTGAACACCTCCCACGGCCGCGTGGCCACCACCATCACGCGCGCCGTCGCGAACACCTCCGCACACCGCTGGACCGACGGCGAGAACCAGGACGCTCTCACCGCCACCTGGAGCGACGAGGAGAGCGTGACGCACGGACCGACCACCACCCGGACCGCCCGCACCTACACGGTGGACGGCGAGACCACCCTCGGGGCCGGCGACCGGCTGCGCACCGTCCTGTCGCTCGGCGACCGCGCCGACAGCATCACCCGACGCGGCGGCCGGACCGTCGACAGCTCCCGGCTCGACGACCGGTACACCGGCGACGCCACGTACACCGCGAACGTTCCGCGCGACCAGCGGCACGCGGTCGCCACCACCTCCGCCCGCTACCGGTTGTACGGGTCAGCGGCACCCGGCGGCTGTTACGACCGGACAGTGGCCACCGCCCAGGGAACGCTCACGGTGGACCGCCGACACTGCTGAGCCGATCGCCCCTTACGATGAGCGGCCATGGATACGAGTGAGGCCGGCAGACAGCTGATCGACGGCCGTTTCGAGCTGGTCGCCCCCCTGGGCAGCGGGGGCATGGGTACGGTGTGGCGCGCCCGCGACATCGCCCTGCACCGCGAGGTCGCGCTCAAGGAGGTGCGCCCGCCGGACCCGGCGACCGCCGCGGCCCAACCCGGCCTTGCCGACCAGATGCGCGAACGGGCCGTCCGCGAGGCCCGCGCCCTCGCCCGCCTCGCCCACCCCCACGTGGTGACGATCCACCACATCGTCGAACCGCCCGACGGTGTGGACGGACACCCGTGGATCGTCATGGAACTCGTCCAGGGCGGCTCCCTGCACGACCGGCTGTCGTCCGGCCCCATGCCGCCCGCCGACGTGCTGCGGCTCGGCCTCGACGTGCTCTCCGCGCTGCGCGCCGCGCACGCCGAGGGGGTCCTGCACCGCGACGTGAAGCCGGCCAACGTGCTGCTGCGGCCCAGCGGGTCGGCGGTGCTCACCGACTTCGGCATCGCGGCCCTGAGCGACTCGACCGCTCTCACGTCGACCGGTGTGTTGATCGGATCTCCCGAGTACATCGCGCCCGAACGCGTGCGCGGGGAGGAGGGGCTGGCCGCCTCCGACCTGTGGTCACTGGGCATGCTGCTCTACGTGGCCGCGGAGGGTGTCCACCCGCTGCGCCGGGCCACCAGCCTGGCCACGGTCGTCGCCGTGCTCGACGAGCCGATCCCCGCCCCCGTGCGTTCCGGCCCGCTGGCACCCGTACTGGAACGGCTGCTCGTACGGGACCCGGCCGCGCGACCCGACGGGGCGCAGCTGGAACAACTGCTCCGGGACGCGAGTGCCGCTCTCGGATCCGGCCACGGGGCGGGGGCCGCGCCCGTCGCCGCAGCGGCAGCCGTCTCCGCACCGGCCACACCGGCCGCACCGGCCACTCAAGCCACGCCGGCCGCACCCGTCGTCCCGGGTCAGTACGGCCCGTACGGCGGCCCGTACGGACCGCCGACCCCGCCGCCGTTCGGCCAGGGCGGCTCCCCCTACGGGACCCCCACCAGGCCCGTCCCGCTGACGAACGCACCGCGCAGGCGGCCGGCCCTGATCGGCGCGGCCCTCACGGTGGTGCTGGCGGCCGCCGTCGTCGGGATCGTCCAGTGGATGCCGGACGGGAAGTCCGGCGACGACGACGCGGCCGATTCCCGCGCGGGCCGGCCCGCGGTCACCACGCCGGCGTCCACCCCGAGCGCGAAGGCGAGCACGTCCAAGACCGTCGCGGCCCGCGGCAGCATGCTCACCCCGCAGAACATCCGGATCGCCCTGGACGCGCTCAAGGAGAAGACCGGCACCACCACCTTCGTGGACCTCACGGTCTACGAGGGCTACGTCCTCGCCTCCATCCCCACCGCCCCCGGTGCCGACACCGTCGACGCCTGGCAGTACCGCGACGGCGCCGCCAAGCGCACGGGCCCGGACGGCACGGTGGAGGAGGGCGAGCCGCTCATCGACATGGCAACCGTCAACTGGGACGCGGTGCCCGGTCTGCTGGAGCAGTCCAAGAAGGAGTTCGGCATCGAGAAGCCGACCTCGACCTATGTGATCATCGACCCCTGGATGATGGATCAGGTCCCCGCCATGCGCCCCTACGTCACCGACGAGTACGGTCGCGGCGGCTATCTGCTCGCGGGTATCGACGGCAAGGTCAGGAAGGCCACCAAGTTCTGAGGTCGTCCACCCGTACACACCCACGGTCCGACAGGTTCAGGAGCACGACCATCATGCCCAGCTGGCGCACCACCCTCACGGCGGCCGGCATCTCCGGCACCCGGCTGCGGGAGGACTACGCGCACGCCGCGCGCCGGGTGCTCCGCCGCGAGTCCGCCCCGTACCTGGCGCTACGGCTGCTGGCCGCGCCGCCGCTGGTGCCCGCCCTCGCCGCGGGTCTCGCCTTCATGAACCTGGTCGACGATGTCGCCGAGACCGGTACCCCGCGGCAACGGGCCGCCGGTCTCGCCGCGTTGTCCGAGCGGGTGGAGGCGGCCCTGGAGTCCGGGGACAGCCCCGACCCCCTGCTGCGGGCCTACGCGCACGCGGTGGACTCCCGCGGCCTGCCCCCGCACTGGGTCTCGCGGTTCCTGGAGGGAGCCGCCACCGCCGAGGCCGGCTTCGACGGCTTCGCCGCGGAGGAGGACTTCCAGGCCTACCTCGACGCCTACGCCTGGCCCGGGGTCCTGGTCTTCACGGGTCTGCAGTACCGGGGCGGCCCCGACGCGGAACAGGCCGCGGGCTGGCGGCGGTTCGTCGACGCCGCACAGCGCGTGGACTTCCTCGCCGACCTGCACGGGGACCTCGCGGAGGGTCGGCTCTGCATCCCGCGCGCCCGGCTCGACGAGCACCGCGTGACCCGGGCCGACCTGGAACAGGCCCGGGACACCCCGGCCGTGCGGGCCCTGCTGGCCGCCGAGTGCCGGCGCGCCCGTGGCGCCCTGGACGCCACCCACGGCATCCTCGACCTCGCCGAACCCGGGCTGCGTCCCGTCATCGCGACCATGGCGGAGCTGATGGCGCACCAGCTGACGGCCGTGGAGCGGGCGGGAGCCGCCGCCCTGCGCCGGGACATCGGGTACGGCCTGGCGGCGCCCCTGCGGATCCTCGTCCGCGCCGCCCGGCGTCCTCCGGTGTGAACCGGCGCGGGGAGTTTCCTAGTAGGCCCCGTTGACGTTGTCGATCGAGCCGTAGCGCGCGGCCGCGTAGTTGCACGCGGCGGTGATGTTGGCGACCGGGTCGTAGGAGTTCTGCGAGGTGCCGGGCACGTGGTAGGCCTGGAAGGTCGGATCGATGACCTGGAGCAGCCCCTTGGACGGGATTCCGTTGCGGGCGTTGATGTCCCAGTTGTTGATCGCCAGCGGATTGCCCGAGGACTCGCGCATCACATTGCGGTGAATTCCGTTGTAGGAGCCGGGAATACCGTGCTTGGCCATGACGGCGAGGGACTCGCGGATCCACCCGTCGAGATTGTTCGGGTAGGCGGTGACCGGCTTGGCCGCGGCGGCGGTCTTGACGGCGGGCTTGGCGGCGGGGGTGAGGGTGGTCCGGGCGGCGGACCTGCTCGCGCGCTCGGGCTCCGCCTGGGTGCCGAGCTTCAGCTTGATGCCGGGCCGGATGATCGACGGGTTGTCGCCGACGACGCTCCGGTTCGCCGCGTAGAGCTGCTGCCAGCCGCCGCTCACGGAATGCTTCGCCGCGATCTCCGAAAGGGTGTCGCCCGCGACCACGGAATACGTCGTGGGGGCGGCGGCCGTCTCCACCGCCCCGGCGGTGGTGGCGCTGATCAGCGGGAGAGTGAGGGCCGCGCCGCCGGTGCCGGCGAGAGCCAGCTTGCGGGTGATCCGGTAGTGCTTCGGCCGACGGTGCTTACCCTTTGCAGGCATGGTGGAATTCCTCACGTGGGGGGACGGGAGATCCCGGGTGGCGGCCGCATCAAGCCGCTGACCACCAGGAACGAGGTGACCGTAGGCGAGCGCGCCGCGCCGGAACAAGACCCGAATTCCACCGATAGATCGACATCTCGCTATCGACCGGGTAAATGACCTTGAAGGGGTATCCGCGCAATAGCCGATTCCCTTTCCGGGAAAAGGGAATCGGCTGTTCTGCGGAAATGATGTTGAGGTGTTCGGTGTGGCTCACATCACGGGTGGCTGACCCGGGAGTCAAATCGGGCAACTCCACTCTCCGAGGCCTTCATTCGGGCGACCGGAGCTTAGGTGGCGAATCACCCATCAAGGACACTTTCCGGCGTATCGCCGGTCGATCTGCGCCCCAGGAGCACCGCCGGCCGTCCAGGGTCACCCCAGCCGCTCCAGTGCAGCGGTCACGGCCGCCACCGCCCCCGGTGAGGCCGGTAGCAGGGGCAGTCGGACGTCCGGGGTCGGGATCCGCCCCTGGGCGTGCAGGACGCCCTTGAGCACCGCCGGATTGGGCTCGGCGAAGGCCGCCGCCGACATCCGGGCCAGCGCGTGCCCCAGCGGCCGTGCACGGGCCACGTCGCCCGCCCGCCAGGCCGCGGCGAGCTCCGCGAAGCGGTCCGTCGCCAGGTGCGCCGAGGCCAGGATCCCGCCCACGGCGCCCAGCGCCAGCAGCGGGGACAGGTACACGTCGTCACCGGCCAGCACGTCGAACCCGGACGGCAGGTCGCCGAGCAGCGCCACCGCCTCCTCGCCGATGCCGCCGCCGGCGTACTTCACCCCGGCGACACCCGGAAGCGCCCCGAGCGCCCGCAGCGCGGCCGCGTCCAGCGGCTGCCCGGTGCGGTACGGGATGTGATAGACGATCAGCGGTACCGGGCTCACCTCGGCGAGCCGCGCGAAGTGCGCCAGCACCCCGGCGGCCGCCGGGCGCACGAACGGCGGTACGGTCACCAGCGCCGCCCGCACCTCGGGCCACCGGGTCAGCCGGGCCAGCGAGGCCTCGGCCGCCCGGGTGCCGCCGGCCCCCGCGCCGACGGTCAGCGGCACGCCCCGCTCCCCGCAGATCCCGGCGCACACCCCGGTGACGAGATCGCGTTCCGCCTCGTCGAGGCCGGCCGTCTCCGCGGTGGTGCCGAGCGCGACGATGCCGGTGGCGCCCGCGTCGAGCACCTCGTGGGCCAGTGCTTCCAGCGCCTCGACGGCGACCTCCCCGCCGTGGGTGAAGGGAGTGACGAGCGGTACGTGGATCCCGTGCAGCGGGAGGGCCTCCGCGATGTCCTGCGGGGTGTTCTGCGAAATGTCCTGTGCGGCGTTTCGTGCGATGTCCTGTGCCATGCCCAAGAGCCTCGCCCGCCCGAAGGGTCAAATCCAGTTCGCTTTTCTTACCCAACCCGTAAGCTGAGCCGATGCTCGACGTACGACGCCTGCGCCTGCTCCGCGAACTCGCCCGCCGTGGCACCATCGCCGCCGTCGCCGAGGCCCTCACCTTCAGCCCTTCGGCCGTCTCCCAGCAGCTCGGCGTGCTCGAACGGGAGGCCGGCCTGCCCCTGCTGGAACGCACCGGCCGAGGGGTCCGCCTCACGCCGGCCGGCCAGAACCTGGTCCGACACGCCGAGGCCGTCCTCGAACGGCTGGAGCAGGCCGACGCCGACCTCGCCGAGGCGCGCGGCGGCCTGGCCGGAGCCCTGCGGATCGGTGCCTTCCCCACCGCCACCCGGGCCATCGTCCCGGCCGCGCTGATCTCCCTCGCCCGGCTGCACCCGGCGCTGGAGCCGATGGTCTCGGAGACCGACCCGGCGGCGGTGGCCCACGCGCTGCGGGCCGGGGACCTGGACGTGGCCCTGGTGCACGAGTACGACTTCGTACCCGTCGAGCCCGAGCCGGGACTGGCCACCGAACCGCTCTACGGCGAGGCGATGTACCTGGCCGCGCCCGCCGCCGAGGCCCCCGACCCGCCCGGCGGGTCCGACCAGGGCGCCGTCCTGCGTACGTACGCCAAGGCGCCCTGGATCACCGCCACCCCCGGCACCCTCTGCCACGCCATGACCGTCCGGGCCTGTCAGGCCGCCGGATTCACTCCGCGGGTCCGCCACCAGGTCGACGAGTTCGCCACCGTGCTCGCACTCGTCGCGGCGGGCCAGGGGGTGGCCGTCGTACCGCAGCTCGGGGTCACGGGTCCGGCCGACCCGGCCGTACGACTCACCCGCCTGCTCATGGAACGGCGTACGAGCCTCGCCTTCCGCAGCGGAGCCGGCGCGCACCCGGCCGTGGCGGCCTTCGGCGCGGCACTACGGGCCGCCGTACCGCCGGATCTGGCCGGGTCGCGCGCCGGAACGTGACACAACTCCCGTACCGCGTGCCGTCCGTGTACGTTCGTTGATCCAGACGGATTCGATCAGAGCGGGGTACGACGTGACACATCGCGTACGAGGGGTCATCGCCCGGAGCAAGGGCGCACCGGTGGAGACGACGACGATCCTCGTGCCCGACCCGGGACCCGGCGAAGCCCTCGTCCGGGTGCAGGCCTGCGGGGTCTGCCACACCGACCTGCACTACCGCGAGGGCGGGATCAACGACGCATTCCCCTTCCTGCTCGGCCACGAGGCCGCCGGGGTCGTGGAATCGGTCGGACCGGACGTCACCTCCGTGGCCCCCGGTGACTTCGTGATCCTGAACTGGCGCGCCGTGTGCGGCACCTGTCGCGCATGCAAGCGCGGCCGGCCCTGGTACTGCTTCGCCACGCACAACGCCACCCAGCCCATGACCCTGGAGGACGGCACCCCGCTCTCCCCGGCCCTCGGCATCGGCGCCTTCGCCGAGAAGACCCTGGTCGCGGCCGGCCAGTGCACCAAGGTGGACCCGGCGGCCGCCCCGGCCGCCGCCGGACTCCTCGGCTGCGGTGTGATGGCCGGCCTCGGCGCCGCCCTGAACACCGGCAACGTCGGGCGCGGCGACTCCGTCGCCGTCATCGGCTGCGGGGGAGTGGGCAACGCGGCCGTGGCCGGAGCCCGGCTCGCCGGCGCCTCGAAGATCATCGCGGTGGACCTGGACGACCGGAAGCTGGAGTGGGCCCGCGGCCTCGGCGCCACCCACACCGTCAACGGGCGCACGGACGACGTGGTCAAGGCGATCCAGGGCCTCACCGGCGGCAACGGCGCGGACGTGGTCATCGACGCCGTGGGCCGCCCCGAGACGTACCAACAGGCCTTCTACGCGCGCGACCTCGCCGGGACGGTGGTCCTGGTGGGCGTGCCGACCCCGGAGATGAAGCTCGAACTCCCGCTCCTCGACGTCTTCGGCCGCGGCGGCGCCCTGAAGTCGTCCTGGTACGGGGACTGCCTGCCCGAGCGCGACTTCCCGCTGCTCATCGACCTCTACCTGCAAGGCCGCCTCGACCTGGACGCCTTCGTCTCCGAGACCATCCCGCTCGACGGCGTCGAGGGCGCCTTCGCCCGGATGGAGCGCGGCGAGGTCCTGCGCTCGGTCGTCGAGTTCTGACACCCCGGCAGCCCCGCGGGCCCCGGTCCGGTCCGCCCGGTCCGGGGCCCGTGCGGCCCGAGGGGTCAGGCCGCCCGCCACAGCGCCGGTACGGACGGGGGCTCCCAGCCCCGCTGCGCCGTGTGCGGCTGGAGGCAGACGTAGCCGCGGCCGCCGTACACGACCCGCTCGCCCGCCCGGTACGCGGTCCCCGCCGTCCACGCGCCGCCCGACGGCGGCGTGCCGGTCGGGGTGGGACCCGGGCCGGGATCCTGGGGGAGGTCCAGGACGAAGTCGAAGGCCGCCTCGCGCCCGCCACCGGCGTCCCGCACCGTCATCAGCAGCCGGGGGTCGAAGATCGCGTCGGTGTTGTTGCGCGGTTCGTTCGGGAAGTACAGCTGCGTCGTCAGCACCGGACGGCCCGGGGCCTGCACCTTGACGTGGATGTGCCGGGTGCGGCCGGGGTAGAGCCCCGGGACGATCGTGGTGAGCGCGAAGGAGCCGCGCGAGTCGGTGTACTGGTGACCCCGCAGCCGGTACCGGACGTTGTCGTAGGCGCCGTTCGCATCGGCCTGCCAGAAGTCCAGCAGGGCGCCCGCGACCGGCAGGCAGGCCCGGCCGAAGACGTAGCCCGTCACCGTCAGTCGCGTGCCGGGCATACCGGGCTCCAGCAGGCTGGTGCGCTCGGGCGAGGCGGGCTTGAAGTAGGGGCCCTCGGTCTGTTCGGGGGTGGGGTGGTCGCCGTCGTCGCACGTCGGGGTCAGCGGTACGGGCCTGGCGTCCGGGGTGAGGGTGCGGGCCAGGGCCGGGCCGCCGACGAGGGCGACGGGGACCGCCGCCGTGGCCGCGAGGGCCGCGCGCAGCACGGTCTTGCGGGTGACTCGGCGGGGCCGTTCGGGATCTGCGGGACGTAACGCGTCGTCCCTTTCCGTGTCCGGATCGCGCATGCCTGCCTCCTGGGTGGGCTGTTGGATTCGGCATCGAACCTAGGCGGACACCCCGCCCGGATCGAGGGACGCAAGACGGCTGCTGTGGTGCTTTCGGAACTCGCCCGGGCTGGTGCCCGTCTCCCGCCGGAAGAACCGGCAGAAGTAGGCGGGGTCGGCGAATCCGACGCGCGCGGCGACCTGTCGTACCGGCAGTTCGGTGTGCGCGAGCAGGCGCTGGGCCTGGTAGGCACGGGCCTCGTTCAACAGCCGGCCGGGGCTGCGGCCGGTGGCCGCGCGGACGGTCCGGGTGAGGTGGCCCGGCGTCACCCCGAGCCGCTCGGCGCACTCGCGCACCGACCAGGCGACGGGTCGGGCCGCCAGCCGGACGAACGCCTCGGCCACCGTCGGGGGAGTGCCGGGAACAGCGGGGCCGCGGAGCCGGGCCGGTTCGCCGGGCCCTTCGGGGCGGCCGCTGCCGGGGCCCGCGAGCCGTGCCATGCGGACGACGAGTACGTGCAGCAGGGCGCGCAGCACGCTCTCGTGGCCGGGGGCCCGCTGCCGGCACTCGGCGGCCAGGTCGGCCATCAGCCGTGCGGTGCGCTCGTGTTCGGCCTCGCTCAGGTCGAACCAGCAGGTCTCCCCGATCCGCCGCAGGAGCGCACGGTCGCCGGGATGGTCCACCAGGAAGTCCTCGGTGAACAGTGCGAGGGTGCCGTCGAGGCCGCGCTGGCCCCGCCAGCAGTGGACCTGCCCGGGCAGCACCACGGCCAGTTGGCGCGGACGCACGGGGTGCCCGGCGAGATCGACGACGTGGGTGCCGGATCCAGCGACGATGTGGACGATCTCGTAGAAGGTGTGGCGGTGCGGTCGGTCGGACCGCGACAGCGGCCCCAGAGCGTCGAAGGGCCCGGCGGCGAACGGCACGGTGCCCGGCCCGGCCAGCTCCAGCCGGTGCAGGGGAGGCTCCCCGGGGTGCGGCGGCGCCGGGCAGGGCGTCCCCGGTGCGACAGTGGTGTTCCGCATCGTTCCCCCAAGTAGGTCCAGACCAATCGGCGATGTCACGATCCCTCGCCGAAGGCCCTGCGAAACCCGGCCGGAAGAATCCACCGCGTCCCGACGGATCCTGCCGCCGAGAAGGCCCGTCGGGCCCGGAGGGCGGGGCGCCCCGGCAGTCGGAGCGCCCCGGTCCACCTCCTAGACTCGGGCGGACCGCCGCGTCCGCCCGCGCCCCACCCGGCCGCGGCGCGGGCCTTCCGCACCTCGTACCCCTGGGGGCCGTCCGTGACCATCGCACACAGCTACCGCCAGTCCGGCACGGTCCTCACCGACCACCGGTTCTCCGTCCCCCTGGACCACGCGCGCCCGGACGGGGAGCGGATCGAGCTGTACGCCCGCGAGGTCGTAGCCGCCGGCAAGGACCCCGAGACGCTGCCCTGGCTGCTCTACCTGGAGGGCGGTCCCGGCTTCGGCGCCCGCCGTTTCATCGGCCGCCAGGCCTGGCTGGAACGGGCGCTGACCGAGTACCGGGTGCTCCTCCTCGACCAGCGCGGAACCGGACGCTCCACCCCGGTGAACCGCCAGACCCTGCCCCTGCGCGGCACCCCCGCCCAGCAGGCCGAGTACCTCGCCCACTTCCGCGCCGACTCCATCGTGCGCGACGCCGAAGCCATCCGCCCCGGCCTGACCGGTGGCGCGCCCTGGACCGTGCTCGGCCAGAGCTTCGGCGGCTTCTGCACGATCCACTACCTCTCCACCGCGCCCGAAGGCCTCACCGCCGCGCTCATCACCGGCGGCCTCCCGTCCCTCACCGCCACCGCCGACGAGGTGTACGAGGCCGCGTACCCCCGCGTCGAACGCAAGAACCTGGCCCACTACGCCCGGTACCCGATGGACGTCGAGCGCGCCCGCCGGATCGCCGCCCACCTCGCGGAGCACCCGGCCGAACTCCCCGGCGGCCACCGCCTCACCGTCGAGGGCTTCCAGTCCCTCGGCATCCTCCTCGGAGGCGGCGACGGCAGCCACCAGCTCCACCACCTGCTGGAGGACGCCTTCGTACCGACCCCCGCGGGCCCGGCCCTCTCGGACGCCTTCCTGGAGGGCGTCCGCGGCCGGCTCTCCTTCGCCGGGCACCCGCTCTACGCGCTGGTCCACGAGGCGATCTACGCCCAGGACCCCGCCGCGCCCACCGCCTGGGCCGCCGAACGGGTACGCGCGAACCACCCCCGCTTCGACGCCGCCAAGGCACTCGCCGGCGACGAGCCGGTGCTCCTCACCGGCGAGACCATCCACCCCTGGCACTTCACCACCGACCCGGCCCTGGCCCCGCTGCGCGAGACCGCGGAACTGCTGGCCGCCCGCACCGGCTGGCAACCGCTCTACGACCCGGCCCGCCTGGCCGCCAACGAGGTGCCGGTGGCCGCCGCCGTCTACCACGACGACATGTACGTGGACACCGCGCACTCGTTGGAGACGGCCCGCTCCGTCCGCGGCCTGCGGACCTGGGTGACGGACGAGTTCGAGCACGACGGCGTCCGCGCCGGCGGCCCCCGGGTCCTGGACCGCCTGCTGGCCCTGGCCCGCGACGAGGTCTGACGGACGTCCACGCAGGTCAGGGGTGTGATCAGAGGCGCCGAACAATCGCTCCCGGACCCGGATCGCCACCACCGGAGACTGGACCGCTGACGGCTACAACGACCTGCTGGTGAAGCAGGGCGCGAAACTCCGGGCCTACCCGGGCGGCTTCATGGGCAGCCTGGACGTGACCGGCGGTCCGGTCCTCGTCGGCGACGGCGGCTGGGACGCCGTCTCGTTCCTCGTCCCGGGCGACAGCCACCGGTATCGACGCCACCCCGCGTCCCATCGGCCGATCCCAGGACGACCCGCCGGGCCGGCGCCTGCCTTCAGGGGCGCCGGCCCGGCGTCGTTTCCGCGGGTGGTTCCACGAACGCGCGGGTCAGGTGCGCGGTCGCCAGCAGGGCGCCGCGCTCCCTCGCCCGGGCCACCAGGTCCTCGCGGGACACCCGAGCGGTCTCCCGGTCGCGCTCGTGCGAGTACGGCACCGTCGGGTCGCCGAGTTGGACCGCGTGCACCAGGACGTCCCCGGTGACCACCACGTCCCGGGCCTCGGCGCCCTGGTCCACCAGTACCGACTGGTGCCCCGGGGTGTGCCCGGGCGTCGGCAGCAGGGTGATGCCGGGCGCCGGCACATGGGTTCCGTCCACCTCGTGCAGTTGCCCGCTCGCCCGGAGCGGCGCCACGGTCCACTCCCACACCGGGTCGGCCCGGTCGAGCGCGGCCACCTCCGCGCGCTGTACGACGTACCGGGCCGCCGGGAAGAACGGCTGCCCGTCGGCCCCCGACGACCAGCCCGCGTGATCCTCGTGAAGGTGCGTCAGGACCACCGCCTCCACGTCGGCCGGAGCGATACCGGCCTCCGCGAGGACGTCCGGCAGCCGCCCCGGCACCGGCGCCCAGGCGGCGGCGGGGGACTGCGCCGGCCCGACCCCGGCGTCCACCAGCACCCAGCGGCCGCCGGGCCGGGCGATCGCGAAGCAGCGGAAGTCGAGTGCCCAGGTCCCGTCCGGCCCGGTCGCACCCGGATCCAGCCGCCCGGCCCGCGCCCACGAGGCCTCGCTCGCTCCCGGAAAGGCGGTGCGGGCCGGCTCGAAGAAGATCCCCGTGGCGTCGAGCAGCGCCACCACCTGTCCATGACGGTCCATTCGCCTATTGTGCGAGACATGACCGAACAACCTGATCAGCAGCCCGCCTTGCAGCCCATGCCCACCGACTGGACGCGCGCTCTCGCGGTCGTCGCGCACCCCGACGACCTGGAGTACGGGTGCGCCGCGGCCATCGCGCACTGGACGGACGGGGGGAGGGAGTGCGTCTACCTCCTCGCCACGCGCGGTGAGGCGGGCATCGACAGCATCGCCCCCGCCACCTGCGGCCCGCTGCGCGAGGCGGAGCAGCGGGCGAGCGCCGCGGTCGTCGGGGTGTCCGAGGTGGAGTTCCTGGACCACCGCGACGGCATCGTCGAGTACGGCCTCGACCTGCGCCGGGACATCGCCGCCGCCATCAGGCGGCACCGGCCCGAGCTGATCGTCACGCTCAACCACCGCGACACGTGGGGCGGGGCGCAGGGCGGCGGCTACTGGAACACTCCCGACCACAAGGCCGTCGGCCGGGCCGTGCTCGACGCGGCGGGTGACGCCGGGAACCGTTGGATCTTCCCCGAGCTGATCGAGCAGGGCCTGGAGCCCTGGAACGGCGTGCGCTGGGTCGCGGTGGCCGGATCCAGCACCCCGACGCACGCGGTCGACGCCGGCCCCGGGCTGGAGCGTTCGATCAAGTCCCTGCTGGAGCACAAGGCGTACATCGAGGTGCTCACCGACCAGGACCCCGAGGAGTACGTGCGCACCTTCCTCACCGGGAACGCCCAGCAGGCCGCGGCCCGGTTCGGCGGGCGTCCGGCCGTGGCGTTCGAGGTCTTCCCCCGCTGACCGGCCACCCCTAGTCTGACGATCCGTCAGTTGGGCGGGTCGTCGGACAGCGGGCCGGAGGTGCGGGACACGGTGATCGACACCATCTCCACGGAGATCGCGGAAGGTGAGGAGCGGATCCGGCTGGAGGTCGCGGACGGCCTCGCCGTGCTCACCCTGTGCCGCCCGGACAAGCTCAACGGCTGGAGCTGGGAGTCCACCCGCCAGCTCGGTCTGCTCGCGGACCGGATCCGCTTCGACACGTCCGTCAGGGCGGTGCTGCTGCGGGCCGAGGGTCGGGCCTTCTGCGCGGGCATCGACGTGACCGCACCGGGCGGCGCCATCACGGGGGACTCCCCGGCCGAGCGCACCCGCAACTACTACGAGGGCATCCGCTGGGTGCACGAGCGGTTCGCGGTGCTCGCCCGCCTGCCGCAGCCCGTGGTGGCCGCCGTCCAGGGTTACTGCCTGGGCTTCGGCTTCGAGCTGGCGCTGATGGCCGATGTCCGGGTGGCGGCCGAGGACGCCGTCTTCGCCCTGCCGGAAGCCGGGCTGGGCGTGGCGGTGGACGCGGGCGGCGACCTGCGCATCGCCCGCGAGGCGGGTGCGGGCTGGGCCAAGTACCTGGCCCTGACGGGCCGGCGCATCGACGCCGCCACGGCGCACCGGCTCCATCTGGTCCAACTGCTCGTCCCGGGCGAGGACCTGGAGGCCACCTCCCGAGCCGTGGCGCGGGAGATCGCCGCCAACGCGCCGCTCGCCGTCCAGGGCATCAAGCGGGCGATCGACGGCTACGCCGACGCCGCCCTCCCCGCGGCGCTCGACCGGGTGGCGATGACCGCGGCCCTCACCCTCACCTCGGAGGACTGCCGGGAGGGCTACACCGCCAAGGCGGCCCGCCGGCCCCCCGAATTCAGCGGAGGCTGAGGACGGGCCGGGTCGAGAACTCCGCGTACATGCCCTCGCCGTCCGGGCCGTAGGTGAACTCGGCCGCGTACGGGTTGCGGTTGGCGGTGGCCAGCGGCAGCCACCCGAGCAGGTCGCCGTACCCGCCGCAGACGGCCTCGCCGCCGTCACCGCCGTGCACCGCGGTCGGGTCGCCGCTCAGCTCCGTGCTGTAGCTGTCGTAGGCGATGTGCAGGCCGAAGGCGTTCGGTCGGTGGCGCACGCCGCCGCTGCCGTACGACGGCTCGTCCAGGGGGCACTCGTTCCCCCACCGGAAGAGGGTGCCGGCCCCGGCCCCGCACGCGTGCTCCCACTCGTCGGCGCCGGGTATCCGCAGCCCGTGCGCAGCGAGGGCGGCCGGCATGTCGGCCGCGGGCTCGGTCAGGGCCTCGTCCTCCACGGCCATGAGCACGGTCGCGAGCGTCACGGTGCGCGGCGGACTGAGCACATCGGCGAGATAGGACTTCAGGTCGGGATGCCCGTACCCGTACTCCTCCTCCGCGCTCTGCGCGTAGTCGGCGCTCTGCGCGGGCGTCGGCTCCCAGGCGTCCAGGTCGAACCCCAGCCGCACGCTCCCGCCGGGTACGAGGGCGAACTCCCTCCCCTCACGCTCGATGCGCACGCGGTGCAGCGGGCCGCCGAGGTGTTCGACGACGTCGAGCAGCACCACCCGGCCGCCCACCTGTGCGGCGGCCTCGTGGGCGAGGCGTCCGGCGGCGTCCAGGTCGAGCGAACGCCAGCGGTCAAGGGTCAGTTCGGCGAGAGACATGCCCCGATCCTCGCACCCCCCACCGACAGCCGGTGCTCATGGGGAGGGGGTGAACGGGCCGCGGCCCAACTGGGTGCGGACCGGGACCACCTCGGGGTTGACCACCGACCTGCGCTGCCAGTTCGCCCCGTCCACCACCAGGGTGTGCCCGGTGATGAACCGGGCGTACGGCGAGGCCAGGAAGGTGGCGGCCCAGCCCAGTTCACGCGGCGCCCCGACCCGCAGCGCGGGCTGCCGGGAGTCCTTCGCCTCGGGCGCGGCACGTTCCAGGCCGCCCCGGATGTCCTCGGTCATGTCGGCGTGCGGGAACAGGCCGGGGACGAGCCCATTGACCTGGATCCCGTACGGGCCCCACTCGACGGCGAGCGTCTCCACGAGGCTCTTCACCCCGGCCTTGGCCGCGGCGCTGTGGGCGAAGCCCGGCCCGCCCGTCCAGGCGTACGAGGCGCCCATGTTCACGATCGAACCGCCGGTGCCCGCCGCGAGGTGGCGGCGACCGAACTCACGGGTCATGAACCAGGTGCCCGTCAGCGTGATGTCGACCACGGCCCGCCAGGCGTTGGGCGAGAGGTCCTCCGCGGGGGAGGGGAAGTTCGCGGCCGCGTTGTTGACCAGTACGTCGGGCAGGCCGAAGGCCGCCTGAGCCGCGTCGAAGACATCGGCCACCCGCTCCGGATCCCGGATGTCGCAGACGGCGGCCGTCACCCGGCCCGCGCCGGGGACGGCCGCCAACTCCTCCCGTGCCGCCTTGAGCTGCTCGACGCGCCGGCTCGCGATCACCAGATCGGCGCCGAGCCGGGCGAACTCGGCGGCGATGGCCTTGCCCAGCCCGGTGCCGCCGCCGGTCACGAGGACCACCTGCCCCGCGTACGTACCGGGGGGCAGGGCGGCGGCGCCGAGCGCCGGTGGCACGGGCAGCCCGCGCGGAGGGTTCTCCATGCGCCCATCGATAGCGCGTGGGCGCTCAGATCACCATCCCCGGAGCGTGTCCGAGCAGGATCGGGCACGCTCCGGCAGGGCGGCTCAGCTGCCCGGGTTGTACGCCTGCTTGGTCGCGCAGGTCCAGATCACCGGCTTGAGCTTGCCCTTCGCGTTCACGGCCGCGCCGCCGACCCGGTCCGTGTCCGAGACCGCGTCGGCCATGCTCGCCCCGCCCGGGGCCAGCCGCGGCAGGGCCTTGACCGGACCGGAACCGGATCGCAGGAGCGCCTGGTCCGGCAGGGTCAGCTGCTCCGGGTGGAACTTGGCCGTGCCGACGGTCAGGTTCGTGTGCGCGCTGATCGCCTCGAACGTGGCGTACGGGTGCGTGCTCAGGCCCCCGGGCGAGGTGACGGGGCCGGTGAGCGGGGGCTCCCAGATCACGGGGGTGTACTCGTGCCACGGTCCGGCCCAGTCGTAGCCGACGACCCGGCGGCTCTCGTCGATGTCCTGGACGTAGCTGTCGTTCCCGGCGGGAGCCAGCAGCCGGGCGGCCGTGCCGTCCCCCGGCCACAGCACCGGGTGGGTGCCCTCCAGGTGCTCGCCGGTCTCGGGGACCTCGTAGTCCTGCGTCGCCATGCCCAGGATGTCGCCCTGGTTGTTGATGGCGGTGACCATCGTGATCCGGGTCTCCGGGCCGGCGTCGGCCGGGACGGGCAGCTCGCGGACCTTCCGGCCGTCCTTCCAGACGGCGCCGGTCCCGCCGTCGGCGCGGGAGACCACGAATCCGGCGTCGTTGATGTCGGCCTCCCGGTAGGAGCCGTCACTGCCCGGCAGCAGGGTGATCGACGCGGCGCCCGCCTGGTACGTGAACAGGGGAGAGGTGCCCCCGAAGACGTGCAGGACGCCCACCATCAGGCCGTGCGCGTTGACCGCGAGCACCTGACCCGTCTGGTTCGGGTCGGTCAGCGGTACCCGGTGCACGGTGGTGCCGGCCCAGTAGACGGGCTGGTAGCCCGAGACGCCGACGGCGAGATCGCCCGCCCCGAGGTCGAAGACGCCTTGGCTGGGCCCCATGTCGCGCGCGTACGACTCGTCACCGATCGAGCCCAGTACCTGGATCTTCGGTGTGCACTTCGCGTCGGCCGCCGCGGCCGGACCGGCCGCGGTGATCAGGCCGGCCAGAACGATGGCGGCTCCGGCCGCGGACATGCTTCTTCTCATGTGGTGGTCCCCCCTGGACAGGTGCTGTTCCCCGTTGAGTCATGACACGTGCACGCCACATGTTGCCTGATCTTGAGGCGGATGTGGCCGGAATGACGTGTGTTGATTCGGACGGGACGGTTCTCCACCCCGACCGGCGGTTCACAGGACGGCAAGCGACCGCTTAGTATGCGCGCGGAGCGTGGTTCATCGACGGCGGCTGGAGGCCCCGGATGCAGGCATGGCGAGTACATACCCCCGGCGAGCCCCGAGAGGCCCTGCGCCTCGAAGAGATTCCCGAACCGGTCCCGGGCGAGGGCGAGGTACGGCTGCGGGTGCTCGCGGCGAACCTCAACTTCCCCGACGCGCTGCTCGTCCGCGGCCAGTACCAGGTCCGCCCGCCGCTGCCCTTCACCCCCGGCGTCGAGATCTGCGGCCTCACCGACGACGGCCGCCGCGTCATCGCCACCCCGAGCCTGCCCCACGGCGGCTTCGCCGAGTACGTGATCGCGTCCGAGCGCGCCCTGCTGCCCGCCCCCGAGAGCCTGGACGACGCCGAGGCCGCCGCCCTGCACATCGGCTACCAGACCGGCTGGTTCGGCCTGCACCGCCGGGCGCGCCTCCAGCCGGGCGAAACCCTCCTCGTGCACGCCGCCGCCGGCGGGGTCGGCAGCGCCGCCGTCCAGCTCGGCAAGGCCGCGGGCGCCACCGTCATCGGGGTCGTCGGAGGCAAGGCCAAGGTGGCCACCGCGGAGGAACTCGGCTGCGACCTGGTGATCGACCGGACGACCGAGGACGTGGTCTCCCGCGTGAAGGAGTTCACCGGCGGGCGCGGAGCCGACGTGGTCTACGACCCCGTCGGCGGCGACTCGTACACCGCCTCCGCCAAGTGCGTGGCCTTCGAGGGCCGCATCGTCGTCGTCGGCTTCGCGAGCGGCACGATCCCCACCCCCGCCCTCAACCACGCCCTCGTCAAGAACTACTCGATCCTCGGCCTCCACTGGGGCCTCTACGCGGCCAAGGACCCGGCCGCGATCCTGGCCTGCCACACCGAACTCACCCGCCTCGCCGACGAAGCCGCCATCAAGCCCCTGATCAGCGAACTCGTCGCACTCCCCGCCGTCGCCGACGCCGTGCAGCGCCTCGCCGACGGGACCACCACCGGCCGGATCGTCGTGGCCATGCCCCGGCAGCCGGGTGTGGCCCGATGACCACGATCACCGCCGAGCACCTGCTCACACGCGTCCGGGACCTGCTCGCCGCCCACCCGCCCGCCGACACCGACCGCACCGACTTCCTGCGCGCCCGCTTCGACGCCGGACTCGCCTGGGTCCACTACCCCGAAGGCCTCGGCGGCCTCGGCGCGCCCCGCTCCCTCCAGGTCGTCGTCGACGCCGAACTGGAACGGGCCGGCGCCCCCGACAACGACCCGCGCCGCATCGGCATCGGCCTCGGCATGGCCGCCCCGACGATCCTCGCGTACGGCACCGACGAGCAGAAGCGGCGCTTCCTGCGCCCCCTGTGGACCGGCGAAGAGGTCTGGTGCCAGCTCTTCAGCGAGCCCGGCGCCGGCTCCGACCTCGCCGCGCTCGGCACCCGCGCGGTGCGCGAGAGCGGCTCCGACGACTGGATCGTCGACGGGCAGAAGGTGTGGACCTCCAGCGCGCACACCGCCCGCTGGGCCATCCTGATCGCCCGCACCGACCCCGGGCTCCCCAAACACCAGGGCATCACCTACTTCCTCTGCGACATGCACGCTCCTGGCGTCGAGGTCCGGCCGCTGCGCCAGATCACCGGCGAGGCCGAATTCAACGAGGTCTTCCTCACCGGCGTCCGCATCCCCGACGCCCACCGCCTCGGCGCCGTCGGCGAGGGCTGGGCGGTCGCCCGCACCACCCTGATGAACGAACGGGTGTCCATCGGCGGCATGCGCATCCCGCGCGAGGGCGGCATGATCGCCCCCGTCGCCGCCGCCTGGCGCGAACGCCCCGAACTGCGCACCCACGCCCTCCACCAGCGGCTGCTGGAACTGTGGGTCGAGGCCGAGGTCGCCCGCCTCACCGGGGAACGACTGCGCCAGCAGCTCGTCGCCGGACAGCCCGGCCCCGAGGGATCGGGCATGAAGCTCACCTTCGCCCGGCTCAACCAGGAGATCAGCGGCCTGGAGGTCGAACTCCTCGCGGAGGAGGGCCTCCTGTACGACGACTGGACCATGCGCCGACCCGAAGGCGTCGACTTCACCGGCCGCGAGGCCGGCTACCGCTACCTGCGCGCCAAGGGCAACAGCATCGAGGGCGGCACCAGCGAAATCCTCCTCAACATCGTCGCCGAACGCGTCCTCGGTCTGCCCCCCGAGCCGCGCGACGACAAGGACCTCGCCTGGAAGGACCTGAGCCGATGACCACCGCGGCGGCACCGATCGACCTGCTGTACTCCGAGGCCGAGGAGGAGCTCCGCTCCGCCGTACGCGCCCTGCTCACCGACCGCTGCGACGCGAAGAGCGTCCTGGACCGGGTCGAGACGGGCAGGCCGCACGACCCGGCGCTCTGGCACACCCTCGCCGCCGGGATCGGCGCGGCCGGCCTCCTCGTGCCCGAGAAGCTCGGCGGTCAGGGCGCGAGCCACCGCGAGGCGGCCGTGGTCCTGGAGGAGCTGGGCCGGGCCGTGGCCCCCGTGCCCTACCTGACGAGCGCCGTGCTCGCCACCGAGATCCTGCTCGGCTGCGACACCCCGGAAGCCGCCCCGCTGCTAAGGGAGCTGGCCTCGGGCAGCACGGTCTGCGCCCCCGCCGTCCCGCTGACCCTGGCCCCGGGCGCGCCCCTCCCGGCCCCCGTCCGGGACGCCGGCGATGGGATCCTGACCGGTACGGTCACCTCCGTCGCGGACGCGGTGGCCGCCGACGTCCTGCTGGTCCTGGCCGACACCGGGCTCTACGCCGTCCCGGCCGCCGCGGCCCGGCTGACCCCGCGCGTCCCGTTGGACCTGACCCGCCCGCTCGCCACCGTCGCGCTGGAAGCGGCCGCGGGCACCCGCCTCGCCGACCTGGGAACGGCCCGGGCGGCCGTCGCCGGAGCCCTGCTCTCCGGGGCCGGACTGCTCGCGTCCGAACAGCTCGGGCTCGCCGAGTGGTGCCTGACGGAGACCGTCCGACACGTCCGCGGCCGCCACCAGTTCAACCGCCCCGTCGGCTCCTTCCAGGGCCTCAAGCACCGCCTCGCCCGGCTCTGGCTGGACGTGGCCTCCGCACGCGCGGCGGCGCGGGCCGCGGCCGACGCCCTCGCCACCTCGGCTCCCGACGCCCCGCTGACGGTCGCCGTGGCCCAGGCCTACTGCTCGGGCGTGGCCGTCCGGGCCGCCGAGGAGTGCGTACAACTGCACGGCGGCATCGGTATGACCTGGGAACACCCGGCCCACCTCTACCTCAAGCGCGCCAAGGCCGACTCCCTGGCCCTCGGCACGACGGGCCACCACCGCGGACTGGTGGCGGACTTCGCGGAACTCCCCGCCCCGTAGGACCGGTCCGGGAGAGCACCTGCGCCGGGCCGGCCGACACGGCTCACGCCTCGACGAAAGCCCTCGCGCAGGGCCTCCCGCACGGATCTTCGACGCGGCAGTCCGCCCCGCTCCTCGCCCGCTACTCGGTCCGAGGGGCTTGTCCGGGGTGCGGGGTGCGGGGTGCGAGGTCCGGGGTCGGGGTATGTCAAGATCTTCTCCTGTGACAGACAGCGACCCTCTGGCCGGCCTCGACGATGTGCCCTGGACCCGACCGCGTCACGCCTACGGCACGGCCGACGACGTTCCCGGACACCTTCGGGCCATGCGGGCGGGAGACCGGGCCGAAGAGGGGTCCTTCCGGCCGAGTGCGCTCCTCACCGACCTCATCGTGCATCAGGGCACGCGCTCCCAGGCCGCGGTGTACACCGTGCCCTTTCTCGTGCGCATGGCCCTCGACCCGAGGTCGGCCGAACGGCACCGCTTCGTCCAACTGCTCACCGCCATCGCGATCGGCCTGGACAACAATTACCTGCCCCACGGCTACAACGCCGAAGAAGAACGGGCCGAGCCGGCAGAGATGCGAGGCGAAGCCGACGACTGGGCGCGATGGACGGCCGAAGCCGCGGACGACGAGCAGCGCGCACAACGCGAAGCGAGCCACGCGCAGGTCCTCATCGACGCCGAAGCGGTGGAGCGTTCCTATGACGCCGTGCGGCAAGCGCTCCCCGCACTCGCCGTCCTGCTGACCTCGGACAGCCCTGAACTGCGCGCCATGACCGCCTACCTGCTCGCCTGGTTTCCCGATGCCGCCTCGCTGTCGGCTCCGCTCCTCAAGACCTTCGTCGCACGGGAGGCCTCACCCGGCGCCGCCGCGACGGGACTGGTCGCCCTGGGCCTCCTCGGTGAACCGGCGACCGTTCCCTTCATCGAGGGCTACCTGGACAGCGCGCGCGTCGAGCTGCGTTGGGCCTCCGCCTTCGCCCTGACGCGGCTCGGCATCGCCGGTCCGGCCGTCACCGACGTGCTGACCCAGGTCGTCGCCCGGCCACCGGAGAAGACCACGACGATGCCGTTCCTGAGCGGCTCCTACGGCGGCCTGGCGGTGATGGCCCTGGCCGAGACGCCTGCGGCCACGACGGCCCAGGCGGTGGATGCGATGCTGACCGGCCTCGCTCACTGCACGGGCGTCGAAAGGTACGAGGACAGATCCTGCCTCGCGCACGAACTGTTCAAGTTGGCCTTCCCCGGAGAACCCGCCCGACCGCCCCATTCCTTCGCGGACCTGAACGACGTGCAGCAGCGCGCCGTAGGCCTCGTCGCCGAAGGCGACATCGGCTTGCCGCACAGCGCCACGGACGCCCTCTACCGGTGGAAGATACCGACCCGGCACTCCGAGCTGCTCACCTACGTCGGAGTGACCTGAGGGGTGTCTTTCCGATCAGGGCGGATCAAGGAGCGGTGGTCGACAAGACGCCGACGCCCGCATCGAGCGTCGAATCGGGCCGTCGAAGACGGTCCGGTTGCCCGGTCGACAGCGGGGCAACCGGACGTCGTAGGTGATTTCTGTGGGCCGGATTCCTGCCGAGCCGGCCTGGCGACGCCGCGCAAGTCGACTCGGCCGGTGCCACCGACCGCGGCGAGCAGAACGGAAGCGCCCGCGCAGGGGAGGACGCGCAGGGGCCGGTGATCAGGAAATGTCGTGGTCGTCCGACCGCCGCGTATGGCAGGCTCCGGCACATGGAGCCCGACGACGAACAGCACGCGGGTGAGGTCCTGCACCGACGCGGCCGGCGCAAGGCGTTCACCGTCCAAGAGATGGTCGACCAGTGGTCATGGCTCGTGGGTGAGGTCGAGGACGGGTACAGCGACCTGGTGGACGCGTACGTCAACGACCTCTACAGCCGGAACTGGCTGCACGAGGCGTGGCCGGTTCTCACCGAGCGGGCGATCATCCGGTGGACCCCGCAGGTCCGAGCCCTCGACGACCGGTTCCGGGCCGCCACCACCTTCGACGACGGCATCTGTTGGGCGCAGTTCCACCGGATCAGCAGGTTCGACCCCGTCGACATGTGGTGGTGGCGGCGCCATCCCCGTCTGCTCGTGGGCCACTTCGGGCGCTCGCTCCGCGCGGCGGGCGCCTCCGACTGAGCACCGCGCCCCGCCAGGGGGACGCGGGAGGATCCGCGGCCGGTCCGGCGCGTGGCCCCGCCCGCGGTGGGCCGCCGGGCCCTCTCTATCCTCGCCCCATGACGGCCGACATCACCGCGCTCTCCGCCGCCGGACTCCGCGCCCACCGCGACGAACTCGCCGCCCTGCTCCTCGCCGTGGTCGACGAGGGCTCCTCGCTCGGCTTCCTCGCCGGGCTCGACCGGGCCGGCGCGGCCGCCTGGTGGGACTCCCTGCTGCCCGCCGTCGAGGACGGCTCCCTCGCCCTGTGGGTCTCCCGTACCGGCGGCGACGGCCGCGTCGACGGCACCGTCAGCTGGTACCGGGAGACCAAGGCGAACGGCCGCCACCGCGCCGAGCTGCGCAAACTCATGGTCCACCCGGCCGCCCGCGGCCGGGGCACCGCCCGCGCCCTGCTCGCCGAGGCCGAGTCGGCCGCCGCCCGCGCCGGCGTCGTGCTGCTGTTCCTGGACACCGAGACCGGCAGCGGGGCCGAGCGGCTCTACCGCTCCGCCGGCTGGACGGAGGCCGGCACCATCCCCGACTACGCCACCGACCCGGAGGGCCGGCTCCACCCCACGACCCTGTTCTACAAGCAGCTCCGAGGCGCCCACGGGTGACCTCGCCCGCCGCGCGGCGTTAGACCCGTAGCCGCCGGCCACCGAGCGAGGGAGACCGTATGTCCGCAGCATCGACCGCCGCACCACTGACCCGTCGCGCGGTGCTCCGTACGGCCTTCACCGCGGCCGTGCTCGCCGGTACGACCGCGGCGCTGGCCCCCGTGCTGCGAGCCCGGCGCCCCCGGCAGACCCTCACCCCGGCGCCGCTCGCCGAGGAGGAGACCTACCGCGGCCGGCACATCGCCGTCGACGTCGCCGGGGTCCGGATCGACGGCCGCCCGCTGCACGTCATGCAGCGGGCCGACGGCAGCTACCTCAGCGGGATCAACCACTTCCAGTCGTACGCCACGCCCCTGGAAGTGGCCCGGGCCGCCGTCGACGAACTGGGCACCGCCCAGCTCGCCTTCGCGGCCCCGCACCACGGCTGAGTGATCCACGGGAACGGGAGGAGCCCCGCATTGCACATCCGGCAGAACCAGAAGAACCTCACGAGCACCCAGAAGAAGCGGTTCACCGCCGCGGTGCTGGAGCTCAAACGCGAGGGTGCCTACGACGCCCTGGTGCGCACGCACGACAAGTACTTCGTGCCCGATCGTGCCCGCAAGCTGCGCGTCGGGCACATGTCGCCGTCGTTCTTCCCGTGGCACCGGCGGTATCTGCTCGAGTTCGAACGGCAGTTGCAGGAGATCGACCCGGGCGTCAGCGTCCCGTACTGGGACTGGACCACCGACAGCAGCCCGGTCTCCTCCCTCTGGGCCGACGACTTCCTCGGGGGCACCGGCCGGGCGAGCGACCGCAAGGTGATGACGGGGCCGTTCGCCTACGACGCGGGCAACTGGACGGTCACCGTGGGCATCACCGAGTCCGCGTTCCTCACCCGCAACCTCGGCCGGCCGCAGAACCCGATCGCCCTGCCCACCGCGGCCGAGCTGCAGTGGGCGATCGACGACCCGACCTACGACGTCTCCCCCTGGGACTCCACGGCCACCGCGGGCGGGTTCCGGAACAAGTTGGAGGGCTGGTCGGCGCCGAAGAGCGAGCGCTGGCGCAACCACAACAAGGTCCACCAGTGGATCGGCGGCCACATGACGGGCGGGACGGCGCCCAACGACCCGGCGTTCTGGCTGCACCACGCCTTCGTCGACCTGATCTGGGACCGCTGGCAGCAGAAGCACCCCGGCTCCGGCTACCTGCCCGCCGCCCCGCTCGCCGCCGGTGACCTCCAGCGCGGCCGGGTGATCGCCCTCGACGAGCCGATGCCGCCCTGGAACGTCACCCCGCGCGAGATGTCCGGCCACCAGAGCCTCTACCGCTACGAATGACGTGGCGCGCGCCGCGTGTGCGCGCAGCGGGCACGGGGAAGGGCCCCCGCCGGCCGGCGGGGGCCCTTCCGTGGATCAGACGATCAGCCGATCAGGCGATCAGTGGCCGTAGTCGCCACCCTCGGTGTGGTGGTCGGCGCCGCCGCCGGAGGCGTTGACGCAGGTGTTGCCGAACGCCGGGTTCAGCAGGGCGATCACGTTCACGGTGTTGCCGCAGACGTTGACCGGGACGTGCACCGGAACCTGGAGCAGGTTGCCCGACAGGACACCGGGGGAGCCGACCGCCGCACCGTGCGCTCCGGCATCGGCGACAGCCAGACCCGCACCGGCGACCACGGCGCTACCGGTGACAGCGGTGATGGCGAATGCCTTCGCGATACGCGACATCAAGATCTCCTCATGAGATATGTGGGGCGCCACAGGACCTGTGGCATTTGACATGGCATACAACGCGGGGGAGGCCAAGGGGTCACGGCCCGTGCGCCTACCCGGTGACGGAAAACCGGACGGAGGCGAAATACGGCCGCACCTGGCCGACCTCACCGGGCCGCAGGACCCGCAGGATCCGGCCGGAACACCGGGGTCCCTCGAACAGGGTCGCCGAGCTCCCGGTCCCGTTGGTGACGGCCCGGGCGCCGCCGCCCTCCGCCTCGACGCACCCCTTGGGGGCGGTGAGGCCGTGGACCCGGTCGTCCTGGCCGACGTACTGGAAGTCGTGGCCGGCGGCGAGCGCCGGGCCGGACAGGAGCGTGGCGCCCGCGAGCAGCAGAGCGCCGGGCACGGCATGGTGGATACGCAGGAATCGCATGCCCGTCCAACCGGGCCGGGCCCGGACCCGGTCACGCCTTGTCACCCGATGGACGGCTGTGCGACCGTGCGACGGTGCGACGGGCAGCCGCATCGCAGGAGGACGAGATGAGCGCAGAGAGCGCCACAGGCGGCCGCGGCAGGCCGCGGGTCAGGACGGCGGCCGGCGTGGTCGAGGGCCGGACCGCCGCCGGGGGGACCGCGGTGTTCCTGGGCATCCCGTACGCCGCCCCGCCCGTCGGTGCCCTCCGGTTCGCCGCGCCCGCGCCACCGGCCGCCTGGGACGGGGTACGTGACTGCGCCGCCTACGGGCCCACCGCGCCCAAGGTGCCCTACCCCGACACCTTCGCGGCCCTGCTGCCCGACCCGGTGATCCCCGGGGACGACTGCCTGAACGTGAACGTGTGGACCCCGGACCCGGCCCCCGGGGCCCGGCTGCCCGTCATGGTCTGGATCCACGGCGGGGCCCACACCCGTGGCTCCTCCGCCGTCCCCGTCTACGACGGCTCCGCCTTCGCCCGCGACGGGGTCGTGCTCGTCTCCTGCAACTTCCGCCTCGGGGTCCTCGGCTACGGACTCTTCCCCGACGCCCCGCCCAACCGAGGCCTGCTGGACCAGATCGCCGCCCTCACCTGGGTCCGCGACAACATCGCGGCCTTCGGCGGGGACCCCGACCGGGTCACCGTCTTCGGCGAGTCCGCCGGGGCCATCAGCATCGGCGCCCTCCTGTCGGCCCCGCGCGCGACCGGCCTCTTCACCCGAGCCGTCCTGCAGAGCGGGGCCCCCGAGGTCCTGCCGCGCCCCCGGGTGCGCGCCATGGTCCGGCGGATGGCCTCACTCCTCAAGGTCGACGCCACCGCCGCGGCCTTCACGGCCACCCCCCTGCCCGACCTGCTCGCCGCCCAGGCGGTCGTCCTGCGCCGATCCGGCCCGCTCGTCGGCGGACCCGCCTTCGGTCTGGTCACCGACCCGGACACGATCCCGGCCGACCCGCTCGACACCCTGTGCGGCGCGGCCGCCTCGGACGAGGTGCCGCTGCTGATGGGTTGGACCCGTGACGAGTACCGGCTGTGGCTCGCCCCCACCGGCGGGATGCGCTGGCTGGACCGTCTCGGCCCGCTCGCCGTCGCGTTGGCCCGGGCCCGCTCCGGCAAGGACCGGGCCTCCGTACAGGCGCTGCGCGCCACGCTGCCCGCGGCCGGTGCCGCCGAACTCGCCGGACAACTGCTCACCGATCGGCTGCTGCGCGATCCGCTGCGCAGGCTCGCCGGGGCCGGGCGGTCGGCGCCGAGCTTCGTGTACGAGTTCGGCTGGCCCTCCGGGCTTCCGGGCCTGGGCGCCTGTCACGCCCTGGAGCTGGGCTTCGTGTTCGACACGCTCGCGGCGCCGGAGTCCGCCTGGCTGGCCGGGCCGGACACCCCGCAGGAGCTCGCGGACGAGATGCACGCGGCCTGGGTGCGGTTCGCGGTGACGGGTGATCCGGGCTGGGCGGCCTGGAACGGCGACGGCCCGCCGAAGGTGTTCGGCGGGCCGGAGCTCGATGGTGCGGGGGCGCCGGTGGTTACTCGACGGGCCCTTCCATGACCTTGCTGATGTACTGGACCGGTCCTTCGCCCATGTTCGGCACGTAGGTCTTGGCGTTGTGCTGGCCGCCCTTGATGACCTTCAACTCGGCATGGATGGGGCCCTTGTTGCCGTAGGTGGCGATGAACTTCTGCACGTCGGGCAGGGTTTTCTTGTTGTTCTCGCTGTCGCCGACCTGGAAGGCGAGGTAGACCTCGGGACCCTTGGTGTCGATGAGGTGCTTCGCCAGCAGCTCCGGGTTGTTCTCGGCCTTCTCCTTGTCGTGGCCCTTCCACAGGGAGGAGTCCGGGACGATGTCCGGGCCGGAGGCGATCACGGCCTTGAACTTGTCCGGGTGCTTCAGCACGGCCTTCAGGCCCGCGAATCCGCCGGTGGAGGAGCCCATGAAGGCCCAGCCGTCACGGGACTTGACGGTGCGGAAGTTCGCCTTCATCAGGTCCGGGACGTCCTCGGTCAGCCAGGTTCCCATCTTGGGCTGGCCGGGGATGTCGGAGCCGTCCCAGTAGACGCCCTTGTCGTCCGGCGCCGGGTTGAGCACCGGCATGGCCAGGATGAAGGGCTTGCTCTTGCCCTCGGCGTACCACTTGCTGATGCTGGTCTGGAGACCGAGGTCGGTGCCCATCCAGTAGTTGCTGGGGTAACCGGCGCCGCCCGGCAGGGCGATCAGGACCGGGAAGCCGCTCTTGGCGAACTTCGGGTCGTTGTACTCCTTGGGGGCCCAGACCCAGACCTTGCCCTTGAAGCCGGACTTCTTGCCGTCCAGCGTGGTGACGGCCACGTGCGTGCCGTCGCCCAAGGTCATCGTGTTCTTGAACTCGGCGGCCGGCCCCGTCGGCATGAGCATCTTGGAGTTCGGCGGGGGAGCGTCGGTCTTCTTGCCGCCGCCCGCGGGAGCCTGCCCGAAGGACACCGACGAGCCCTTGTCGGTGAACGGGGGTATCTCGTAGTGGTTCAGCACGAGCGCGGCCGTGCCGGCGAGCGCGAGGACGGCGGCGCCGGCTATGAGCCAGCGGCGACCCTTGCGGCGGCGCGGCGGCTCCTCGGGGAAGAGGTCCTGCGGTCCGTACCGCGCCGTCTGCTCGTACGGGTCCTGCGGTGCGGACGGCGAGTGCTGCCCGTACTGGTCGTGCTGCCCATGGGGTTGCCGGTGCGGCTGCTGTCCGTACGGCTGGGCGTACGGGTCGCCGTGGGGCGGCTGCGGTATCTGTCCTTCCGGCCGGTACGGCTGGTACTGCTGCCCGTCGGGTGCGTACGACATGTGCGGTGGCTCTCCGGCTGCTGCTGCCCCCAGAGGGGCGGGATGGTCTGACTGCTGGTCCTTCCGTTCGAAGGATGAACGAAAGCATGTCAGGGTTCCGTACTTTCCCTACTCTTGGGGTGCCCTGGGGGAGGCCATTGCCTGGGATCCGTAGGCGCGGTGGAGTTCACGGACCCGACCCCTTCCGTGCCTGGCTCTTGCGGGGGCCACTGGGTATGGTGCGCCCGCGCCGCCCCCGGAAACCCCCACCGTCCCGGAGTCACCCCATGACGCTCCAGCGCCGGATCCTGATCCTGGCCACCGCCGTGGCCCTGCTCGCGGCCGTGGGCGTACTCGCCGTCGTGCGGGCCTCCTCCCGCGCCGACGAGAAGGACCATGCCCGGGCGGGCGGCCCGTCGGTCACCCCGGGCGCCGTCTCACTGGCCCCGGGCGACGGGGGCCGACGGATCGTGTTCCGCACCATGGCCTGGGGGCCGCACCGGGACGAGCTCGCCACGGTCGCGGCCGACTCACCGGAGGGGGCCCGTACCACGTCCGGGGTGAGCTGCCTGCGCTTCCACGCGGCGGGGAGCACCGGGATCTGCCTCCAGGCGGACCGGGGCGGTGTCCAGGAGGGCTACCGGGCCGTCGTCCTCGACGCCCGCCTGAAGGAGGTGTCCGCCCACCGGCTGGGCGGCCTCCCCACCCGGGCGCGGGTCTCGCCGGGCGGGCACCTCGCCGCCTGGACGGTCTTCGTCGGCGGAGACTCGTACGCCGGTGCGAATTTCTCGACCCGGACCTCGGTGCTCGACCTGCGCTCCGGCAGGCTCGAGGCCTCACTGGAGGACTTCACGATCCTGAAGGACGGCAAGCGATATCGCAGCGCCGACGTCAACTTCTGGGGGGTCAGCTTCGCCGCCGACGAGCGGACCTTCTACGCGACCCTCGCCACCGGGGGCCGGACCCACCTGGTCCGTGGGGACCTGGGCGAGCGCACCGTGACCACGCTCCGCGAGAACGTCGAGTGCCCGTCGCTGTCCCCGGACGGGACCCGGTTGGTGTTCAAGAAGCGCGTGCCGGGTCTGCCGCCCGAGGCGCCGTGGCGGCTGTACGCCCTGGACCTGGCCTCCGGCGCCGAGACCCCGCTCGCCGAGGAGCGCAGCGTGGACGACCAGGTGGTGTGGCGTGACGACCGGACCGTCGTCTACGCGCTGCCGGGGGACTTCGGAGCCGACCTGTACTCCGTACCGGCCGACGGGAGCGGCGCCCCCGCCCGACTCATGGACTCGGCCCTCGCCCCGGCCTTCCTCGGGTGAGGAGGCCGCGGCGAGGGCCGGGGCAGGACCGTTTTTCCGCTCGTACGCTCTTCCGTCCGGCCGGACGGGTTACGCGGGGATGAGCGTCTTGCGGCGCCGCTTGCGCTGCGCGCCCGCCGACAGCCTCAGCTCGATGATCGACCGCACGGCCGGCCACTCCTCGTCGAGGATCGAGTAGAAGGCGGTACTGCGCACGGCACCGTCGAGCCCCCGCGAATGGGCCCGGCGGACCCCCTCGCAGGTGAAGCCCAGCCGTTCCATCGCGGCTCTCGAACGGCCGTTGCGCGCGTCGGCGCGCAGCGAGATGCGCCGTACCCCCCAGGTCTCGAAGGCATGGCGGAGCATGAGCAGCTTCGCCTCGGTGTTGATGCCGGTCCCCTGGGCGCTCGGGGACAGCCAGGTATTACCGATCTCGGCGGCATCGGGGATCGCCGTCGCCGGATCGCCGAACGGGACTCCGGGCACGGCGGGCCAGATCAGTGGCCCCTGCCAGTAGTCGAGTTCCAGGAAACGGGTCGAACCGACGACCCGCCCGTCGGTGGCTCTGACCACCGCGAACGGGAGTGATCGACCCGCGGCCTGATCGGCGAGGGCACGTTCGATGTACTCGTGTGACGCCTGCACACCGTGGGGCACGGGAGTGAAGGCGTAAGTCGTACGATCCTCGGCCCCGGCCACGGCCAGAGCCTCGGTGTGGTGGGGGGCGAGGGGCTCGAGCCGCACGGTGCGGCCCGCGAGGTGTACGGGTACGGGCACGGAGCCTTCGGTCCTTCTGGGCGGTGGGGTGGTTGCACAGTCTGCGTCCATGACGTTGCCCCCCGTGCAAAACACGAGTGAAAGGCAACCGGCTGTCAGGTGAACGCGGGTGGCTCAATGTAGCTCCTCGAAGTCCTCTCTTGAACCCCCCATTCGGCAATGGCGCGACACTGATTTTCGGGGACTCGGGTCCCCGCCTCCGCGTGCCGGTCATCACGATCCACGGACATCCCTGCCACCGCACGACGTGGGCCCCCCGGACGGCCGTGCCGGTCGCCGCCGGTCACCATGCGATCACGCCTGACCTGCGGCGATGTGAAAAAAGTCCGGTTGCCTCAGGAGTAGCCCCGTGCACGCGTCCCGCGGCCCGTCCCGGCGCCTGCCCGACCCGCCCGCGCATCGAACGCATGGTCGTCGTCGATGTGTCCGTGAGCGCTGGGATCACGGGGGAGGTACGACTGCGCCACCCGGGTCTGCCAAGGCCGTCTCCGCGGGGTCCGTCGTACAGTCGGGACGGGGTTTCCACCGTCGAGGAGGACGTTCATGCTGCGAGGGATCGCCACGATCAACTTCTGGGCCGACGACCTGGATGCCGCCAAGGCCTGGTACACCGAGCTCCTCGGCATCGCCCCGTACTTCGAGCGGCCCGGCTACGCCGAGTTCCGCATCGGCGACCACCAGCACGAGCTGGGCATCGTCGACCGCCGCCACGCCCCGCCGGGCGCGGCCGAGAAGCCCGGCGGCGCGGTGGCCTACTGGGCGGTGGACGACCTGCCCGCCGTACGGCAGCGACTGCTGGACCTGGGTGCCGAGGAGTACCAGCCGGTGACCGCCCACGGTGACGGGGGCTTCGTCACGGCGGCCGTCCTCGACCCCTTCGGCAATGTGCTCGGCATCATGCGCAACCCGCACTACCTGGAGGTCCTGGAGGGGGCGACACCGGACCCGGCCTGACCCCGGTCCCGCGCCGCTGAGATCATTCCGCCCATGGACGACGTACTGCGGCGACTGGCCGCCGTAGGACCCTTCTTCACCGTGCCCTACGGGAAGGAGCCGCCCGGCCCCGGCTTCCGGCCGCTCACCACCCTGTACGGGGATCGGCTCGGGCCGTACGTGGCCGAGGTGGGGCGGCGGATCGGCACCGGGCCCGGTCGGGTGGCCGCCTCGACGGCACAGCTCGGGATCGCCTCCCGGCTCTGGTCGCTCGGGCTCGGCTGCGCGGCACTGGCCGGCCGGATTCCGGACCTGGCCGCCGACCGGGTGTGGTGGCGGCTGCCGGACGCGGGATCGCTCCAGCTGTGGCTGCCCGAGCCCGCCCCCGGCCTGCCGGCCGAAGCCCTCGGGGAGAACGTCCTGGCGCATCTGGCGGTGCTCGACGAGGGCCTGCGCGAGCGGTTCGGGGTCTCGCCGAAGGTCCTGCGGGGGAACGCGGCGTCCGGGCTCGTCGGGGCGCTGCGGGTGCTGATCGACCGGGTGCCGGGGGGTGCGGCCGTGGAGCTGGCGGGCGCCCTGCTGGCCGACGGCGGAGCGCTGGCGGGCACCGGCACCTTCATCCACGAGGAGGGGCTGGGGGTGGCCTTCGTAC
Organism: Streptomyces sp. NPDC048331; assembly: GCF_043201215.1. NCBI lineage: Bacteria > Bacillati > Actinomycetota > Actinomycetes > Kitasatosporales > Streptomycetaceae > Streptomyces > Streptomyces sp. NPDC048331. The sequence goes on along the minus strand of NZ_JBICYT010000004.1, from coordinate 134,680 downwards.
GGCGCAGCTGCTGCCTCTACTACCAGGTGCCCGGGGGCGGGCTCTGCGGGGACTGTGTGCTGCGGACGGGGCGGCGAACGGGGCGGCGGACGGGCTGACGGTCCCGGCCGGCGGGGCCGTTCGGAGCAAGGGAGGGCGCGCCGACCCGGGTCGGTCACGGGCCCCGCGTACGGTCCGCTGCATGACCGCTCGTACACCGCACCAGCCCTCCGCACTCACCCGCCGCGCGGCCCTGACCGGGCTCGCCGCGGGGGCGGGGGCGCTCGCCGTCGGCGGTGGGGCCCGTACCGCGGCCGCCGCGCCCAAGCCGTCCGCCAAGGCCGTGGATCCCACACCCGGGGCGATGGAGCTCTTCGACGATCCCGGCTTCAACTTCGCGGGCCTGCTCGCACTGGGCGCCGCGGGCATGCGGGCCTCCGAGGTGGGCGAGGTCCTGACGGCGGTCAACGCCATCAACGCGGCGGGTCTGTCCGAGCAGACGTTCAGCGACACCTTCCGCGCCTGGGGGGACCGGCTCTCCGCACCCCCCGCCGCCGGTCGCCACGGCCACGAGGCCCCCTCGCAGACCCGCCGCTTCCGGTCCCTGCGCGCCGCCCAGTACTACGCGCAGGCACTGTTCTACGTGCTCGGCACCGACCACCCCGGGGACGAGGAGGCGGTCTACCTGGCCGGGCGGGGGGCCTGGGACACCTTCGCCGCGCTCTGCTCACCGGCCGCCGTCCGCGCGAAGGTCCCGTACGGCAGGACCCGGCTGCCGGTCTGGTTCTTCCGCCCGGACGGTCCGGTCGCGCCGCGCCCCACCGTGATCCTCACCAACGGCAGCGACGGCCAGAACCTCGACATGTGGACCTACGGCGTGGCCGCCGCGCTGGGCCGGGGCTGGAACGCCCTCGTCTACGACGGACCCGGGCAGGGCCAGCTGCTGTTCGTGGAGGAGATCCCCTTCACCACCCGGTGGGAGAAGGTGGTCGCCCCGATCGTCGACTGGCTGGAGCGCCGCAAGGACGTGGACGGCGGCCGGATCGCGCTCACCGGGCTCAGCATGGGCGGCAACCTCGTCGCCCGCGCCGCCGCCTTCGAGCACCGGCTGGCGGCCGTCGCCTGCCAGCCGGGCTGCGTCAGCCCCTGGCTGGGGTTCGACGCGGAGCTGCGCGCCGTCATCACGCCCGACAAGGAGGAGACCAACCGGGTCTGGAACGAGGAGGTCGTCCCGGAGCTGACTCCTGAGCTCGCCTTCGCGGTCAAGAAGAGGTTCGAGATCTTCGACAGACAGGCCCTGCGCCAGGCCCGCGAGGGGATCGTGCTCACGGACGTCTGGACCCCGGCCCAGGTGGCCATGGGCCTCGACATCACCAAGGTGGTGGGGAAGATCAAAGCCCCCACGCTCGTCCTGGACTACGACTTCGAAGTGTTCTACCCGGGGCAGCCGCGGCAGATGTACGACCTGCTGCGCACGCGCCGCGAGTACGTGAAGATGACGGAGGCCACCGGGGCGCAGTTGCACTGCTCCCCGATGGCCCCGCAGCAACACTGCGACGTCGTCTTCGACTGGCTCGCCGACGTGCTCCAGCGCTGACGGAACTTCTGGAGGACCTGTCAGAAGGTCAGGTTCCAGGAGTCGACCTTGCCGGTGTCGCCGCCGGCGTTGTCGTTGACCCGCAGCTTCCAGGTGCCGTTCGCGACCTCGGAGGAGGCGTTCACGGTGAAGACCTGGTTGATGTTGTCGGTGCTGCCGCCCGCGCGGTTGTGCACGGTGTAGACGGTGCCGTCCGGCGCGATCAGGTCGACCTTGAGGTCACCGATGTAGGTGTGCACGATGTTCACGCCCACCTTGAGGGTGGCCGGGGCGTTGCCGGTGACACCGCTGACGGTGATCGGGCTCTCCACCGTGGTGTTGTCGCCGATGGCGAAGTCACCGGTGTTCTCGAAGTACTTGCCGGGCGGCGGGGTGCTGCCGACGGCCTTCAGCGCGTCGACCTGGCCCTCGCCGAAGAAGCCGTTCTTCGCCGTGGTGCCCTTGCAGCGGCTGTCCGACGGGCAGGCGACGTCGTTGGCCTGGGTGGCCAGCTTGTCGCGCAGCTGCGCCGGGGTGATGCCCGGGTTGGTGCTTGCCAGCAGGGCCGCCACACCGGCGACGTGCGGGGACGCCATCGAGGTGCCGCTCATGGTGCCGTACTTGCCGCCCGGCTGCGTGCTGTAGATGCCGACGCTGTCGCCGCCGGGGGCGGTCACGTCGACCACGTTGAGGCCGTAGTTGGAGTACGAGGCCTTCGCGGTGGTGCCCATCGCCGAGACCGTGACCACGCCCGGGAGCTCGGTCGGGATGTCCAGGCAGGCATTGGTGATGGTGCGGGTGACCGGCGTCGAGTCGTTCGGGCTCTCGGTGTCGGTCGTCTTGTTGGCCAGGTCGATGTTGGAGTTGCCGGCCGCAGCGACCTGCAGCGAGCCCTTGCCCTCCGCGTACTCCTGGGCGCGCTTGACGCCCTCGATGATCGCGGCCTGGTCGGCGTTGTCCGGGCAGTTGAACTGCCACGGGTCCGTGTAGTAGCTGTTGTTGGTGACCTTGAAGCCGTGGTCACCGGCCCACATGAAGCCGCAGACGGTGTTCTCGGCGAAGAAGAGCGAGGAGCCCGGCTCGGCGATGCGCACCGAGGAGATCTTCACGCCCGGGGCCACGCCGATGACGCCCTTGCCGTTCTTGGCGGCCGCGACCGTACCGGCCACGTGCGTACCGTGGGTGCCGACGTCCCGCCAGGCGCCCGTACGGGTGTCCGGCTTGCCGTAGGCGCAGGACGCGGAGTCCGCGGCGTTGAAGTTCGGCGCCAGGTCCTGGTGCTGGTCGTCCACACCGGTGTCCAGGATGCCGACCTTGACGGAGGCGGAACCGGTGGTGACGGCCCAGGCCTGGTCGGCCTTGATCTGGGTCATGTCCGCGCGGACCGGCTCGCCCGAAGGCGTGGTGGCCTGCGTCGGGTTGGCGGGGAGCGCCGGGTTGTAGGCGTCCGCCGGCACGTCCGAGGTACGGGTGGCGCCGACCTGCTGGACGCCGCTCACACCCCGCATGGTGGTGGCGAAGGTACCGGACGCGGAGTGGGCGACGATCACGCCGATCGCGTCGTAGTACTGGAACACCGTGCCGCTGTTGGCGGCGACGGCGTTGCGCACCGCCGTGGTGTCACCGGGAGCGGTGATCACGAGGTAGGCGCGGGTACCGGCAACCCAGGTCGCACTCTGGGAAGTCGGGGCCGCGGCCTTGGGGGCCGCCGCGGGGGCGGGGGCCGAGGATCCGGAAGGAGAGACCGGGGCGGTGCCGGCGAGCGCGGCGGGAGCCCCGAAGGAGAGTGCCGCGCCGAGCGTGGCGGCCAGCACGAGGGTACGTCGAGGTCGGCCGGATATGTGGGGTATCAATGCGTCCTCCGAAGACCCGGTGGTCAGGCCGGGTCGAACGAAACAAGTGGTGGACGCAAGATGTCATGCACACAGCCGGTTACGGAAGTACCTTTTACAGCCGCGGGGTTCGGTTATCGGTGGCCGAATACCGACTATGGGTGCAAGTAGGGAGAATGCGTCGGCCGACCGGGCTGGGCACCGTGGGGGCGAGCCCTGCCCGGTCGGCCCGTGGGGGCGCACCGGCTAGACCGGTACCCCGTCCTTGGGGCTGCCCGAGGGCTGCGGCACGGAGTCCGGAGTTCCGTCGGACTCGGCGGACGTGGCGGATGCGGCGGACGTGGCGGGCTGTGCGGGATCGCTCTGTCGCTGCGCGCCGTGTCCGTCGTCCACCAGCGTGCTCTCGTCGAACGGCAGACGTCCGGCGAGCACTTCGGTGGCGCGCGCGTGGTCGAACTCCTTCGTCCACGTTCCGATGAGCACCGTCGCGACCGCGTTGCCCGCGAAGTTCGTCAGGGCCCGGGCCTCGCTCATGAACCGGTCGATGCCCACGATGAGGCCGACGCCGTCGACCAGTTCCGGCCGGTGCGACTGCAGACCGCCGGCGAGGGTGGCCAGACCCGCGCCGGTCACCCCGGCCGCCCCCTTCGAGGCGATGATCATGAACAGCAGGAGCGAGATCTGCTCGCCCAGCGCCAGCGGCTTGCCCATCGCCTCGGCGACGAACAGCGAGGACATCGTCAGATAGATGGCCGTCCCGTCCAGGTTGAACGAGTAGCCGGTCGGCACGGTGATCCCGGTGACCGGCCGGGAGACCCCCAGGTGCTCCATCTTCGCGATCAGCCGCGGCAGTGCCGACTCCGAGGAGGAGGTCGAGAGGATCAGCAGGAACTCCCGGCCCAGATAGCGCAGCAGGGCGAAGACACTGACCCCGGTGCAGACCCGGAGCAGCGTGCCGAGGACCACGAACACGAACAGCAGGCAGGTCGTGTAGAAGCCGATCATGATCACGGCCAGGGACTTCAGCGCGTCGATGCCGGTGGCCCCGACGACCGCCGCGATCGCTCCGAAGGCGCCCACCGGAGCCGCCCACATGATCATCGCGAGTACTCGGAAGACCAGCTTCTGGATGTGCCCGATGCCCCGCAGCACCGGCTCGCCCGCCGCGCCCATGGCCTGCAACGCGAACCCGCACAGAAGCGCCACCAGCAGCGTCTGCAGTACCTCGCCGCCCGTGAAGGCGGACACCAGGGTGGTCGGGATGATCCCGAGCAGGAACTCCGGCGTGCTCTCGGCCCCGCCCGCCTTGGCCTGTGCCTCGCCCGCACTGCGCGCCGCCTCGGTCAGGTGCAGTCCGCTGCCCGGTTCCAGCAGGTTGCCGACCAGCAGGCCGATGGCCAGCGCCACCGTGGACATGACCATGAAGTAGCCGAGGGCGAGTCCGCCCACGGCGCCCACCTTGGCGGCCTTGCGCACGGATCCGATGCCCAGCACGATCGTGCAGAAGATCACGGGCGAGATCATCATCTTGATGAGGTTGACGAACCCGGTGCCCAGCGGTTTGAGCTCCACGGCCACGCCGGGGGCGGCGAAGCCGACGGCGATGCCGAGCAGCACCGCGCCGATCACCGCGATGTAGAGATAGTGCGTTCTGTCGCGCCTGGCGGCCACGATGCCTCCCGGTGGTGATTACGTTCGGGGAGACCATCGCCCAGGGCTGTGACCCCGGTCACCCTTACGTTCATTGAGTTCACGACCCGGGGCACACTGAGCGCCATGTTCCGCTTCCCCCGCCCGCCGCGCAGCCTCGCCGGCCAGCTCTTCGCCATGCAGGTGCTGCTGGTCGCCGTGGTCGTCGCGGGCTGCGCCGTCTTCGCGTACGCCACCGCACGGGGCCAGGCCGAGGAGGCCGCCCGCCGCCAGGCCGGGGCCGTGGCCCGCGCGGTCGCCGACTCCCCGTCCGTACGGGAGGCCGTACGGGGAGCGGCGGGCGGGACCGACCCGTCCGCCCTGCTCCAGCCCTATGCGGAGCAGGTCCGCGCGGACTCCGGGGTGGCCTTCGTGACGATCATGTCCCCGGAAGGGCGCCGCTGGACCCATCCGGACCCGCGTCGGATCGGCGAGCCGTTCATGGGCAACACCGCCCCCGCGCTGCGCGGCGAGACCTTCAGCGAGACGTACACCGGCACCCTCGGCCCCTCCATCCGCGTGGTCACCCCGCTCACGGACGAGGGCCGGGTCATCGGCCTGGTCAGCGCGGGGATCACCGTCCGCGCCATCAGCGACCGGCTCGCCACGCAGCTCTCCGCCCTCGCCTGGGTCGCGGGCGGCGCGCTGGCCCTGGGCGGCGTGGGCACGTACGTCGTCAACGCGAGGCTGCGCCGTCACACTCATGGCATGAACGCGGCAGAGCTCAGCCGGATGTACGACTACCACCAGGCGGCCCTGCACGGGGTCCGCGAGGGACTGCTGATGCTCGACGGGCAGCGGCGGATCACCTTGATCAACGACGCCGGACGCGAACTGCTGGCTCTGCCGGGTGAGGTCACCGGCACCAAGGTCGCCGACCTCGGGCTGCCGGCCCCGCTCACCGGGGCGCTGCTCGCGGACCGGCCCCGGGTGGACGAGGTCCACCTGACCGCGGACCGCGTCCTGGTGGTCAACAGCTCGCCGGTCGCGGGCGGCGGCCGCCGGGGCACCGTGGTCACCCTGCGCGACCACACCGAACTGCAATCACTGACCGGCGAGTTGGACCACGAGCGGGGCTTCACCCAGGCGCTGCGCTCCCAGGCCCATGAAGCGGCCAACCGGCTGCACACCGTGGTCTCGCTCATCGAGCTCGGTCGCGCGGACGAGGCCGTCGACTTCGCCACCGCCGAACTGGAACTCGCCCAGGCACTCACCGACGAAGTGGTCACGGCGGTGGGGGAGCCGGTGCTGGTGGCGCTGCTTCTGGGCAAGGCGGCCCAGGCGCACGAGCGCGGCGTCGAACTGGTCGTCACCGCCGACAGCCGCAGTCTCGCCGAAGGGGGCGGGCTGCCGCCGGCCCGGGACCTGGTCACCGTGCTCGGCAATCTCATCGACAACGCGGTCGACGCGCTCACCGCCGTACCGGGGGCCCGGATCGCGGTGACGCTGCGGCCCGAGCCGGACGAGCTGCTGCTGCGGGTCGCGGACAACGGACCCGGGCTGCCCGAAGGGGTGGACGTGTTCCGCCGGGGCTGGTCCGGCAAAGGCGAGGGCCGCGGCCTGGGCCTCGCCCTGGTCCGGCAGGTCGCGGAGCGCTACGGCGGCGCCGTGGTCGCGGCCCAGGGACCGGGCGGGGGAGCGGAGTTCACGGTCCGCCTGCCGATCACGTCCGCGTCCGAGCCCGCGCCCGCCGCGGCGCCGGCGGCTCCGGCGGCTCCGGCGGGCCCGGCGGGCCCGGGAGGCCCCCGATGAGCGGCGGCGAGGTGCGCGTGCTGATCGTCGAGGACGACCCGGTGGCCGCCGACGCGCACGCGCTCTACATCGGACGGGTGCCCGGCTTCACCGCCGCCGGAGCCGTGCACTCGCTCGCCGAGGCCACCCGCTTCCTGGAGCGGACCCCTGTCGACCTGCTGCTCCTGGACCTCGGACTGCCGGACGGGCACGGCCTGCGTTTCGCGCGCGGGCTGCGTGCCGCCGGACATCCGGTCGACGTGATCGTGGTGACCTCCGCGCGGGACCTGGCCGTGGTCCGCGAGAGCGTCTCCCTCGGCGTGGTCCAGTACGTCCTGAAGCCGTTCGCCTTCCCCACGCTGCGCGAACGGCTCCTGCGCTACGCCGAGTTCCGCCAGACAGCGGGCGAGGCGGTCGGCCAGGACGACGTCGACCGGGCGATGGCCGCGCTCCGCGCACCCCGCCCGGCCGAGCTCCCCAAGGGGCTGAGCGGACCGACCCTGGACCGGGTCGCCGCCCTGCTGCGGTCGGCGCCCGAGGGTCTGACCGCGGCGGCGGCGGCCGAGGCGGCGGGGATCTCCCGGATCACCGCCCGCCGTTACCTGGAGCACCTGGTGGACACCGGCCGCGCGGACCGCACCCCCCGGTACGGCCAGGTCGGCCGCCCCGAACTGCACTACCGCTGGCTGGCGGCGGCGACCGGTTCGGTGTCGAAGGTGTAGAACTTCCGGTGATCCAGCATGTCCGCCGGGGTCACGTTGTTCCAGGGCCGCATGGTGTCGTTCAGGTCGACGACGTTCTGCGTGCCCGCCGCCGGAAGGTACGTGGACTGGGGGTGCTTGGCCTGCCACTCGGCCCACAGCTTGTCGATGAAGGCGTGGTGCATCCAGAACACCGGGTCGTTCGGGGAGACGCCGGTGGACATCTGCCCGCCGACCCACACGTGCACCCGGTTGTGCAGGTTGGCGCCGCGCCAGCCCTCCAGGTGGTTGCGGAACCCGTTGGAGGAGCTGTTCCAGGGGGCCATGTCGTAGACCGGCATGGCGAGTACGGCGTCCACCTCGGCCTTGGTCGGCAGCTGGGCGACGGACGTGCCGAGATCGCGGCGCAGGTAGGCACGCCCGTCCACGCGGACGTTTATGTTCCACTTGCCCGTCGAGTACGCGAACCCACCGTCCATGACCTGCCCGTCGCGGGCCCGTCCGGTGCCGCCGAGGAAGTCGGGGGCCCAGAGGGAGGCGCGGGAGGTCCGGTCCACCGTCCAGTCCCAGTACGGGAGCGCGAGGTTCGCGTCCACTTTCTGCAGTGCCTCCTCGAACTCCAGGAGGAAGCGTCTGTGCCACGGCAGGAAGGAGGGGGAGCGGTGGCCGACGCGGTCGCCCGAGTCGGTGTCGCTCATGATGAAGCCGTTGTGGGTGGTGACGAAACGGTCGTAGCTGCCGTTCCGCTTGAGCTCCTGCAGGGCCGAGACGAAGGCGCGCTTCTCCTCGGTGGTCAGCGTGGCCTGGTTCTTGCGTACGGTCATGCCGCACCTCCGAAGGGAACGAGGGCGGCGCCCTGGAGATCGCGGACCGCGGCACGGGCGAGGAGCTTCGGGTCGGCGAAGGTCTCGTAGTGGTTGATGACGCTGATCCAGGTGCCATCGGCGTTGCGCATGATGTGCAGTTCCCGGCCGTCTATTCGGACGGTGGGCTGGCCGGGCGAGTGGTGGCCGCCGTGGTGGCCACCACCGCCGGCGGTGATCTGGATACGACGGCCCTTGTAGACCTCGTCGACCGTGCCCGGGGTGGTGGGCTCGGTGGGGGTCGCGGCGGCGTTCGTGGCGCCCGCGGCAGCGGCGGTCAGACCGAGAGCGGTGAGGGCACCGGCTGTTGCCCCCAAGGCCTGACGGCGAGTGATCTTCTTCATGGCCGAAGAGGTATCAGGGCTCCGGAGAGGCATGGCCTGTATCCGGACATGCGCGGATAAGTTTCCGGTAGAACAAGTTGGATGATCTTCCCGTTCGGCGCTACTTCGGGGCCTCGAACGGGAAGATCTATTGCGTGAACTCTACTCGACAGTAATTTCTTCTGGGTGAGGGGGTCGCTATGCGCGGCGTCACACTGCAGAGTCGGCCGGAAGCAGAGCGTCAGACCCGCTCCAGGGGGCGGTGCGGCGTGCCGAAAGCGGCCGCGCGGCGTGGTGACCGTACCCTCCTCCACTCATCCCGCCCCTGTCGTACGCGAGACCACACCAGGCCCTCCGTCGAGGAGATCGTCGCCGCTGTGCCCGGACTCGCACCGTATGCCCTGCCGGCCGTGGTACTGGCACCCGCACCGGGGGAGCCGGCCGTCCATCAGAGTTCTGTGGGTGGACCGTTGCTCTGGCCGGCCGACGAGGCTTGGCCGTACTGCGACGTCCCGGACGAGAAGTCCGATCCCGGGACGCCGGCGACCGCCATGGTGGCGGTGGCGCAGGTGTACCGGAAGAACGCGCCGGGCGACTGGTGGCCCGAGGACAAGGACGTGTTTCAGCTCCTGTGGTGCCCCGATGTGCACTGGGATCCGCCGGCTCCGCACGCCGACGTCAGCCCGATCGCGGAGATCCGCCGGCGCAGCAGCGCGGAGGTGAGGCGCGTACTCACCTCGCCCCCATCACCGGTTCGGCAGGAGGACCCGGACTACGGATACAGCCCGGACCCGTGCACGCTCGCCCCCGTGCCCCTCGTCGACTCTCCCTACCCGCAGGCCCTGCCGGACGGAGAACTCCTCAAGTCCGTGCAGGAGTACGTGGGGGCGACCGGAGACGGAGGCGATGTCATCACCCAGGTGGCCGGGATCAAGTTCGGCAAGTGGCCCACGTGGCATCTGACGGAGCCTTACGACATCCCGTGCCTGACCTGTGGCGCCCCCTGCCACCTGATGTTCACCGTGGCCAGTGACCAACCACCGGGATCACGGTAGGGAGATGCGGCGACTTCCGGTTCTTTGCCTGTCCGGCCGGGGAAGGGCATGGGTACGTCTTCGACCAGCACTGATCCACCCTGCCCGGGAGCCGCTCATGCCCTCACGGGTCCAGTTCGGGCAGCGGCTCGGAGGGGTTCGGGGAGCGGCGTTCCTCGAGCCGGAAGAGGTAGAGCCGCAGGTCGGTTTCAAGGCCGCCGTCGAGGTAGGTGAGGAGCTCGCTCAGCCCGGTGGCCGCCTCCTGGCGATATGCGTCAGGGTGACCCGACCAGGCGGCCCTGAGATCGATGGCCCAGGCGCGCAGTCGGGCTCGCTCGCGCCACCAGGTGCGGACGGGGTCGGTGGTCCAGTGTCGATCCCCGTCCCAGCCGTAGCCGGCGAGCGGGTCGGTCCAGGCGGCGTGGAGCAGGCGGTCGACCTCGACGGCGTTCCTGGGTTGGCGGTAGACGAACAACGCCTTCCGTATCCCGGGCGAGATGTCTCCCGCGAGCGCACAGGACGCCCGGCGGGAGGCCGACCGCGTCGAGCCCGTCCTCAAGCGTCTCTGGGAGGCCGGGGCGTGGGATCCGGGAAGCGTACGTGCCGCCCTGCTCGACGTCGGTTTCCAGGAGGAGCGGTTCGGGCCGATGGGGGAGTGGCTCGGCGGAACGCTCGGCGTGCGGGGCATGGAGCCGCGCATCGAGACGGATCACTACGTCACCCCGGAAGGCGCGGCGGTCGGTGTCCGCGTCCATGACGACGCCTGCGTCACCGCCTTCGTGCAACAGACCGACTACGAGGTGAAGACCAACGGCCCGTACCCCGAGGGTGGCTGCTTCGAACCGCGCGCCGGTCACTGAGGGCGAGGTGCGGCCCTCAGGATCGGCGTGGTGGTTCGTCGTATCCGCTGCGCGGCGGCCGCCGCAGGGACGGAGCACAAGGCCGTCCTGCCCGGTAATGCCAGTTTTTGCGCCTATAGTTCCGATATGGCTCTTCATGAGACGAAGGACGTACGCGCCCAGGACGCCGACACGGACGTGTTCGCGTCCACGCTGAGCGGCCAGATCCTCCCCAAGTACAAGATCCCTGAGGACCACTCTCCCACCGAGGTCGTCTACGAACTGCTCCGCAACGAGCTGCTCCTGGACGGCAATGCGGCCCAGAACCTCGCCACCTTCTGCACCACCTGGTCGGACGAGGGCGTGCACCGCCTGATGAACGTCTGCCTCGACAAGAACATGATCGACAAGGACGAGTACCCGCAGACCGCCGAGATCGAGTCCCGCTGCGTCAACATCCTGGCCGATCTGTGGAACGCCCCCGCGGGCGCCACCGCTGCCGGCTGTTCCACCACCGGCTCCAGCGAGGCCGCCATGCTCGGTGGACTCGCCCTCAAATGGCGCTGGCGCGAGCGCCGCCGTGCCGCCGGACTGCCCACCGACCGCCCCAACCTGGTGTGCGGCCCGGTCCAGATCTGCTGGGAGAAGTTCGCCCGCTACTTCGACGTCGAACTGCGTCAGGTTCCGGTCGAGGCCGACGCCACCGGTCTCCAGGCCCACCAGCTCGCCGAGTACGTCGACGAGAACACCATCGGCGTCGTCGCCATCCTCGGGGTCACCTACACCTGCGACTACGAGCCCGTCGCCGAGATCGCCGCCGAGCTCGACCGGATCCAGGCCGAGCACGGCTGGGACATCCCCGTCCACGTGGACGCCGCGAGCGGCGGGTTCGTGGCGCCCTTCCTCCACCAGGACGTGGTGTGGGACTTCCGGCTGGAGCGCGTCGCCTCGATCAACACCTCCGGCCACAAGTACGGACTCGCGCCGCTGGGGGTGGGCTGGATCATCTGGCGCACCGCCGACCTGCTCCCCGCCGACCTCGTCTTCAAGGTGGACTACCTCGGCGGCGACATGCCGACCTTCGCCCTCAACTTCTCCCGCCCCGGCGGCGAGATCATCGCGCAGTACTACCTGTTCCTCCGCCTGGGCCGGGCCGGCTACCGGCGCGTCCAGGAGGCCTGCGCCGACACCGCCCAGTACCTCGCCCGGCAGATCGCCGACATGGGCCCCTTCACCCTCCTCTACGACGGACAGGGCGCCCTGCCCGCCGTCTCCTACAAGCTCACCGACCCGGACGCCACCCCGTTCAGCCTCTACGACCTCTCCGACCGGCTGCGCATGCGCGGCTGGCAGGTGCCCTCGTACCCGCTGCCCGCCGACCGCGACGACACGGTCATCCAACGCGTCCTCGTCCGGCACGGCGTGACCCGAGACCAGATGGCCCTCCTCGTCACCGACCTGCGCGCGGCCGTGGAACACCTGACGGCCACGCCCCCGCCCGTACCGGCCGCCGAGCCGCGGTCCGGCTTCCACCACTGACCCCGCCTTGATCATCCGGCTCGCCGGATGACACCGTGGCGATCATGAGTGAGGAATTCGAGGAACATCGGCGACTGCTGTTCGGCACGGCCTACCGCATGCTGGGCAGTGTCGCCGACGCCGAGGACATCGTGCAGGACGCCTGGCTCGCCTGGCACCGAACCGATCACACGGCCGTCGAGAACCCCAGGGCCTACCTGGTGCGCACCGTCACCAATCTGAGCCTCAACCGGCTCAGGTCGGCGCAGGTCGTCCGCGAGGCGTACGTCGGGCCCTGGCTGCCCGAACCCCTCATCACCTCGCCCGACATCGCCGAGGAGGCCGAACTCGCCGACACCGTCTCGATGGCGGTCCTCGTCGTACTGGAGACCCTGACTCCGACCGAGCGCGCGGTCTTCATGCTCCGCGAGGTGTTCGGGTACTCCCACACCGAGATCGCGGAGGTCGTCGGGAAGTCCGAGGCGAGCGTCCGCCAGTCCGCGCACCGGGCCCGCGAACACGTCCGGGCCCGCCGCCCCCGCTTCACCGCCAAGGCGGCCGAGCAGCGCGAGATCGTCGAGAAGTTCCGGCAGGCCTGCCTCGGCGGGGACCTCGGCGAGGTCCTCACGGTCCTCGCCCCCGACGTCGTCTCCTGGGCCGACGGCGGCGGCATCGTCACCGCCGCCCGCCGGCCGCTGCACGGAGCCGACCACGTCGCCCGCTGGTGGCTCGGCGTCATGGCCAAGTCCGAGGCCCGTGAAGGGGTGCTGCGCCTCGCCGAGATCAACGGCGAGCCGGGCCTGCTGCTCGTCCACCAGGGTGTGACCGTCGGCGCCATGACCTTCGAGGCCACCGACGGCCGGATCACCGCACTGCGCGTCAGCGTCAACCCGGAGAAGCTACGGGGCCTGCGGCCCGAGGCCCCGTAGCTCCTCCGGGCCGCGCGACCGTGCCCTACCGCGCGCCGAAGTTCTGGGTCCACCAGGGGCCGCCCGAGCCCTGGTGGATGCCCACCCCGATGTCCTTGAACGAGCAGTTGAGGATGTTCGCCTTGTGGCCCGGGCTCTTCATCCAGGAGTCCATGACCGACTGGGCCGTCTGCTGGCCCCGCGCGATGTTCTCCCCGTACGTCGACCAGCGGTAGCCGGCCGCGGTCGTCCGGTCGCCCGGGTCCTTGCCGTCCGGGCTGGTGTGGTCGAAATAGTCCCGGGCAGCCATGTCGTCGGAGTGCCCCTGAGCGGCCGTACGAAGCTGCGGATCCTCCTTGAGGGGGCCGCAGCCGGCCGCTGCCCGCTCGCTGTTGACCAGGGCTACGACCTGGCCGGCGATCCCCGACGGCGGCGCGGGGGCCGGCTTGGCCGGTGAGGCCTTCGGGGTCGGGGACTTGCTCTTGGACTGCGTCGGGCTGGGGCTCGCCGACGGGCTCGGCGAGGCGGATGCCGACGGGGAGGGCGAGGGGGAGGCGGAGGGCGAGGCCGACTCCGAGGGCAGAGCGGGCGACTCGGTCGCCGAGAGCGCGGCCAGCGGGGTCGCGGCCGGGGAGGCGCCGTCCTTCGTGTCGCCGGAACCGGGCAGCCCCCCGAGGTACACGAGTCCGCCGCCCGCGACACAGGCGGCGAGCACCGCACCGCCGACCACCCGGCGGCGGCTCTGGCGGCGCTTGCGCAGCGCGCCCCGGCCACCGCCGCCCATGTCGGCCACCGGGGTGAGCTGGGTCGCCGCGTCGTCGAAGCCGCCCCCGTCGAAGCCCCCGCCCCCGAAGCCCCCGTCGACACCCTCGGCGAAGGCGACGCTCGCGGGGGCGAAGCCGGCCGCCCCGGCCGTCTTCATCCCCGCCAGCAGAGCCGCGGAGACGGGGACCAGGGCCAGACCGGCGAGCAACCCCTCCGCCGGAACGAGTCCGCTCCACAGACCGGAGCAACGTACGCATTCACGGGCGTGCCGGGCTATTCGCTTGCGCCACAGCGCCGAGGGCTCCCCGTCCCAGCCGCCCATCACGGTCCGCAGCTCCTCGCACGCCGGGTGCGTGTCCAGCGCGCGCTCCACCACACGGGCCGACTCCAGCTGCGCCTTCATCCGCTGCACCCGCACCGCCGTGTGCTGCGGGGTCAGTTCCAGCGCGCCCGCCACCTCCGCCCGGGTCAGCTCCCCGGCGCACTCCAGCCACCACAGGGACAGCAGTGCCCGGTCCTCGGGCTCCAGCCAGCGGGTGGCGCGGGCCGTCTCGCGCCGCTGCCCGGCGAGCTGCAGGCGGGCGACGGTCAGGTCGACGAAGTCGGCACCCGGGTCGGCGACATCGCTCGCGTCCTCGAGGGTGCTCTCACCGAAACCGCTCTGCCGGGCCTGCCAGTGCGCCCGTACGCGGTTCATCGCGATCGCCACCAGCCAGGACCGGAAGCTCTCGTCCACCCGCAGGCCGCCCAGCCCGTCGAGCGCCCGCAGCATCGTGTCCTGCACCACGTCGTCCACGTCGCAGGACCCGTTCAGGGCCCGCCCGACGATGTTGTACACGAGCGGGAGATGGGCGCTGACGAGCTCGTCCTGCGCGCGGGGGTCACCCGCGCGGGCCGCTGCCACGAGCGCTGCGGTGTGCTGACTAGTCATGTGATGTTCCCTGTCCGTACCGGCGGTCGATGATGCCCGATACATGGGAGACCGTCGACGGGGGCGTCGATAACAGTTATCCGGAAGAATTTTTGCGAAGCGTTCTCGCGGCCCTTCCACCGGGGTCACAGCAGCGGAGCCAGCGCCTCCGCGGCCGTGCGCAGGGCCGGTGCGTACGCCTCGATCTCCTCGCGGGACACCAGGAAGGTGACGGTGGTGACGCTGACCCCGCCGACCGGACGGCCCGTCGGACCGAGGATCGCCGCGCCGACACAACGGATGGTCGGCTCGTTCTCCTCGTCGTCGACGGCGAAGCCCTGGGCGCGGACCGCCGCCAGTTGGGCGTGCAGGGCCCGTGCGGTCGTGAGGGTGTGCGGCGTCCGGCGCGGCAGCCCGGTCGCGTCGATCAGTTCCCGTACCTCCTCGGCGGGCAGCAGGGCCAGGATGCTCTTCCCGATCGCGGTCGTGTGCAGCGGCATCCGCATGCCGACGCGGGAGGCCGTCCGGAAGGGCTGCTCCTCGCTCTCCAGCTTGCGGATGTAGGTGATGGTCCGCCCGCTGTGCAGGGCCAGATGGACCGTCTGGCCGGTGGCCCGCCGCAGTTCGCCGAGGATGCGTCCGATGCTCGCCGGTTCCCCGGCGTCGACCAGGGCGGACAGCCCGCGCAGCCGCGGACCCACCCCGTACCGACTGTCGGCCTCCTGGCGTACGAAGCCCTGCTCGACCAGCGAGGCCAGGATGCGGAAGGCGCTCGACTTGGGCACGGCGGCCGCCGCCGTCACATCGGCGAGGCGATGCGGGCCGCCGGGCGCGGCCACCGCCTCCAGCACGCGCAGGGACTTCTCCAAGGCGGTGCCGGCGGCGGAGGTCCGCCCCGCGCGCCCGCCCGCCGCCGCCTCATCCATTGACACGAGCGCTCCTCGCGTGGGTAGGGTCTGGACCGTATGGTGCCGCGACACGGTACGCCGTTCCACTACGTGGAACAAGCGCGTGGAGCCTAGGGGAGGGTCCTCCGTTGCCCGATCGCCCGTCCGATCACCTGACCGATCGCCTGCCCGATCATCCGTACGCGGTGCTGGCCGCCCAGCGCGTGCTCCCCGTGCTGCGCGAGGCCGATGCCGCCGAGGCGGTTCGCCGCGCCACCGCCCTGCTCGCCGCCGGCTGCCGTGCGGTCGAACTCACCACCTCCACCCCCGGCTGGGCCGGGGCCGTTGCCCGTACCGCCCCGCTGAGCGACGTCCACGGCCGTCCGGCGCTCATCGGCGTCGGCACGGTCACCACCACCGCGCAGGCGGAGACCGCCCTGGACGCGGGCGCCGCCTTCCTGGTCTCCCCATACCCGGCCCCCGAGGTCCGCGCCGTGGCCGTACGCCGCGCAGCCGTGTTCATCGAGGGCGGGTTCACCCCCGGTGAGATCGCCGCCGCCGTCCGGGCCGCCGGAGCGGCCAAGGTCTTCCCGGCGCACGTGGGCGGCCCCGGGTTCGTCCGCTCGCTCAGGGCCGTCCTGCCCGGCGCGGTGATCGTCCCGACCGGCGGCATCCGGCCCGCCGAGGTCCCCGACTGGCTCGCGGCCGGCGCCACGGCGGTGGGCATCGGCGGCGGACTACCGACCGATCCGGACCAACTGGCCGCCGTGTTCGCCGCAGCGGCCCCGCCGTGCGACGCGCCCCACGACGCTGCCGGGGAGCGCTGACCGTGCCCCGCGGAGAGGCTCCGCGCTACGACGTCCTCGTCCTCGGCGAGGTCCTGGTCGAGATCCACGCGGACACCGCCCTGCGCGAGGCCGTCGACGGCACCCGGGCCCGTATCTCCTACTCCGGGGACGCCCTCAACGCGGCGGCCGCCGCGGCCGCGGCAGGCGCCCGCACCGCCCTGCTCGCCGTGGTCGGCGACGACGAACTCACCGGCCCGCTGCTCCGCCGGGCCGCCGAACTCGGCGTGGACGTCTCCCATGTCCGCCGCGCCCCGCACCCCAACGGTGCCTACCTGCTGTCCGCCGACACCGACGGCGACCGCGCGTTCGTCTACTGGCGCACCCGCAGCGCCGGTTCCACCCTCGCGCCCCACCACGTCGCGTCCTGGCGCGCGCTGCTGACCGACTGCGGTGCGCTCGTGACCAGCGGCGTCACCGGCGCCCTGTCGTCGAGCAGCCGCGCCGCCGTACTGGCCGCGGCCCGCCTCGTGCACGGGGCGGGCGGGCACCTGACCTACGACCCCAACTTCCGCTCCCGCCTGACCGGCCCGGCCGAGGCCCGCGAGCTGCTGGCCCGGATCGCGCCGCTGACCGGCCTGCTCAAGACCTCATGCCCGGCCGACGCGTCGGCCCTGCTCGACACCGCCGACCCGCGCACCGCCGCGGCCCGCTGCCGCGGGCTCGGCGCCCGTACGGTCGCGGTCACCGCGGGCGCCGACCGGATGTTGCTGGACGACGGCACGCGGGCGGAGTACCACCCCGTGCCCGTCGACCCCGAGCCGGTGGACGCGACCGGTGCGGGGGACTGCTTCACCGGCACGACCACCGCCCGCCTCGTCCTCGGCGACACCCTCACGGACGCCGTGGCGTACGGCATGGCCGCCGCCTCCCTCTCGGTCTCCGGTCGCGGCGGCACCGGGCACGTCCCCGACTTCACCGAGACGGCGGCGTTGGCCGCCTCGCATCGGCGGACCGGTCCGCCTCGACCGCCGGGTCCGGATCGGTGACCCAGCCCGCGGCGAGGACCAGCCGCGAGTCCCGGTGGACGGCCACGAACCCGAACGGACGGTCGAAGCGGACCTCCGCCCGGCGGACCCGGTGCCGCACGCGGGGCGGCGCGCCCCCGCCCGGCCGTGCCGCGACGGCGGTGACGGCCGCGGCCTCGTACCCCGTCGCGTGGAATCGGGCCATCGCGGACTGCCGGGCCGAACCGACGGCGAGTGGCTCGGAGCTGATACCGGGGAAGTGTTCGAAGTTCTCGTCGCGGGCGGTGTCCAGCCCGAACAGGGGGGCGTGGTCGAGCAGGTCGTGTTCGGCGAACAGGGAGAAGGCCACGGTACGGACCTGAAGCAGGTCGACCGGGAAGGGCGCATCCACGGTGCGGGTGGTCAGCCCGGGGCCCGGGGTGCCGTCGGGGAGTTCGCCGACCGGCAGGGACGGGACGGCGCCGGTGACGGCGGCGAGCCCGGTCTCCAGCACCGGGCCCGACGGTGTTCCCGGCTCGCCGAGCAGCAGGTGCACGTCCACGTCCTCGGTGCCGGCGACCTCCAGCACGGTGACGGCCCCGGCCGGGCCGTGGGCCACCCGGACCTCGTCCGGCGCGCGCGTGGTCCGGGACAGCCGTCGCAGCGGCCGCCTCGCCCACGGGCCTTCGGCCACCGCGACGGGTGCCTCCTGGAAGGGCTCGGTCCACCGCACCCGGAGCGCGAGCGCCGAGGCCAGGACCAGGCGGGTGTCCTCGGGCCACGACACCGGCACCCGCTCGATCAGCCCGCCCGTCCGCTCCGCCGCCCAGGCGTCCAGCACCTTCGCGTCGGTGCCGGGCACACCGCTCAGGGTGCCCCGGGCGTCCGGCGGCAGCTTCGCCGACCAGACCTCGTCCAGGGGGACCTCGGTCCTGGCCCACAGTCCCGTCGCCGCCCGTAGTCCGCGTACGTCGGCCAGCGCGGCCAGCAGTTCCCGCGCCGCACCGGCCGCGGCCTCGGCGGGTATGTCCAGCGCCTCCGCCAGCTCGGCGCGGGCCGGACCGCCCGCGCCGTCGGCGAGCAGGGCGAGCAGCGGCCACACCCCGGACGCGGCGAGGACCGTCCCCGAGTCCCGTACGGGGGCCTGGGCGGCCCAGCGTGTCGTGAGGCGGTTGACCGCCCGTACCGTCTCGTTCTTCATGCGGGGAGCGTAAGCGGTGGGGCGGGGGGGGGGGGGGGGGGGGTTGTGGGGGGGGGGGGGGGGGGGGGGGGGGGGGGGGGGGGGGGGGGGGGGGGGGGGGGGGGCCCCCGCGGCCGGGGTCAGCGGCCGCGCAGGCCCCGGTCGACGGCCGTCATCAGCTCGCCGTCCGAGGTGTCCGCGTCGAGCGACCAGAACATCGCGCCCCCGAGGCCGTGTTCACGGATGTACCCGGTCTTGGCGCGGAGCACCTGGGGGTCGTCGTACGTCCACAGGGTGGTGCCGTCGAAGAGCCAGGCGTGGCCGCCGCGCCGGTCCCGGTGGATCGTGTAGGTGCCGGACGCGGCCAACTTCCGCAGCTCCTTGTAGTCCTCGTACCCGGCGGCCCAGGTGGCCGGCGCCGGGCCCGTGGCCGGCTGCCCCATGCCGTCCCCGCCCCCACTGACGCCGGTCCAGCCCTGGCCGTAGAACGGCATGCCCATCACGAGCTTGTGCGCGGGGGCGCCGCGCCGGAGCCAGGCGTCCACCGTGCCGTCGACGCTGAAGTCGCCCCGGGCGCGGAGCGCGGACTGCTGGGCGGTCCTCGGCTCGCCCGAGACGTGGAAGTCGTAGCCCTGGAGGGTCACGAAGTCGAGGTCGCGCATGATCCGACGGACGTCGAAGCCCGCGTCGATCTTGGCGGGGGCGGTCGGGACGAAGGCACTGAGCTCGTACGTGGTCTTCCGCTTCTGGCTCCGCGCGTACGCGTCGAGCTGGGTGCGGAATTCCTTGACGAGCGCCGTGAAGTTCTGTTTGTCCTCGGGGCGGTACTTCGTGTCGGTGTCACCCGCGGAGCCGGGCCATTCCCAGTCGAGGTCGATCCCGTCGAACACGCCGGCGGCCGCCCCGGCGCCGCCGCGGGCGCCGTCCTGCGGCAGATTGCCCTTGATGTAGAGGTCGATGCAGGACTCGACGAAGGCCTTGCGGGAGGCCGGTGTGAGCGCGGCGTCCGAGAAGTGCGTGGACCAGCTCCAGCCGCCGAGCGAGATCAGCACCTTCAGGCCGGGGTGCTTGGCCTTGAGCTCGCGCAGCTGGTTGAAGTTGCCGGCGAGCGGCTGCTCGCCGGTGTCGGCCACCCCGTCGACGGAGTTCGCCGCGTCGAGCGGCCGTACGTAGTCGGCCCATGCGTCGGCCTCGCCGGGAACGTTACCGGTGAAGCACCGGCCTTGCGGACTGACGTTGCCGAAGGCGTAGTTGATGTGGGTGAGCTTGCCGGCGGAGCCGTTCGCCTCCAGGTCCTGGACCTGGAAGTCCCGCCCGTAGACGCCCCATTGGGTGAAGTAGCCGACCTTCTTGTACGAACGATCGTGGCCGCCGCCGTCGGCCTGCGCGACGGCGGCGGGCGCGAAGGCGGTCAGCAGGGAGAGGGAGCAGGCGGCGACGGCCAGCCTGCCGAGCATGCTGCGGCGCATGGGCTTCCTTTGCGGATGCGGGGAGCGGGGCGTGTGCGCGTGCGCTGTGCATGCCGGAAACTATTGGTCTGGACCAGGGTGGTCAAGGGGGCGGCCGAAACTCGCTCCGGTGTGAGGGGGTACATGCGAAGGAGGCGGCCTGCGAGCGGGGTTGGCCGACCGGCCCACTTCAGGGCCGGGCTCGCCGACCGCGGAGTCCCCTATGGCCTGGCCGTCCGGGCGGACGCGGGTGCCTGTCCGTTCGGCGCCGAGCCAGAAGCACCTCCCCGCAAGGGGCCGGTCGGCCGGAGGCGTCGGTTGAGACCCTGAGTGCGCCTGCTCCCTTTCCGGCCGTGTACGGCAACCTTCCGCATGAGAATCATGCGGTTGGCGCCCGTATCGGAGTCATGTCAGGATTGAGAGAATCGATCAGGCCTGCGCAAGCGCGACGGTCGTCCCTGCGCAGGGGCTCGCCGCTCCCTACGTCGAACCGCCAGGCAGCGGAGCCGGTTCCATCCCGTCCTGTTCTCCTGGCAGCTCTCCGCAGGTTCGGTCCGATCGGACCGAACCCGCACGTTCCGCGCGGACCGCCCCCAGCAGCTCGCCGGCGCGGCATCCAGCCGTTCGACGAAGGCGGCGCCCCGCCGCCTGGCCATGCGAGGTGGAGTGATGCACGTACAACGCTCCTGTGCGGACTCGAACGGGATCACCGAGCGGTCGGCGTCGGGAGAAGCACGCCGAGGACAACGGACGCTGCCGCACCCTGGAGGGCGGCGAAAGCGCCCGATGACGCTCTCCGCGGCGCTGGTCGCGGTGCTGCTCCTCGCGGGGGGTACCTCTGCGGCAGGAGCGTCCTCATACCCGGGTGAGCCGGCCGTCTCGGCCGGTGCACGGCCCGCCGTGAGCGTGCCGGACGCCTTCACCCCCGTGGTTGTTACACCGATCAGCGATCCGACGTTCCCCTGGCTGGGCTCGGACCAGAAGTACCACGTCTCCTACGACTTGCAGTTGACCAACGCCTCGCGGCTTCCGGCCACGCTCACCCAGGTGCAGGTGGTCGACGCCGGACGACCTGACACCGTCGTCGCCACCCTCTCCAGCCGCGAGCTGGTCGATCCCGACTGCGAGTACGGAGCCTGCAATCTGCTGCGGATGCTGCCCTCGTCGAACGCCACCGACACCGTCATGCCCCCCGGCCAGTCCCGAGCCCTGATGGTGGACCTGACATTCGACTCTCTGGACCAGGCGCCCGCCGAGGTCATGCACCGGCTGTTCCTCACAGGGCAGGCCGTGCCCCCGGCCACCAAGCCGAGCCCGATCAGCTACCTCGCCGCGCCATTCGACATCTCCGCCGGCACACCGCGGGTCATCGCACCCCCGCTGAAGGGGGACGACTGGGTCGCCGTGAACGGCTGCTGCGGCACCGGCGGGCCACACCGCCCCTCGCTCAACTCGGTGAACGGGAAGCTGGCCAACTTCCAGCGCTTCGCCATCGACTGGATGAAACTCACCGACGAGGGCACGCTCTACAGCGGTGACAAGACGAAGAACGAGAGTTACGCCGACTACGGCGAGGCGGTGTACGCGGTTGCCGACGGCACCGTGAGCTCGACGCTCGACACGGTCGAGGCAGGCACCCCCGGCATCCTGCCCGCCAACGACCCGGTCCTCGGCCCGAAGATCACCGTCAAGAACGTGGACGGCAACCACGTCATCCAGGACCTCGGCGGCGGCGTCTGGGCGATGTACGCGCATCTGATCAAAGGCAGTCTCCTGGTCGAGCCGGGAGACAAGATCAAGAAGGGCCAGAAGATCGCGGAACTGGGCAACACCGGCAACTCCAATGCCCCTCACCTGCATTTCCAGCTGATGAATGACCCGTCAGTGCTGGAGGCCGACGCCGTCCCCTACGTCATCGACCGCTTCACCTACCAGGGCCGGATCCCCTACTCGGCCTGGGTGGTCACCGACGACTACCTGAGCGGCACCTTCCTGCAGGGCAGGCTGCCCGAGGCGCAGTCCCGCACCGACGAGCTGCCCCTCGCCCTGTCCGTCGTCGACTTCCCGGGTTCGTGAGCACGTGGCGGGCGATTCCGAGGGCTCGTAGTCAAGACAGCGGCAGGCTCCAATGGCCGACGTCGTCGGCGAGGCCGGCGTCGAGGGCGAACTGGACCGCGGCCGGGTCGGAATCCCGCGGCAGCCGGAAGGCGACGAATCCCTCCACCGTGCCGCCGGGGTCGAGCGTGACCGTCTCGGGGAAGGCCGGCCCCGCGGTGGTGGGGATGTCCTCTCCGCTGAACCGGTGTCCGGTCGTGGTCAGCAGGTGCGCGGCCGATGCGGGGGAGTCCCGGTAGACAGCGGTTCCGGTGTTCTCCAGGCGGAAGCGTGTCGCGACGAGCCGCTCGTTCCCGGCGGGCTCCTGACCCGCGGGGGCGGCCGGGTCGACCACCCGCGTCAACGTGACGTCGAGCCGGAGTCCGGGCTCGCTGCCGGCGAGGGAGATCGTCTCGCCCGAGCCGCCCGGGGCCGCGCCCAGCAGGGCGGGTACGAGGAGCGCGAACGCCAGGAGCGAGCCCCGCAGGCGCCGGGCTCGTCGGCTTCGGGGCATGACGGAACCTCCCGCTCCACGGTTCCCCCCACCCACGATCCTCCGCGGCCCGAGGTTCCGCCACCCCCGGATCGGAGAGGAGCGGTGACGGAGGAACTCTCACCCGGTCGAGGTATGAATTGATTGGATCTCCGGGCGCGTTCGTGCCATGGTTGGTCCCACCGAAGGGGTGTAGCTCAGCTGGTCAGAGCGCCGGTCTCCAAAACCGAAGGCCGCAGGTTCGAATCCTGCCGCCCCTGCGACACCGACAGCACGCCTGTCGGGACGCCCGGCCGGGAGCACGTCTCCCGGCCGGGCGTCGCTGTTCCCCGGGGAGGTCGATCGCTCCGCGACCATGCCGAGATCCGAGATCGTCTACCCTTCCTCGGATGGGGACAGACGCACGAGGCTTCGACGGGCGTCGGCCGGATCGGGACTGGGGGCCGCAGGCCGCGCCGCGGCTTCGACAGGCCTGGTTGCGGGGGTTGGTTTTCAACGCGGCCGCACCGGACCGCGTCCTGATCCGGCTGCTCGACCACCCGGACGCGGCCCCCTATCTCCTGGCACGGCGCGACCTGTCGCCGGCCGTGGTCGATGCCGCGGTCGACCACCCCGACCGGCGGGTGCGCGGCCGGCTCACCGAGGTGCCCGCCTGCCTCCGGCTCTCCGCCGCCCAGTGGTCGCGCCTGGTGCTCGGCGAGACCGGCGGTGCGCGGCGCCAACTCTTCCTGGAGGTCGCGGCCCTGTCCGGGCAGGGGCTGACGCGGGAGGCGTACGAGACGCTGGCCGCGGACCCCTTCGGCCCGGTCCGGGAGGAACTGGCCCGGATGCCGGCCCTGCCCCTCCCGCTGCGCCTCGCTCTGCTGGCCGACCCGCTCCCGGGGGTGCGGGCCGCGGCGTGCGAGGCCGGCCGGCGTGACCTCGACGAGGCGGCCCGGGCCCGGCTCGCGGCCGATCCCGATCCCGCCGTGCGGAGCGCCCTCACCCTCGCCCGGCACGAGGAGGTACCGCTCACGGCCGAGTTCTTCGATGCCGCCGGGAACCGCCACCTCGCCGGGAGCTACCGGCTTGCCCCGGACCTCGTCCGACGGCTCTGCGCGGACCCGGACCCCTGGCTGCGTCGGATCCTGGCCGGCAATCCCTACCTGGAGCCCGACCTGGTCGACGTACTCGCCGCCGATCCCGACGGTGACGTACGACTCGCCGTGTCCACCCGCCCCGAGCTGGCGGAGGAGCGGCGGGCCACCGTACCGGTGGACATCGACCCCCGGACGATCCGGCGGACGATCGCGTGGGTGGAGGCGCTGCACGAGGACGAGGAGGCCATGCGCCGACTCGCGGCATCCGCGCACCTCCTGCTGCGCAGCAGTGTCGCCACAGCCCGGCGACTGCCGCCGGACGTCGTGGCACGGCTGGCCCGGGACGAGGACCGGGTCGTACGGCTCTTCCTCGCCGAGCGCTGCGAGGACGCTCCGGCGGACCTGCTGCTGGAGGTGTGGCAGTGGTGGAACGGGAGCTACTCCACCCCCGACCGACCCTACGGGCACCCGAACTTCCCGCGGCGCGACCTGCTCCGGTACGCCGACGACCCGCATCCGCGGCTGCGGCAACTGGCCCTGGACGATCCGGACTCGACGGCCGACCTGGTGGAACGGTTCAGCGGGGACGAGGACGCCGAAGTACGGCTGCGCGCCGCCACCGACCCCCGGCTCTCGCCGGACTCGGTGGTACGGCTGCTCGACGACCCGGACAGCGGCGTACGGGCGATGGCGGCGCGGCACCCACGGGTGCCGGTACCCCTCCTCTTCGAGCTGCTCGGTGACGAGGGGACGGCGGAGGTCGCGGCCCGGAACCCGGTGCTGCCGGTCGCCGTCATGGAGCGGATGACCGCGACAGGGGCGTGAGGCGCGCAGCCGACCCGCATCGCCGCGGAGCTCACCGAGAAGTGGGCGGGGGTCCGCCGGCGCTGCCGAGAAGTCTGTCCACGAGGAGTTGTGGGTAGCCGGTGGCCGGCACGCCGATGCCGAAGATGGCCCGGATGTAGAAGGGCGCGACCAGCTGGTCGAGGATCTGCTCCAGCGGCGGCGGGTGCTCGCCCCGGGCCATGGCCCGCTCACGGATCTGCTCGATGGAACGCATGCGGCGCCGGAAGTGCGGGGCGCGCTCGCTCCGCTCCTGCGTGCTTCTCGGCATGGACAGGACGACGGCGCGTACGAGGGCGTGCCCCTCGGGCGTGTCCATGCTCGCGGTGCTGGCTTCGGCCCAGGCGATGAGGTCGCCGCGCAGGCTGCCGGTGTCCTTCAGCGGGGAGTCGCGCTCCAGGCGGGTGGTCACCGTGTCGGCCAGCAGCGCGTCGAGGCCGCCCCAGCGCCGGTAGAGGCTGGTGTGGTTGACGCCCGCGCGTTGCGCGATCGCGGGGATGGTCAGGTCCTCGCCCTCCGGCGCCGAGAGGAGGTCGAGGACCGCTTGGTGGACGGCTGCGCGGACCTGTTCAGGGCTTCTTCGGACGCGCGCGTCCGGTTGTTTCCGAGTCACGCCTTCATCTTAAGCACAGATATTTGCTTCTGATGGGGCGAGGTCCTACAGTCGATCTCGCAAGCACATATCTGTGCTTGTCGTTCCGACCGGAGGAGACCGCCATGAAGCAGCTGCTGTTCCCGAACAACACCCAGTTCTGGTACGAGACCCTGCGCTCGATGAGCCACATCGCCTACGGCGGCGCCGACTTCGGCGAGGTCGTCTCCACCGCCGCGCGGATCACCGAGGGCGACTACGACAGCTGGTACACCGAGTGGTTCGCGACCGCCGGCCGGGTGTCGGCGGAGGCCCGGAAGGCCCTGGCGGCCGGTCACCGGGTCAGCGCCCGTGACGGGTTCCTGCGAGCCTCGAACTACTACCGGTCGGCGGAGTTCTTCCTGCACGGCAAGGACTGCGACCCGCGCCACGACCACGCCTACGACCGCTCCGTGGAGTGCTTCAGGGCCGCCGCGGCCCTCTACGCCGACCCGCGCATCGAGCCGGTCCTGATCCCGTACGAGAACACCACGCTGCCCGGCTACCTCTACCGGGTCGACGACTCGGGCACCCCCCGGCCGACGCTGATCATGCACAACGGCTTCGACGGCACCGCCGAGGAGCTGCACTTCTTCGGGGCGATGGCCGCCGTCGAGCGGGGCTACACCGTGCTCGCCTTCGACGGCCCCGGCATGCCCGGACCGCGTCACCACCAGGGCCTCGTCTTCCGCCCGGACTGGGAGAACGTCATCACCCCGGTGATCGACTTCGCGGAGACGATCCCGGAGGTCGACAACAGCCGCATCGCACTGGTCGGCCTCAGCATGGGCGGAGTCCTCGCCCCCCGGGCCGCCGCGTTCGAACACCGGCTGGCCGCGCTGATAGCCGTCGACGGCCTCTACGACCTCGGTCAGACCTCCGTCCGCAACATCCCCGGTGACCGCGAGGAAGCCGAACGCCTCCTGCGGGCGGACTCCGCCCCGGAACTCGACGCCGCCATCGACCAGATCATGGAAAAGGACCCGATCGCCCGCTGGGCGCTCAACCACGGCATGTACGTCATGGGGGTCGACACCCCCCGCGCCTTCAACGCCTCCTACCTCGACTACACCCTCGCCGGCGGGATCGCCGAGCGGATCCAATGCCCCACCCTCGTCTGCGACGCCGAGGAGGACATGTTCTTCCAGGGCCAGCCCGAGCAGCTCTACGACCACCTCACCTGCCCCAAGACCCTCATGCTCTTCACCGCGGAGGAAGGCGCCGGAGCCCACTGCCACCCCGGCGCCATGCGTCTCGCCAACGCCCGCATCTACGACTGGCTCGACGACACCCTCACCCACACCCCCTGACGCCCACCGCACCCCCACCCGACCGCGCCGTACCCCGCCGGACGGCGGACGAGCGCGGGGCCTTGTCCGTACCGTGCACCCGTCGGTGCTACGAGATCGGCCGACGCGATCGTCGCCGACCTCTCCCCGTCACCGGGCCGTACCCGAAGAGGTCGGCGCCGACGAGGGCGCAACCGGCCGGCCCAGAGCCGAAGAGGGCGTTCCGCACGGGGCTCCGGGAATGAGGTTCGGGTCCGGGTCGGGGGCGGTCGTCGTGTCCGGGCCGTCCGAAGGGTGTTCGCCGCCGGTCCGGCACCACGGCGGCGTACGGTCCCTGAACTGCTGTTTTCCGTCGGCCGCCACGGATGCCCCCAAGGGGCTGCCCGCCGCGTCGAAGGCCTGCACCTGAACCTGCTGACGGATGCTCGCCGGGACGAGTACGGCGAAGAAGCGCGTGTCGGGCGCGGTCGGGGTCACGACGGTCTCCGCCTCCGGTCCGGAACCGTTGGGGAGCACCACCTTGACCCGTGTCGCACCTGGCGGGGCGACCCCGACGACCGTGAACGGCTCGTCGGCCGTCCTTCCCGCGCTGCTCGACGATGCCGCGGCCCAATGGACCGCGGCGTCCCCGGTGGGGAAGCACGCGGCGATTCCGATCAGCGTGTTCCGAGAGACCAGGCATGCCTGGCCCTGCCGGCCCTCGGCCGAACCCACCTGCCATTCGACCCCGGCGTGCGTCCCGCGCGCGACCCGGTAGACCGTGCCGGGCACCGTCTCGTAGCCCGGCAGCTCCACGATCGGTGACTCGACGGAGGAAGCCGCCGGCCCCTCGGACGGCTGCCCGCCGCCGCCCGGCAGCGCGACCACGATGCCGACCGACGTCGCTGCCAGGGCGGCGAGCGACGCACCCACCATGGCCCGGTTCCTGCGCCGACGGCGACGGACGGCCGTCTCGACGCGGTCGAACGGATCACCCGTCGGCCGGTACCCGTCGATGACCTCGTCGATCGATTCCTTCAACACCCGCTCCGCACCGTTCATGCCGCTCATCGCGCGGCCTCCCCTCGGGCCAGACGAAAATCGGATACCGCTTCAGGGGCCGCCTGGAGCGCGGCCGAGCCGCGAAGCGCCGAAAGTCCGCGCGACGCTTGGGACTTGACGCTGCCGATCGAGCATCCGAGCAGTTCCGCGACCTGGCGTTCCGACAGGTCCTCGACGTAGCGCAGCACCACGACCACGCGCTGACGCGCGGGCAACCGCGCCAGCGCCCGGCGCAGTTCGTCGCGCTGGGCACTGCCGTGGCCGGGATCGGACTCCGGATGACTCGCGATGTCCGGGACACGCCCGAGGACCCGCTCGCTCCACCAGCGACGCCGACCCGCCGTCACGGCCAGGTTGACGAGCGTGCGGCGGACGTAGGCCTCGGGCCGCTCGACCGCCACCCTGCCGCGCATGCGCCAGAAGCGGACCAATGCCTCCTGTGTGAGGTCTTCCGCGCGTCCGACGTCCAACGTCAGCCCGTACGCGAAGCGCACGAGAGGCCCCCAGCGGGCCCGTGTGAACTCGGCGAATTCCGCGTCACCGACAGCACTTTGCATGTCCCCTCCTCTGAGCTCACCCTCTCGACGACCTGGACCGGCGGTGAGGTTGAGTGATCCGGGACACATGCGCTTGAACTCGCGTCCCGTCGCCACCCACTGTCCCGATGCCATGGCACGGCCCACGGTGTCTCGGCTCCACCACCCGCTGAGCCTTCGGAGGGTGCCCGGGAGCTCTCACGCCCCCGGGCACCACCGTGCGGTCCGCCGTGCGTCATCGACGGGTCGCCCCGCTCCGTGTGGTGAGGGGCGGGATGCTACGGCCAGCCCTGCTTCACCTTGGCGGGGGCGGTGTTCCAGCTCTTGGGTATGAAGGTGACGATGTAGGTTCCGCGGTCGAAGTCCGTGTAGCCGCCGGCCCAGCTGCGGAACTTGCTCTCATACACCTGCATGGGTCCCATGGCGCCGCCGGGCGAGTGATAGTGATTGGCGTGGGTCCATATGGTGTTGTCGGGGTTTGCTTCTTTCTGGTCCCCGAACCAGCCGTAGTCGAAGTTGACGTAGCTCTCGCCGGGCGCGGCGGGGCTCCGTGAGGTGTTCCTGTCCTTCGACATGTCGACCAGCCCTGTGTTCCGGTCGGGTCGGAAAGCCTCAGGGTCACCGTACTTCCGCTTGTCGGAGGAGGCCCTGGGGTCCTGTCCGCTCCAGAAGTGCTTCGAGTAGATGACCGCCTTCATCATGGACGGGTCGTGGTTGCCCCCGTTCCTTTCCTTGAAGGAAGGCGTGTTCCTCAGGGCTGAGTAGAAGTTCGAACGGCTGCCCTCTTCGGACAGGGCGTCGTTCTTCTTCGTGAGTTCCGCCTTGAGGTTGCTGAGATAGGTGCCCTCGTCGTGGGCGTTCTCCAAGGCCTTGTTCATGACGGACGCGACATCACGAGCCCGGTCGAACCCCTTCGTCTCGTCGAAGCTCTGCTTGGCGACGCGTCCCTCGAACTCGGCACGCGTCTCGCCCGGTCGTGGGCCGGTGTTCTCCAGAGCGTCCTTGTACCGGTCCTCGTCGAAGGACGCGAAGGCCAGTTTGTTCGTCGGGTAGGGGCCCGAATTGACCCAGGTGACGCCGACGCATCCGTAGGACAACTGCTCTCGCTGCGCCTCGGTCATCTGCTGAGGTCGGCCGTCGCGGTGACTGTAGGTCTGCTGCCACTTGCGTATGTAATTGCTGATACCGGTGGCGGCCCTGTCCCCGCGGGCCCGGTACGCGTCGGGCAGGCTGCCGAGCGGTTCGGCGGGAGGTGTCACCCGGTCGTCGGCCGTCGCGGAGGTCCCGGGGGACTCGCCGGCGCTCGGCGGTAATCCCGTCGGATGGCCCGGCCGACCTGAGTTCAGAGCCTTTTCGTTCACCGCGTTGATATGCCTGATGTCATCCGTGGTCAGGCCGTGCGTTTCGGCGTAGGACCCACCCCCGTCGGCGGCGCTGCCGACCGCCTGGCTGACCGAGGGCGCGAGACCGGCGGTGCACATGACGACACCCACCGTGGTGAGGGCGAGAAACCCCGAGCGTTTGTACATGTGGATCGAGAACTCCTTCTGGAGTGGAATGTGCGCATGCAGGGCATGCGGGAGAGCGGCACGGTGGAGGGGAACGCGGCGAGCCGATGATCAGGCCGGAGCCGCCGCGCACGCACGAGGTGGCCATGTCTTGCTACGAGAAGCGAGCATTGCCCGCTGCCGACCCGGTGACAACAGCGTGGCTGCAAAATCGGCCACACTGTCCGATAGGGCGGTATTCAGTCATCAAGGTGGGCGAGCCCGGCATCGGTACACGGAGCGGGAGCGTTCGCCTGCCTCTGGCATATGGCCCGCGGCGAGGTCGGCAACGGCGACCTCGGAACTCCTGAACGGTGTCGCGCGACGGCGCTGTCGGCCGGGCTGCAGCGCCTCGTGTGCCGGCGACGGCGATCCGCACGCGCAGGCTCCGGTCCCTGCGCTCCGGGTCTCGACCGGACGAACGCCCACCGGAAGGACCGCAAGATCCTCGCCAGTTCCTGCGGCGGGCCGCCGGCCGCTGAACTGTTCGTTCCAGGGCTGTCGTTCGCCCTCGGCCTCCGGAGAAGGGCCGGTTGCGATCTCTGGACCTCCGGCTCCGGCTCCGGCTCTTGGAGTCGACGCGGGGTGACGGGCCCAGGTCTGCGAGGTCGGCGGCGGTGAGGGCTGAGTGGAGGACCCATGCCTCACCGCCCGCCTGCCCGGTCGGGCTACTCGGCCGGGGCTACTCGGCCTCGGGCTCCTGGTAGCCGTACGGGCGCGTGATGATCTCCATCCCGTGACCGTTCGGGTCCGTGAAGTACACCCCGCGGCCCCCGTCGTTGTGGTTGATCTCGCCGGGGTGCCGGCCGTGGGGATCGGCGAAGTACGGGACCCGCGCCGACCGGATCTTCGCGAACGCCACGTCGAACTCCTCCTCGGAGAGGAGGAACGCGTAGTGCTGCACGGTGATGGACTCGGCCGGGACGGTCGCGAAGTCCAGGGTGACGCCGTTCGCGGTCTCGACGGGGACGAAGGGTCCCCACTCGGTCCCGACCTCCAGGCCGAGGACGTGGGCGAGGAAGGTGGCGGACTCCCGGTTGTCACGGGAGTGGACGATCGTGTGGTTCAGCTGGACGGACATGGGTGGATGCCTCCGAAAGGCACGTCACGGCACCTCCATGCCTCACCCGGTCGGTGACCGACACGCGATGCCGTGATCACGATCCTAGACACCGCCTTCGGGTGAAGTCCACCGCTCCGCCCGCCGTCCGCCACCGATGCCTCGGCTCACGAACTCCCGTACACGGCCTTGACGTTGTCCTGTGCCGGATGGGTCCGGCCGGCCGGACCCGCCGCGAACACCCGCAGGAGGTTCTCCGTCACCCGGGTGGTCAGCGCCCCCGAGCGCGCGTCCAGACCGTGGTTGCGTCCGCCGCGCCCGTCGCCCGTCGCGTCCAGGGCCTCCACCCACCGCATCGTCCCCGTCGCGAACACCCCCGCCCCGCTCGGCACCGTGTAGTAGGCCGTGTCCTGGTGGCTGGGCCGCCCTTCGCACACCACGGGGGAGTGGGCCAGGATCTCGATCGGCCGCGGCGTGGGGAAATCGAGGGAGACCTTGTCGTACTCGACCCCCACCAGATGCTCGAAGCGGTCGCCCGCCCGCGCGCCGGTGCCCTCGAAGAGCCAGTGCCCGGGGTTGGTCACCACGTACGGGGCGTCCACCGGATAGCCGTCGTAGATCACGCCGAGCAGCGAGCTCTCCGGATCCGCGCCGGGCGCCGAACGGAAGTCCACCGTCGCCGGTTGGCCCCGCTTGAAGGCCGGGTCCTGCGCGTAGGAGGACTTGTAGCAGACCAGCGTCCGGTCCGGCCCGAGGTCGGAGGCCTCCAGGCGGATCCGGCGGTAGCAGCAGTTCGCGCCCAGGATCGCGATGTTGGTGCCGGCGTCGCGGGCGGCCGCGAAATGCGCCCGCTGCTCCGGTGACCAGTACTCGTCGTGTCCGAGCGAGAGCACCGCCGCCGCGCCCTCCAGGAGCCGCTTCTCCCGTGCCACGTCGGTGGTGGTCGTGTAGGCGAGGGGTATGCCGAGTCGCTCGGCCAGCGCGATCAGCGGAGCCTCGTACACCAGGAACAGGCCCGCGCCGTCGTCGTACTCGTACGGGCGGTCGAAGCTCACGGCGAGGGAGCGGGAGGCGAATCCGCCGTGGGGGCCGTCGTAGCTGCCGTAGCCGCCCCACCGGTTGTACGCCTGCCAGGTGGCCACCGCGTTGACCACGACGGTGCGGCCGACGGTGGTCGCTGAGCGGACGGTGAGGGGGACGTAACGCCGACCCTCACCGCCCTGCGCGTCCAGCCGTAGCAGGTAGCAGCCCTCCGGCCAGTCCTTCGTCTCGACCGTGGCGCTACGGGCCCACCGCGTGCGGACCGTCCTGGTCCCGGCGTCCACCGTCGGCTCCGGCTGCCGGGCTCCGGGCAGGGCCTCGGAGCGCCACACCAGACGCGCGCGGGCTCCGCCGTACCAGCCCATCCGGTAGGCGGAGACGGTGAACCGGGGCGCGGTCGTCGACACGTGCAGCCCGAAGGACTCGCCGGGCAGGACGCTGACCTTGTCCGCGAACCCCTCGACGGCCCGCGCCGGGCCGGCCTTGCCCACGGGCCAGTCGGCATGGCCCGGCAGGGCGTTCTCGGCCTTGACGTCGAGACCCGGTGTGCCGGCCGGGGACGGCTTCCCGCCGGGCGCGGCGGACTGCGACACCGCCGCGGGCCGTGTCCCGGATCCGCCGTCGCGTTCACCGTTCGTGCAACCGGCCACGGCCCCGAGTCCCGCGGCGGTGGCCGCCCCCGTCGCGATCCCGAGGAACCACCGCCTGCCCGCGCCTTCGCCGTCCCCGGCGCGGCCGGCCATGTACTGCTGATCCATGCGAGGCACGTTATGTGATGCTCGGGCCCACGCTTCCACCGGCTGCCCGGAACCGGCCCGCACACGAGGCGGCACCCACCGACGGCCCTCGGCGCCGCGCACCACGGCCCCTGTAGGGTCGGCAATCAATCGACTCCGGGGGGACCACGAGATGACATACGCCGGCACACACCGACCGGGCACCGTACGGCAGTTGTGGCAACTGCTCGAACCCGTCCACGCCGTCGTCTACTTCACACCCGAGGCCTACGAGGAGGCGGCCGCGCTCGGCTACGCCACCGACGACCGGTGGCCGATGTACTTCGCCTACCGGGCCGCACCGCTCGGTCCGGCCGGACCGGGGCTCGTCACCTCCCTCTTCTACAGCCTCAGCCCCCGCATGGTGGACCAGTACCTCGCCGAGTCCTGGCGCACCGCGGAGCCCGCCCGGGTCCTGGAGGCCCGCGCCGTCGCCGCCGACCGCTCCTTGCGCGGCCTGCTCGGCGAGCGCACCGCCTCCCCGGACCTGGCCGAGGCCGCACACCTCGCCCGGCGCGCCGCCGAGGCCGCCGGCACGGGCGGGCGTCCGCTGGCCGCCGCCAACGCCGCCCTGCCCTGGCCGACCGCACCGCACGCCGTGCTCTGGCACGCGGCGACGATCCTGCGCGAGCACCGCGGGGACGGCCACCTCGTCGCCCTCCAGGCCCACCACCTCGACCCGGTCGAGTCCCTGGTCCTGCAGTCAGGTGTCGGAGCCGCCCCGGCGCAATGGTTCGAGAGCCGCCGCTGGTCGGCCGACGAGTGGGACGCCGCGCGCGAGCGGCTCGACTCCCGGGGCCTGCTGGCCGAGGACGGCTCGGCCACCGAATCCGGGCTGGCGCTGCGCACCGCCGTGGAGAAGCTCACCGACGAACTCGCCTCGGAGCCGTGGTCGGCACTGACCCCGCAGGACGTGGCACGCCTCGCGGACCTGCTCCTGCCGCCGGTCCTCGACATCGTCGGCGCCGGGATCCTGCCGACCCAGGGCACCCTGGGCATCGGCGTGAAGTACGACTACGAGGACTGATCCCCCGGGGAGCACCTCGGGCCCACGGCGGCGGACGAGAACGCGATCATTGTTCTCGAAACCGGAGCGCACCGGCACCACACCGCCGGTGCGCGTTCGGCCCGACCTCGGCCGCACCACGGTCGTCACCGCCCAGTGAGAGAGTTCCTCCCGTGAAGCGCACGAGCAACCGCCTCGCCGACGGCCGCGAGATCCTCTACTACGCCACCGGGGACGGCGCCGGCGCCCGTACCGTCCCCGACACCCGGCCCCTCGAAGCGCCGGACACCGCGCCCGGCCCGGAGGTACGGCGCGATCCGCTGCTCGGCGACCCGGTCGTCATCGCCGCCCACCGACAGGGCCGTACCTACCACCCGCCCGCCGACGCCTGCCCGCTGTGCCCCTCCACCGAAGGACGCGCGAGCGAGATTCCGGCCCCCGACTACGAGGTGGCCGTCTTCGAGAACCGCTTCCCCTCGCTCGCCGGCGACACCGGCCGCTGCGAGGTCATCTGCTTCACCCCCGACCACCTGACCTCCTTCGCCGAGCTCGACGAGGAGCGCGCCGCGCTCGTGCTCGCCGCCTGGAGCGACCGCACCGTCGAACTCTCCGCCCGCGAGGGTGTCCGACAGGTCTACTGCTTCGAGAACCGAGGCACCGAGATCGGCGTCACCCTCGCC
This sequence comes from Streptomyces sp. NPDC048331, assembly GCF_043201215.1. NCBI lineage: Bacteria > Bacillati > Actinomycetota > Actinomycetes > Kitasatosporales > Streptomycetaceae > Streptomyces > Streptomyces sp. NPDC048331. The sequence goes on along the minus strand of NZ_JBICYT010000004.1, from coordinate 100,589 downwards.
CACCCGCACGGCCAGATCTACGCCTTCCCCTTCGTCACCCCACGCACCACCCGGATGCTCGCCGGCGTCGCAGCCCACCGCGAGCGCACCGGCGGCAACCTCTTCGAGGAGGTCCTGGCCGCCGAGCGCGCCGACGGCACCCGCCTCGTCCTCGAAACGGAACACTGGACCGCCTTCGTGCCCTACGCGGCGCGCTGGCCGTACGAGGTCCACCTCTACCCCCGCCACCGGGTCCCCGACCTGCCCGCCCTCGGCGACGCCGCCCGCGCCGAGTTCCCGCGGGTCTACCTGGAGCTGCTGCGCCGCTTCGACCGGCTCTTCGACCGACCCGAGCCGACCCCGTACATCTCCGCCTGGCACCAGGCCCCGACGGGCGAGGGCCGGGCGGACTTCGCGCTCCACCTGGAGCTCTTCACGATCCGCCGGACCGCCGACAAGCTCAAGTACCTGGCCGGGACCGAGTCCGGCATGGAGGCCTACATGAACGACGTCCGGCCCGAGGACGCGGCCGCGCGGCTGCGGGAGGTGGCGAGCGCGTGAGCGGATCCATCGAACCCGGCGGATCCGGCGGGTCCCACGCATTCGGCGAGGCCCACGCACCCGGCGGGTCGGCGCAGGACGGCTTCCGGCAGCTCTACGGATATCTGCCCGAAGGGGTCTGGGCGGCCCCGGGCCGGGTCAACCTGATCGGCGAGCACACCGACTACAACGACGGCTTTGTGCTGCCCTTCGCCCTCCCGCAGCGCACCGAGGTGGCCGCCGCCCGCCGCACCGACCGGATCCTGCGGGTCCACTCCGCCGACGCCCCCTCGGGCGCCGTCACCCTCGACCTCGCCGCTCTCGATCCGCAGCGCCCTCCACAGGGTGCCGCGAGCTGGGCCGCGTACCCCGCCGGGGTCGCATGGGCCCTGCTGGAGGCCGGACTTCCGGTCGGCGGCGCCGATCTGCACGTACGGTCCGACGTACCCACCGGCGCCGGCCTGTCCTCCTCCGCCGCCCTGGAGGTGGCCACCGCGCTCGCCCTCACCGACCTGTACGGGGTCCCGCTCACCCGACCCGAACTGGCCGCACTCGCCCGGCGCGCCGAGAACGCGTACGTCGGCGTCCCCTGCGGGATCATGGACCAGACAGCCTCGGCCTGCGCGACCGAGGGACACGCCCTCCACCTGGACACCCGCAGCCTCGACCAGCACCACATCCCCTTCGACTGCGCGGCGGCCGGCCTGCGCCTCCTCGTCATCGACACCCGGGTCAAGCACGCACTCGCCGACGGGGCCTACGCCCAGCGCCGGGCCTCCTGCCACCGGGCGGCCGAGGCCTTGGGCCTGCCCACCCTGCGCGACCTCGGGTACGAAGAGCTGGAACAGGCTCTTCCGCGCCTCGCGGACCCGGTCGGCCGCAAACGGGTCCGGCACGTGGTGACCGAGAACGAACGGGTCCTGCGCATCGAGGAGCTGCTGCGCGCGGGCCGGCTGCGCGAGGCGGGCCCACTGCTCACCGAAGGCCACCTCTCGCTGCGCGACGACTACGAGGTGTCCTGCCCCGAGCTGGACCTGGCGGTCTCCACGGCGAACGCCGCGGGCGCGTACGGCTCCCGCATGACCGGCGGCGGCTTCGGCGGTTCGGCGCTGTCCCTGATCGACGCGGACGCCGAGCCGGCGGTGACCCGGGCGGTGACGAACGCCTTCCTCCGCGCGAACCTCACACCGCCCCGCCTCACGACGGCGTCCCCGTCCCCGGGCGCCGTCCGCCTCCTGTAGGGGTGTACCGGGCTTGCAGATTCCGGTCCCGCGCCCGGTCCGGCGACCTAGACTGACCGGTCGGTCGATCATTCACCCGTAGAGTCGGAGGAACGAAACGCATGCGCCATCTCCCGCTGGGCAGTTCGGGACTGCAGGTCTCCGCCGTCGGCCTCGGCTGCAACAACTTCGGCGGCCGACTGGATGCCCAGGCCACCCGTGCCGTCGTCGACGCGGCTCTGGACGCGGGCATCACCCTTCTGGACACCGCCGACATCTACGGGGGCGCCGGCGGCTCCGAGGTCCATCTCGGGCAGGCCCTCAAGGGTCGTCGCGACCAGGTCGTCCTCGCCACCAAGTTCGGCTACGACGGCGTGGACATGAAGTACGGGCCCGCCGCGGGCTCCCGAGGTGGCCGCGCCTACATCCGGCGGGCCGTCGAGGAGTCCCTGCGCCGCCTCGACACCGACCACATCGACCTCTTCCAGCTGCACAGCCCCGACCCGGCCACCCCGATGGCCGAGACCCTGGCCGCGCTCACCGAGCTCGTCGCCGAGGGCAAGATCCGATACATCGGCCACTCCAACCTCTCCGGCTGGCAGCTCGCCGAAGCCGCTCACATCGCCCGCGAGACCGGCTCGGTCCCCTTCGTGTCGGCGCAGAACGAGTGGTCGCTGCTGGAGCGGTCGGTCGAGCGCGAGCTGGTCCCGGCGGCCCTCCACTACGGGGTCGGCGTGCTCCCGTACTTCCCGCTCGCCAACGGCCTGCTGACCGGCAAGATCCGCCGGGGTGCTCCCGTACCGGCCGGTTCCCGCCTCGAAGGCCGCGACGCGTACCTCACCGAGGCACGCCTCGACGTCGTCGAAGCGCTGGCCGCGCTCGCCGAGAAGCACGACCGGACCGTCCTCGAACTCGCCATCGGCTGGCTCTCCGCCCAGCCCGGCTGCGCCTCCGTCATCGCGGGAGCCACCTCGCCCGAGCAGGTACGCGCCAACGCGGCCGTCGCCGACCGTCCGCTGGACGCCGAGCTGCTCGCCGCGATCGACGCGATCCCGGGGGCGGGCAAGCCCGAGTGACGTCTCAGGCCGGCGCGCCCGTCAGGACGTCCGGCCGCATCGCCACGGACGGCTCACGGCCCATGGCCCGGGACACATCGTGTCCTGAGTCCGTGGGCCGTGAGCCGTGGGCCGTGGGCTGCGGGCCGGCCGCGCGGGCCGCCCGCGCGGATTCAGGACACGATGTCCTTGCGGGAGAAGCTGCGGAAGGCGAGCGCGAACAGCACCAGCGCATACGACGCCGACACCACAGCCCCCTTGACCATCCCGCCCCACTCCAGCTGCGGCTGCAGGGCGTCCGCCCACGCGAACTGCCAGTGCGCCGGCAGGAACTCACGCCACGAGCCGAGCGCCGTCACCGCGTCCAGCACGTTCCCGACGATCGTCAGGCCGACCGCCCCGCCCACCGCGCCCAGCGGTGCGTCCGTCCGGGTCGACAGCCAGAACGCCAGACCTGCCGTCACCAGCTGGGACACGAAGATGAAGGCCACCACCAGCGCGAGCCGCGGCACGGTGTCCGCGGCCGCCAGCGCCCCGCCCGTCGGAAGCTTCAGCGGCCCCCACCCGTACGCGGCCGTACCCGCAGCCAGTGCCACCACCGGCAGCAGCACCATCGCCGCCAGGCTGAAGCCCAGGGCCACCACGAGCTTGCTCCACAGCAGCCGCGCCCGCGGCACCGGCGAGGCGAGCAGGTAGCGCAGCGAGGACCAGCTCGCCTCCGAGGCCACGGTGTCCCCGCAGAACAGGGCCACCGGCACCACCAGCAGGAAACCGGCCGAGACGAACAGGCAGGTCGCGGCGAAGTTCGCCCCCGAGGCCGTGGCCGTGTCGATCAGGGTGACGCGGCCGTTGCCACCGTTCCGGCTGCCCGGCCCGCCGCCCACCGCGAACGCGATCATCAGGATGAACGGGAGTGCGGCCAGCACCCCGGCCATCACCAGCGTCCGCCGCCGGCGCCACTGCCGCAGCGCCTCCACGCGCAGCGGGAGCGTACGGCTCGCCCGGTAGCCCGGAGCCACCTCCCGCACCGTCGTCGCCGTACTCACGCCGCACCTCCGATCAGGGTGAGGAACGCGTCCTCCAGTCGCCGGTGCGGCCCCACTCCGCTGACCGGCACCTCCAGCCGTACGAGTTCGGCGATCAGGCCCGCGGGCGTCGCGCCTTCGAGCCGTACGAGCAGCCCGTCGTCGGCGGCCACCACGGAACCCACTCCCTCCAGCGCCGCCACCTTCTCGACGCTCACCTCGTCCACCGGCTCCGCCAGGGTCACCAGCAGGGTGTCCCCGCCACCGGTGATCTCGGCGACCTCGCCTGCCGCGACCCGCTGCCCACGGTCCATGACCACCAGGTGCGTACAGGACTGTTCCACCTCCGACAGCAGGTGGCTGGAGACGATGACGGTCCGGCCGCCCGCGGCGTAGCGGATCATCACGTCCCGCATCTCCCGGATCTGCGGCGGGTCCAGACCGTTCGTCGGCTCGTCGAGGATCAGCAGGTCCGGCATCCCGAGCATGGCCTGGGCGATCGCGAGGCGCTGGCGCATGCCCTGCGAGTACGTGCGGACCGCGCGCTCCAGCGCGTCGCCGAGCCCGGCGATCTCCAGGGCCTCCGCCATGTGCGAGTCCTCGGCCGGGCGGCCGGTGGCCTGCCAGTACAGCTCCAGGTTGGCGCGGCCCGTCAGGTGCGGGAGGAACCCGGCACCCTCCACGAAGGCCCCGACCCGGGAGAGCACGGGCGCCCCGGCCCGTACCGCGTGCCCGAACACCCGGATCTCCCCGGCGTCCGGGGAGATCAGCCCCATCAGCATCCGCAGGGTGGTGGTCTTCCCGGCGCCGTTGGGCCCGAGCAGTCCCAGCACCTGCCCCTTCTCGACGCGGAAGGACAGGTCCCGCACCGCGTACCGGTCCTGCGCCTTCGCGTACCGCTTCGTCAGTCCGGTGATCTCCAGGGGTACGTCGGCCAGTGCGGGGTCCGGCTGCGGAGTGCCTGATCCCGGACCCGAGGAGCCGCGGCCGGGCCGCCGGATCCCGAGCAGCGCCGCGGCCAGGGCCACCGCGCCGAGCGGCAGCCACCAGGTCCAGGCGGGCGTTCCGGCCGAGGCGGTCCGCACCTGGGCCGCGACGGGCACGGTCAGCGGGCCCTCCACGGCGACGGTGTAGGTGGCCGGCGCGGCCGGGGTCGCGTAGCCCAGGTCGGTCGCGGCGACCACCAGCCGGAGCCGGTGTCCGGCCGCGACCTCGTGGTCGATCGCGGGAAGCCGCAGGCGCACGGTCGTGCCCTCCTGCGCGTTCTCCACCCGGACCGGAGCGACCAGCTGGCTCGGCAGCACCTGCTGTCGACCGTCGGGCCCCACGTCGTAGACCTTGCCGAACAGAACGGCCGAACCGTCGGCAGCTGTCGACCTCACCTTCAGGGTGAGGGTCGGGGTGCCGGTGATCGTGACGTCACCGGTCAGTGGCGCCGACTCGAACCGGGCGTTCTGGCCGGGGAAGTCCAGCGAGAGCCCGGCCCCGAAGGCGGCCAGCTGCCCGCCGATGCCCGGCAGCGAGGACAGGGCGGGGGGTGCGCCGCCCGCCGGATTGGCGAAGGTCTGCTCGGGTCCGGTGAGGGCGAACTCCCTCGGGCCGGCTTCCAGCCCGGGGTACCGGGCACCGGTCGCACCCCGCAGGGTGACCTCGCCGTCGGTGGAGTCGATGCCCCCGGAGCGGGTGACCCGGAACGCCGGGCCGGTGTCGGCGCCCTCGTCCCCCTTGAGGTGGCGGTCGAACCAGGAGGCCACCCGGGCCTCGGTCCGGTCGGCCTCGCGCATCCCGCCGTCGTGGCCACCGGCCGCCCAGTCCACGGACACGGGCGCGCCGTTCGCCGCGATGGCCTTGGCCATGGCATCGGCCTGGTCCAGCGGGAAGAGGGAGTCGTCCTGGCCCTGGACGATCAGGGTCGGCACCTTGATCCGGTCGCCGACGGCCGACGGACTGCGCTGTTCCAGCAGGGCGCGGGCCTCGGCATCGGGCTTGCCCGCCACCGCGACCCGTTCGTACATCGCGCAGAGCTCGGGCTGGAAGCGTCCGCAGCCGGGCGCGGCCGTGGCGTCGGGGCGCTGTCCGCGCGGGGCCTGCTGCATCCCGTCGGTCGAGCCGCTGGTGAAGAAGATGCCGGACCAGAGCTTCTTGAAGACGCCGTTCGGGAAGAGGGAGTCCGCGAGGTTCCAGTAGGTGATCTGCGGGGCGATCGCGTCGACCCGCGCGTCGTGACCGGCGGCGAGCAGCGAGATCGCGCCCCCGTAGGAGGCCCCGGAGACACCGACGCGCGGATCGCCGGCGGCGTCGAGCTTCACCTCGGGCCGGGCGGCGAGCCAGTCGATGAGCCGGGAGACGTCCTTGACCTCGTACGCGGGATCGTTCAGGCCGATCCGGCCCTCGGAGCGCCCGAAGCCGCGCGCCGACCAGGTCAGGACGGCGTACCCGTCCCGGGCGAGGCGTTCGGCCTGCTCGCGGACGTCGTCCTTGCTGCCGCCGAAACCGTGTCCGAGGAGTACGGCGGGACGTTTTTCCCCGCTGTCGCCCGCGGTGAAATAGGAGGTGTCGATCCCGGCGCCGGGCATGGTCATGACCTGGTCCTGGCGGTGCACGGCGGGTTCGTCACCGGTCGCGGACGCGGCCGTCCAGGTGCCGGCCCCCGCCACGACCGCGAGCGCGGCGGCGCCCGCGAGCAGACGGTCTCGGCGACGCCGGGGCATTCGGAGCTTCATACGGGCACCCTAAGGGCCCGTTCGCCGGGCTCCGAGCACCCACAGGCGGAACCGCCCACCTTCTCAGGGACTAGGCGGAGCCCCGGGCGTACCGCGCCTGCGGTACGCCCGGGGCCGGGCGCGGTCTCCTAGACGTTCGGCACGTGGTCGGGATTGTCCTTCTCCGCCTTGGCCGGGTCCGGCTTCGGTGCCGGGGCGGGGTTCGGTGCCGGGTTCGGCTGGTGCTCGCAGTAGACCTTGCCCTGGTAGAACTTGCAGCCCGGCATGTTGTCGACGTCCCGGACCTTGCCCTTCTTCCCGTGCTGGTCCTTCTTGTCGTGGTGGCCCTTCCGCTCGCCACGGTGGTCCTTGTCGCCCTGGTTCCGATGACCGCTCTTCTCGTGCCCGGCCTGGTGGGCGGCGGTCGAAGCCGTCTCCGAAGCGTGCGGAGCGGCGAAGGCCGTCCCGGGCAGCAGTACGCCTCCCGCGACGAACGCGCCCGACACGGCGACCATCGCGAAACGCTGCTTGCGGGAGGTGCGGATCATGAGAGTTCTCCAGGGAGTGGGGGTGGGATCGGAAGGGGCGTTTGGTTGCTATGTGGCTTTTGCCCCTACGTACGAGGCTGGCGGCCGATCCTCACGAGAACGTCCGCCGATCGTCACGGGCGCGTGACGGCGCCCCGCGCCGCCCGACCTGCGCGCCGCGTCCGGGGGCGGGAGGATGGCCGCATGCTGTTGGCCGAGGTCGCACGCGTGTCCCGCGAGGTCGCCGAGACCTCTTCCCGCTCCCGCAAGACCGCCCTGCTCGCCGAGCTGTTCGCCGCCGCGCCCGCGCAGGAGGCCGGCCTGGTCATCGCGTACCTCTCCGGGCGCCTCCCACAAGGCCGCCCCGGCATCGGGTGGCGCACGCTGGGTCGGGAGACCGCACCGGCGGCCGAGCCCACCCTGACCGTCCTCGACGTCGACGCGGCGGTGGCGGAACTCGCCACCACCCGGGGCGCCGGGTCGGTGGAGCGGCGCGGCGCCGTCCTCGCCGGCCTGCTGGGCCGTGCCACCGAGGCCGAGCAGAGGTTTCTGCGCAGCCTGCTGTCCGGAGAGGTACGCCAGGGCGCGCTCGACGCGGTGGCCTTGGAAGGCGTGGCCACGGCCGCCGGGGTGCCCGCCGCCGACCTGCGCCGGGCGGTGATGCTGGACGGCTCTCTGTCCCGGGTGGCGACCGCCGTACTGGCCGAGGGGCCGCAGGCGCTGCGCACGGTCACCCTGCGCGTGGGGCAGCCCGTCCAGCCGATGCTGGCGGGCACGGCCAAGTCGGTCGCCGAGGCGCTGGCCGTGCTCGGGCCCTGCGCGGTGGAGGAGAAGCTGGACGGGATCCGCGTCCAGGTCCACCGGGACGGGGACGACGTACGGGTGTACACGCGCTCCCTGGACGAGATCACCGGGCGGCTGCCGGAGGTGGCGGAGCTGGCCCGGTCGCTGCCGGGGGAGCGGTTCATCCTCGACGGTGAGGTCATCGGCCGGGCGGCGGACGGCCGCCCGGTCCCGTTCCAGGAGATCGCGAGCCGCGTCGGATCCCGGGTCGACGTCGAGGCCGCCCGGCGGACGCTTCCGGTCCTCCCCTACTTCTTCGACGTCCTGGTGGCGGGCGACGAGGTCCTTCTCGACCGTCCGGTGCGCGAGCGGTACGCGGCCCTGGCCGCGCTCGTGCCCGAGCACGCGCGGGTCGGCCGCCTCGCCGTCGAGGACCCGGAGGGGCAGGCGGCCGAGGCCGAGGAGTTCTGGGCCGAGACCCTGCGTCGCGGCCATGAAGGGGTCGTGGTCAAGGGGATGGACTCGTCCTACGCGGCCGGGCGGCGCGGCAAGCACTGGCTCAAGGTCAAACCGGTGCACACCCTGGACCTGGTCGTCCTCGCCGCCGAACGGGGTCACGGTCGACGCACCGGACTGCTGTCGAACCTGCACCTGGGGGCGCGTAGGGCCGACGGGACGTACGCCATGCTCGGCAAGACCTTCAAAGGGCTGACCGACGAGATGCTGCGTTGGCAGACCGAGCGGCTGCACGAGCTGGCGGTCGAGGACGACGGCTTCACCGTCCGGGTCCGCCCGGAACTGGTCGTCGAGATCGCGTACGACGGCCTGCAACGCTCCTCGCGCTACCCGGCGGGGGTGGCCCTGCGCTTCGCGCGGGTCGTGCGCCACCGCCCGGACAAGACGGCGGCGGAGGCGGACACGGTGGACACGGTCCTGGCGGTGCGCGCGATGTAGGCGGGCCCCGCCGCCGAAGTCCTACGCGTCGTCGGGGTCGCTGTCGTCCTCGCGCAGCATGCGCCACAGACGGGTGCGGTGCAGCACGTAGAGGGCCGCGAGCAGGAAGACCACCTGGAGGCCCACGGCGAGCAGCCAGAAGACGGCGCTGCTCTCCAGCTCGTCCGTCAGGTAGGCGAAGTTCATGCCGAAGAACCCCGTCAGGAAGGTCAGCGGCAGGAAGATCGTCGACACCACCGCCAGGCGGTTGATCACGCCGTTCTGGTCGCCCGACACCAGGGAGGAGTAGCTGCCGAAGGCCCGCCGGGCGGACTCCTGGAGGGACTCGATGTCCGTGAGCACCAGATTCGCGGTGCGCCGGTACTCGCGGACGAGCTGCCGGCGCTGCTGCTGGAAGCCACGGTTCATCACCCGGCGCGTGACCGTCTCCTCCGCCACCCGGTGGTACGGGAGGAGGGTGTGGTGCAGCAGGGCCGCGGTGCGCCGCAGCCGGGCCAGGCGGTAGAGCTGCTCGGGCTCGCGCCGACGGAACATGGCGTCCTCCAGGTCCTCCACCTCCAGCAGCGCCTGGACGGCGGCCCGGCGGTAGGTCTCCATCGCCTCGTCCAGCAGCAGGAACAGCATGGCGACGGAGTCCGGCGGGCTCTCCCGGGGGAACCGGGCGGTGACGTCCCCGATCAGGGGGGCCGGCCCCCGGTGCACCGTGAGGAGGTACCGATCGGTCACCAGGGCGTGGACGTGGACGACCCGGTCCGTGTCGACCGCGGGCAGGACGAACGCCCCGCTGTCCCCGACGATGTCCGCCCGGGCGGACTCCTCCTTCCGGCCGAGCCACGCCACGTCCTCGGCCTCCAGGCCGAGCAGGTGGGCGAGCGGGGGTTCGTCGGAAGCGCCCTCCTCGGGCAGTTCCACGTCCACGAACAGGAAGCGGGCCGTGGCCAGGCGCTCGCGTGCCTCCGACACGTGGCCGCGCGTCACGGTGCCCTCCGGCATGGACATCATCGATACGATCATCGTCCCTCGCCGTAGGTCACCTGGTGCGGTGCCTCCCAGCCTGTACCGCCGCGGAGCGCGCGCAACCGTGGTCACGCGTTCGCCCGTGATCGCGCCCCCGAACAGGTGAGGGAAGGGCCGCCCCGCCGATGGTTTGCCTCAGAGGCAAGGAGGTTTGCCAGGCAGGCAACAATCTGGCTCAATCGGGGTATGACACCCGGACCCGACACCGGCCCCGAGGGCGTGGCCGGCACCGACGAACCGGCGGACGAGCTCCCCGCCGTGGCACCGCAGCTGCGCGAGCTGCGCCGCCGTGCCGGACTCACCCTGGAGGCCGCGGCCACGCGGGCCCGGCTCTCGCCCGCCCACCTGTCCCGGCTGGAGACCGGTCGGCGCCAGCCCTCGCTGCCGCTCCTGCTCGGACTCGCCCGCACCTACGGTACGACCGTATCCGAGCTGCTCGGCGAGACCCCCGCCGTCGCGGATCCCATCGTACGGGCCGGCGGTCCGGGTGCCCGCGAGGCCGACGGCTGGACGTACTGGCAGGCGGGCGGCTCCGGGCGCGGGATGCAAGCGCTGCGCGTGCACGTGCCGCACGGCCGCAGCCAGGGCGAGCTGGTCCGCGTACATCCCGGCGAGGAGTGGCTGTACGTCCTGCAAGGACGGCTGCGGCTGCACCTGGGCGAGGCCGAGCACCTGCTGGAGCCGGGGGACAGCGCGCACTTCGACTCGCTCACCCCGCACCGGATCGGCGCGGCTTCGGCGGGCGGGGCCGACCTGCTCTTCGTCCACACCCTGCTGCAGAGCAGCCTGGCCGGGCTGTGCCTCGGCGGCACCACCACGCCCACGCCCACGAGCACGCCCACCACCACGCACCACCGATAGCCGAGGAGCCGTACCCATGTCCCGAGCCGAGCAGCCCGCGACCGCGACGTCGAGCACGACCACGCCGGCGCCCGCACCCGCGCCCACGTCGATCCGGGCCCGCTTCGAGTCCAAGTTCCCGCGCGGCCTGATCATCCGTCTGATCGCGTACCTCTTCGTGGGTCACCTCTTCGCCTTCTTCGTCTACCTCCTCTTCGTCCTGGGTGGCCAGAACCAGTAACCCGCCCCGGAAGACGAGTTCAGGCCGCGCGACTCTGGCAACGTCAAGGCCCTGTGGCTACCCTCCGCGCATGATTTCCACGGTTGTCTGGGGTACCGGCAACGTGGGCCGTCTGGCGATCCGTGCCGTCGAGGCCCATCCCGCGCTCCAACTCTGCGCAGTCATCGTCCACGATCCAGCCAAGGTCGGCCGCGACGGGGGTGAACTCGGCCGACTCGACCGCCTGTTGGGGGTCGAGGCCACCGACGACATCGAAGCCGTCCTCGCCGCCCGCCCCCAGGCCGTGGTGTACGCCGCGTCCGGGGACGTCCGGCCCGACGAGGCACTCGCCGACATCACCCGGGCCGTCCGGTCCGGCGCGGTCGTCGTCAGCCCCGCCCTCTACCCGCTCTACGACCACCGCGGCGCCCCGCCCGAGTTCCGCGACCCGGTGCTGGCCGCCGTCGCGGAGGGCGGCGGCTCGCTCTTCGCCTCCGGCGTCGACCCCGGGTGGGGCAACGACGTCCTCCCGCTCCTGCTCAGCGGACTCGGCACCACCATCGACGTCATCCGCTGCCAGGAGATCTTCGACTACTCCACCTACGACCAGCCGGACTCCGTCCGTGACCTCGTCGGCATGGGCCACCCCATGGACCACCAGCCGATGATGCTCATGCCCTCGATCCCCACCATGGTCTGGGGCGGACAGATACGGATGATGGCCCGGGCGCTCGGGGTCGAACTCGACGAGATCCGCGAGACGTCGGAGCGCCGCGCGCTCGACACCACGGTGACCACCAGGACCATGGGCGAGTTCGAGGCCGGCACCCAGGGCGCGATCCGCTTCGAGGTGCAGGGCATCGTCGAGGGCGAGCCCCGCATCGTCATCGAGCACGTCACCCGCATCCACGCCTCGTGCGCACCGGACTGGCCCATGCCGCCCGACGGCGGCGACGGTGCCCACCGGGTCGTCATCGAGGGCCGCCCGCGCATCGAGGTCACCATCGAGGCCACGGACGAGGACGAGAACCGCTCGGCGGGCGGCAACGCCACCGCCGTCGGCCGCCTGGTCGGCGCCATCGACTGGCTCGTCGAGGCGGAACCGGGCCTCTACGACGCCCTCGACATCCCGCTGCGCCCCGCCATCGGCAGACTCGGAAGGAAGACGTCATGAGGATCGACATCCCCGAAGGCCAACACCCGATCGAGTACGTGTGGGGCGACATGGTCCCAGGCATCGGCATGGCCGCCGCGAACTTCTCGCTGTCGGTGTACGCCCACACCACCCTGGGCCTGCGCGAGTTCGAGGCGGCCCGGCTACGCGTGGCGCAGATCAACGGGTGCGTCTTCTGCCTGGACTGGCGCACCGAGCGGGAGGGGGAGAAGGTCGAGGAGGAGTTCTCCGACGCGGTCACCGAGTGGCGTACGACGGACGCGTTCGACGAGCGCACCCGGCTCGCGGCGGAGTACGCCGAGCGCTACACCCTCGATCACCACGGGCTCGACGAGGAGTTCTGGGACCGGATGACCGCGCACTACAGCCAGCTGGAGATCGTGGAGTTGACGATGAGCATCGGGTCCTGGCTGGCCTTCGGCCGGCTCAACCACGTGCTCGGCCTGGACAGCGTCTGCGCGCTGCCGGGGCACTGAAGGAGAAGGGGCCGTTCGGCGGATCCGAACGGCCCCGGCCGCTGGGGGGAGGACGCGGCCCTACGGGAGGTCGGTGGCGATGATCTTCTCTATGTTGCGTTCGGCGAGTGCCGTGATGGTGACGAAGGGATTCACGCTCGCGTTTCCGGGGATGAGCGCGCCGTCGATCACGTACAGGCCGGTGTAGCCGTGCAGCCGCCCGTAGTTGTCGGTGGCCTTGTTCAGGACCGCGCCGCCGAGCGGGTGGTAGGTGAGGGTGTCGTTCCAGATCTTGTTGCCACCGAACAGGTCGGTCCGGTAGATCGTCCCCTCCTTCGAGTTGATCTTGTCGAAGATGGTCTTGGCCATGGAGATGGACGGCTGCTTCCAGGCGGTCTGCCAGCTCAGCTCGGCCTTGCCCGCGGCCGCGTTCCAGGTGAACTCGGCGCGGTTCGGGTTCTTGGTGATCGAGAGGTAGAACGAGGCGTACGTTTCGATGCCGGTGGGCAGGGGTGCGACCTCGGCGAAGGCGCCGCCCGCGTCCCAGTTGTCGATGCCGGAGCAGGGGATGGTCGACTGGAGCTTGCCGGTCGGGTCCCACAGGTGGTTGGCGCGGCCGCACATGACGTTCCCGTTCTCGCCCCAGCCCTTGCCGACCTCGCCGTTGAGGTTCGGCAGTGCCCCCGTGGCCTTCAGCTTGACCAGGAGCTTGCTGGTGCCCACGCTGCCGGCCGCGAAGAACACCCGGTCCGCGGTGACGGTCTTGGTGGCCACGGTGTCGCCGGTCGTGTTGATCTGGTCGATGGTGACCGTGTAGCCGCCACCGGCCGCCGGGGAGACCGAGGTGACCTTGTGCAGGGCCGAGATGGCGACCCGGCCCGTGGCCTTCGCCTGGGCGAGGTACGTCTGCACCAGCGACTTCTTGCCGTGGTTGTTGCCGTAGAGGATCTCCCCGGCCAGGGCGGATTTGGTGGCGGTGCCGGCGGCCTCCTTCTTCATGTAGTCCCAGTCGTACACGTCGGGTACGAAGGTCCAGGCGAAGCCGGAGCGTTGGGCGTGCTTGCGGCCGACGCGGGAGAACTGGTAGCAGTCGGCGGCGTCGAACCAGGCCGGGTCGATCATGCCGACCCCGAGCCCGGCGTTGGCCCGCGGGTAGTAGGTGTCGTACATCTCGTCGGCGTCCACCGAGGGCAGGACGGCGGCGAAGTTCGCCCGCTTGGGCGTGACCGCCATGCCTCCGTTGACCAGCGAGCCGCCTCCGACGCCGCGGCCCTGGTAGACCGTGATGCCGGCGAAGTCCTCGGCGTCCAGGATCCCCGTGTACTTGGGGACGTCCTTGTCGATCGGGAAGCCGAGGAAGTTGCTCAGCGGCGCCTTGGTGCGGGTGCGCAGCCAGAAGGACCGGTAGTCCGGGGTGGTCACCTTCGGGAAGATCTTGCCGTCGGAGCCCGGGGTGTCCCAGGACATGCCCATCTCGATCATCTGCACGTCCACGCCCGCCTGTGCCAGCCGCAGGGCCGCCACCGATCCGCCGTAGCCGGTGCCGATGACCAGTGCCGGTACGCGGGCGCCGTCAGGGATCGGGCCGGGCGGGGCGGCCGCGGCCGCGTGTGCCGGGGTGAGGTGACCCGCCAGGGCCAGGGCCCCTATAACAGAACCTGTTCTACCGAGAAATCCGCGCCTGGAGAGTCCGTTGGAACTGTTTCTGGACAGCGGTTTTTCGCTCATGTGACGTTCCTCACTCAGCGATGGAATGGGAACGAGTTCTACTGCTGCCCGCATGCGAAGTCACTACATACGTCTAGGTAACTTTCGGTCGATCACGTGACAGGGGGAGGGGGGTGAGGGCGCCGCACCCAGCCCAGGACCAGCAGGGACGCGACCGCCGCGAAGGCGCACCAGGTGGAGGCGAATTCCAGCCGCCAGAGCGCTGAGCAGGCGAGCGCCCCCACGGCCAGCACCACGCCGAGGGTCCGCAGCCTTCGGTCACCGCCGAGCAGCAGGGCGCCCAGAGTGGCGAAGAGGTAGCCCGTCAGCACCAGCGGCATCCACGGAACATTCACGCCGTAGCCGATGGTGCGACCCCGGATCTCGGCGGTCACCGGCCCGGTCGCCAGGCAGTACGCGAGTACGCCGGCGGTGGCCAGACCTACGGCCATCGGCCCCCACAGGCGGCGCCGGACCTCGGGCGCGGCGGCCCACAGGACCCCGGCGGGCACCCAGACCGCCGGCAACGGCAGGGCGATCACCGCCCAGGCCGTGGCGGCCGGGGAGCAGCCGCCGCCCGTGCCCCAGACCGCGGCCTCCACGAGCTGGTGCACGCCCAGCAGCAGCGGCAGTGCGGCGACGGGCAGGTCACGGGCCCGCCGCACCCGGGCCAGGCACACGATCCCTGCGGCCGAGATCACCGTGCCCGCCACCAGATCGGCCGTCGCGCTCCAGCACACGGGATCAGCCGCGCTCCTCACGGGGTTCGAGCGGCGGGGCCGACACCGCGCAGTACGTATGACACTGGGGGTGGCACGCCTCGGGCGCGGGGGAGCGCACGGTCGCCCAGGCCAGGGCGGCGCCGGCCACGAACGCCCCGCCGCACCAGAGCATGGCCCGCCCGAAAGCGGCGTCGAACTGGGTCGCCGACCGGTACGACTCCGGTCCCATCCCGGACAGCAGCGGCAGGGCCGCCACCGCGAGCAGCCCGGCGACGCGCGCCGCCGCGTTGTTGATGCCGCTGGCCAGGCCCGCCCGGCCGGGATCCACCGAGGCGAGCACGGTCGACGTCAGCGGGGCCACCAGCGCCACGAGGCCCATGCCCATGACGACCATCGCGGGCAGCACGTCCCGTACGTACGAGGCTGCGGGCCCCACCCGCAACATCAGCAGCGTTCCGCCCGCACACAGCAGCGGCCCCACCGTGAGCGGGACGCGCGGCCCGATCCGCTCCCCGAGCTCACCCGAGCGCGCCGAGAGCAGGAGCATGAGGAGGGTCGTCGGCAGCATCGCGGCCCCGGCGGCCAGTGCCGAGTAGCCGGACACCACTTGGAGCTGGAGCACGACGAGGAAGAAGAACCCGCCGATCGCCGCGTACACGCACAGGGTGACGAGGTTGACGGCGGTGAACAGTCGGGACGCGAAGATGTCCGGCGGCACCATCGGATCGGGCCGCCGCCGCTCCACGGCGACGAAGGCGATGCCCAGTAGGACTCCGAGCGCCGCGGCGACGATCACCGCCGGCGCGCCCGACCGGGCCTCGATCAGCGCGTAGGTGACCAGCCCCAGGGCGCTCGCGCCGAGCGCGGCCCCGGCCACGTCGAACCGCCCGTGCGCCTGGGGGTCCCGCGATTCCGGTACGTGCCGCAGGGCGACCGGCACGCACACCGCGGCCAGCGGCACGTTCAACAGGAACACCCACCGCCAGCCCGGCCCGTCCACCAGCCAGCCCCCGAGGAACGGCCCCACGGCCGCGCCCACCCCGCCGAGCCCCGACCACAGGCCGATCGCCCGCCCCCGATCCTCGGCGCGGACGGACGCCTGGATCAGGGCCAGCGAGCCGGGCGCCAGCAGCGCCCCGCCGATGCCCTGGAGCGCGCGGGCGGCGATCAGCACCCCGGCGTTCGGTGCGAGGCCGCACAGCAGCGAACCGATCGCGAACCACACCACGCCGAGCACGAAGATCCGCCGCCGCCCGAAGCGGTCGCTCAGTGACCCGCCGACGAGGATCAGCCCGGCCAGGGTCAGCAGGTAGGCGTTCACCGTCCACTGGAGCACCGCCAGATCGGCGTCGAGGTCCTCCCCGATGCGCGGCAGCGCCACGTTCACCACGGTCCCGTCCAGCATGGCCATGGTCGACCCGAGCACGGTGGTCAGCAGGATCCACCGGCCGCGCGCGGACGCGATCGGGACATCGGCTCCGGACGGCTCGGTGGGCGCAGTCATGTCTTCAGGCTGGCCCGCCCGGCCGGTGGGGGCCACCGGGGCACACCGGACGACGGCCGAAAAGCCCCCCTTGTAATGAACATGACCTCTCGATCACCATGACCCGCGCACGTCACGCGCACCCTTCCCGCACAACCCGCACACGGCGTACGAGGAGACAACACGTGGCCCAACGCGACAACCGGTCCTCACGAGCCTTACGACCCACAAGGTCATCAAGGCCCGCGCGGTCCTTACGCGCGGCGCTCGCCGCCCTCACCTCGGTCCTGCTCCTGCCGATCGGCGCGGGCGTCGCCGCGGCCGCGCAGGACCCCGGCCCCGCGGCTCTCACCGCGGCCGAGCGCAAGATCGAACCCAAGCTCCGCGCCCAGCTCGACGACTCCGCCAAGGCCGTCTTCTGGGTCTATTTCGACAGTGCCGCCGACCTGACCGCCGCGGGCAAACAGCAGACCCGCGCAGCCAAGGCCGAAACGGTTCTGCGGATCAAGAAGGACCACGCCGCGCGCAGCCAGGCCGATGTGATCAAGGCCCTGCAGGGCGCGGGAGCCGACTACACCTCGTACTGGATCGTGAACGCCGTGCGCGTCGTCGGCAGCGAGAAGCTCGCCGGGACCCTCGCCCAGCGCCCCGAGGTCGCCCGGATCGACGCCGACGACAAGGTCGCCCTCCCCAAGCCCACCGAGGGCAAGCGGGAGAAGGCCGTCGCCGACGCCGTCGAGTGGAACATCGACCGCATCAAGGCCCCGCAGGTCTGGGACCAGGTCGGTGTGCGCGGCGAGGGCATCGTCGTCGCCAACATCGACAGCGGCGTGGACTACACCCACCCGGCCGTGAACAACCAGTACCGCGGCAAGAAGGCGGACGGCACCTACGACCACGCCTACAACTGGTTCGACCCGGCGGGCGTGTGCACCACCGCGGCCCCGTGCGACAACAACGACCACGGCACCCACACCATGGGCACGATGGTCGGCGACGACGGCGGCGCCAACAAGATCGGCGTGGCCCCCGGCGCCAAGTGGATCGCCGCCAAGGGCTGCGAGTCGAACTCCTGCTCCGAGGCCTCCCTCCTCGCCTCGGGCCAGTGGATCGTCGCCCCGACCGATCCGAGCGGTCAGAACCCGCGCCCCGACCTCGCCCCGCACATCGTCAACAACTCCTGGGGCGGTGGCGGCGGCGACACCTGGTACCAGCAGATCGTCGACACCTGGCGGGCCGCCGGCATCTTCCCGGCCTTCTCCAACGGGAACTCCGGCCCGAGCTGCAACACCGCCGGCTCGCCCGGCGACTACGCCAGCTCCTACAGCTCCGGCGCCTTCGACATCAACAACGCGATCGCGTCGTTCTCCTCGCGAGGCGCCGGCCCCGGCGGCATCGTCAAGCCCAACATCGCCGCACCCGGCGTGAACGTGCGCTCCTCCGTCCCCGGCGGCGGATACGAGGCCTTCTCCGGCACCTCGATGGCCTCGCCGCACACCGCGGCCGCGGTCGCCCTGCTGTGGTCCGCCGCTCCCGCCCTCGAGGGTGACGTCGCGCAGACCGAGTCGCTCCTGGACGGCACCGCCCTGGACACCGACAGCAACCAGTGCGGGGGCAACGCCGCCGACAACAACGTGTTCGGTGAGGGCCGCCTCGACGTCCTCGCCGCCGTGAACGCCGCCCCGCGCGGCTCCATCGGCTCGCTCGGCGGCACCGTACGCGCCGGCGACCAGCCCGTCGCGGGCGTGAAGATCACCGCCGACGGCCCGATCGACCGTACGACCACCACCGCGGCCGACGGCAGCTACCGCTTCACCTCCCTCTCGGTAGGCGACTACACCCTGACCGCCGCCAAGTTCGGCTACGGGCAGCAGACCGCGACGGCCACCGTCACCGAGAACGCCACCGCCACCGGTGACTTCACCCTCACCCAGGCGGCCTCCGGCAAGCTCACCGGCACCGTCTCCTCGGCCGCCGGCCCCGCCGCGGGCGCCTCGATCACCATCGCGGACACCCCCGTGACCGCCACCGCCGACGCCCAGGGCCGCTTCGAGGTCATCCTGCCGCACGGCACGTACGACGTGAACGCCACCCACGCCTCCCGCTGCGTCACCGGCGGCACGGCGAAGGTCACCGTCGCCGGCGACGCCACCGTCGCGGTGAACCTGCCCGAACGCACCGACGCCTACGGCTACGCCTGCGCCGCCGCCGGCGACCGCCCGTACGTCGAGGGCACCCGCCAGCTCGCGCTCACCGGTGACAACACCACCGAGCGCGTCGACCTGCCCTTCCCGCTGCCCCTGTACGGCAAGACGTACGGCCAGGCCTGGATCGGCACCAACGGAACCGTCAGCTTCGGCGGCAACAACACCGGCGACATCAACGGGGACCTGCCGAGCACGGCCACACCCAACGCGGCCCTGTACCCGTTCTGGGACGACCTGGTCGTCGGCGCCCCGGGCAGCGGATCCGGCGTCTTCACCGGCGTCACCGGCACCGCCCCGCACCGCAGCTACGTGATCGAGTGGCGCAAGGTCTCCCACTGGTCCGCGCAGACCGACACGTTCTCCTTCTCGGCCACCATCGGCGAGGACGGCACCGTCTCCTACTCCTACAAGGGAACCGGCGGCACCGGCATCAAGGGCGGCTCCACGGCCACGGTCGGCGTGGAGAACGCGGCCGGCACCGACGCCTTCAAGTACTCCTTCAACACCGCGGTCATCACGGACGGCCTCTCCATCGCCTTCCGGACCACCAAGAGCGGTGTGGTGGCGGGTCGGGTGCTCGACGCCAACGACGGCAACGGCGTCGCGGGCGCCACGGTGACCGTCGGCACCGGTGACACGGCGGTCTCCGCCACCACGGCCGCGGACGGCGGATACGTCGTCCAGAGCCCGTCCGGCGCGCTCCCCGTCTCGCTGGCGGCGCCGCAGTACGAGTCCGCGACGGCGACGGTGAACGTGAAGGCCGCCGACGTCACGACCGTCACCCAGTCCCTGCGCACCGGAAAGGTCACGGCCTCCAAGCCGTCGGTCGAGGTCGTGCTCCCCGCGAACCAGCAGCGGACGCGGACCCTGGACCTGACCAACCCGGGCCTCGGCACGGCGTTCACGGTGTCCGAGGACGCGACCTGGCTGACCGCCACCCCGGCGACCGGCGACCTCGCGACCGGCGCGAAGGCCCCGGTCACCCTTTCGGTGGACACCACCGGACTGACCCCGGGCGCGGTCCTGACCGCCGACCTGAAGATCACCTCGGCGAGCGGCCGGACCCCGGTGCTCACCGTCCCGGTCAAGGTCGTCGTCCCGCGCTACCAGGTCGGTCTGGACGCGGGATCCGGCTACGCCGGCACGGACGCCCTCGGCGACGCCTGGTCCCCGGACCGCAAGTACACCGCGGGCTCCTACGGTTACCAGGGCAACAGCACCGTGGAGGCGACCGGCCGCACCATCGCCGGCACGGACGACCAGCGGCTCTTCCGCAACGCCCGTGAGGGCATGTACGAGTACCGCTTCGACAACGTGCCGAACGGTACCTACACGGTGGAGCTCGGCTTCGCGGAGCTCTCCTCCACCAAGCCGAACAAGCGCGTGTTCGACGTCCTGGCCGAGGGCACGCAGGTCCTGCCCTCCCTGGACATCTCCCTGGAGGCGGGCACCTACAAGGCTCTGACCCGCACGTACACGGTCACGGTCACGGACGGGGTGCTCAACGTCCGCTTCGTCACGCACAGCGGATTCGGCAAGCCCCTGCTGAACACCCTGCGCGTCACCGACCGCCCGGACAAGGGCTGACCCGGCCGGTAGAACACGGGGGCGGGGTGCCTACGGGCGCCCCGCCCCTCCCGCCGCGGGGCATTCGGGTGGCGGGAGCGCGCACTCCGCGGCGGCCTGCCGGAAGGCCGGTGCCCGGCTCGTTAACGTGGGCGACCATGATGCCCCTGTACGACCAGGCCGCCGCCGTCCGGGCCCTCGTGGAGTCCGCCGACCCCGGGGCCGTGTGGGCCGTCGGCGGACCCGAGGGCCCACAGGCGGGCTCGGACGGCGGGCACCCGGCCGACGCCGCCTTCGACGTGGACGGGCTCGGCGCCGTCCTCACCCTCTGGCCGGCCATCGGCGCCCTCGTCGACGAGGGCGCGCTGCGCCTGCACACACCGCTCACCGCCTACGGGGACACCGCCGCCGAGGGCGCCCCCGCGGGGACGACCGCCCACCACCTCCTCACACACCCCGGCGGGTCCGCCCACCTGACGCACCTGTCCCGCCTCGTCGAACTCCTCTCCGGCAGCCCCCTCGCCGATTTCGCCGCCACGCGGGTCTGGCGCCCCCTGGGCATGACCGGCACCGGCCGGATCGACGGCGCCCTCCGCGCGCCCCTCGCCGACCTCGTCCGCTTCTTGTGCCACCTCCTGGGTCCGGGTGACCCGGTGGGCGCGGAGGGCATCAGCTGCGCCTGGACCACCGAGTCCCTCCGGATCCGCACCGGCGAACTCACCCCCGCCCGCGGCCTGCTCTGGGACCCGGCGCCGCACGGGGTCTGGAGCCACCACGCACCCCGGGACGGTGGCCCCGCCCTGTGGATCTCCCCCCGCCACCACCGCTGGGCGGTCCTGCTGCCGACCGCCGGGCGAAGGACGTCGCGTACCGCCTTCCGCGAGGCTGTCTTCGCCCCGACTGCCGCTGAATGACGGATGGTTGTGTGAGATCCTGGAGGCCGTCCCGAGGAGGTCGCGGCCCGTATGAAGAAAACCCGCCGGCGCGACCGGGACATGCCCGGGCCGCCTTCCCCATGGGACGAGATCACACCGGGCCTATGGATGGGCGGCCACTACTGGACCGACCCGGCCGGTGAGCCGCGGCCCGTCGTCGTGGCGGACGAGTTCGACCTCGTCATCAGCCTGTTCACGCGGACCGGCCACGGCCCGGGACCGCGCGCCGAGCACGTCGTGGGGGAGATCCCGGACGCCGCGCTCACCGCCGACCAACTACACACCGTCCAGCGCCTAGCCCGCACCGTGGGACTCGCCCTCGATTCGGGCCTCACCACGCTCGTCCGCTGCCACTCGGGCTACAACAGGTCCGGCCTCGTCGTCGCCCAGTGCCTGGTCGACCGGGGGCTGACACCCGCCGAGGCCATCACCCGGGTGCGCCGCGGCCGCTCCCCGTGGGCCCTGAACAACGAGGTCTTCACCGCCTACCTCACCGCCGGCCTGGACACCGCCGCGCTGCTGGTCGGGCTCGATCCCTGAGACGGTCCTCGGAGCGCGGAGTGCGCAGGTGGGACGTACGGTGATGCCGATGTCGCCGAGCGTTGTCGCTCCCGCCGCGGAGGTACACGGATGCGTACGGTCCAAGGGACCGCCCTCGAGGGGCTCCGAGCCCGGGTACGGGCCCTCGCCGCCAGGCGTCGCCCCGAGCGCGCCGGCCGGGCACCCCGTGGTGAGGCGCCGCGCGCGGACCGCGCGCCCACGCTGCCGGGGCCGGGAACGGAAACCCCCGGCCGGCGGACCTCCATGAGGGAATCGCCGCGGTACGCGGCCCTCGCCCCTGCCCCGGTCCCGGGAACCACCGCCCTGGCCGCCCTCGCCGGCGTGGGCGGCCTGCTCCGCGGCCTGGCCCGCCCGCGCCCCGGCGACGCGCGTCCCTCCGCCGCCGCGCTGCGCGCCCTGCGCGCCCGCCGCGGGGACGCGCCCGCCCTGATCCGCACCCGCTCCGGCAACACCTTCCTCGTCCTCCTCGACCCGCAGGACCTGCGCCGGTTCTACGCCGAGCCCGTCGGCCTCCTCGCGGCCGCCGCACCGGACAAGTGCCGGGCCCTCGGCCCCGAGGAGCCCGCCGAATCCGGCTGCTCCCGCGGCGACCTCCGTGCGGAGCAGCGCCAGGTCGGCGCCGAGGTGCTGGCCGCGGACCGGCCCGTGCACCCCTCCCGCGGGCCCTTCCTCACCGCCCTCGCGGAGGAGGCCCGACACCTGACCACCCCCGCCGGCCCGACCGCCCCCACCACCACCCTCGACCTCGCGCGCGCCCGGTACGCCGTGCAGCGCGCGGCCCGGCGGATCGTGCTCGGCGACGCGGCCGCCGCGGACGAGGAGCTCACAGGATGGCTCACCCAACTGCGCGCCGAGGGCAGCGGTCCCCGCGGCGGCCGGGTGCGCTCCGCCCGTACCGCCTGCTCCGTGCACGACAAGGCCCGCGCCCGCGTGGAGGAGTACGCCGCCCGAGCCGACGCCGACACCCTGATCGCTCGGGCCGCCCGCCACCCCGACCCCACCGGCACCCTCGATCCCGTAGGCCAGGCCCAGCACTGGCTGCTGGCCATGGACGCCGTCCCGGACACCCTGGTGCGCACCCTGCTCCTGCTCGGGGCGCACCCCGCGGAGCAGGAGCTGGCCGCGGCCGAGGCGGTCGCCGAAGCCGCCGCCGGTGCGGACCGGGGTGAACTGCCCCGTCTGCGGGCCTGCGTACGGGAGTCCCTGCGGCTGTACCCGGTGGTGCCCGAGCTGATCCGCGTCACCCGCGCCGACACCGAATGGCGGGGCGTCCGCTACCCGGCCGGCACCTCGCTGCTGCTCCCCGCCGCGTTCCACCAGCGCGATCCGGAACGGGTGCCGGCCGCGCACGTGTTCGTCCCCGGCCGGTGGAAGAACCCGGGCGCGGACCAGGACATCCGGATGGCGCCCTTCAGCCACGGCGGCGGCCGCTGCCCCGGCGACCAGCTCGGCCTGATGGCCACCGCCGCGCTCTGCGCCGAGGTGCTGCGCGGCCATCGCGTCGCGGGTACCCGGCCGGTCCTCGATCCGGTGGGGCCGCTGCCCGTGACCCTCGACCCGCAGCGCATCCGGCTCAGGCTCACCCGCCGCTGAGGACGCCCCCGCCCCGGACCCCGTACCCGGACCCCGCACCCGGCTCCCGTTTCCGAACCGGCCCCGCTCGCGCACCGGTTCACGTCCGACCCGCCGCGACCCCGCCCGTCCCCGCGACCCTGCCGAACCCCACGAGGATGACATGCCCGACGCCGCGACCTCCGCGTCCACCGCCCCGGACATCGCCCTGCTCGACGCCCCGTGCCGCGCCCTCGCCGAGGCCGCCGACGCGGTCGGCGAGGCCGCCCGCCACGCCTCCGGCCTGGCCCTCGGCGCCCGTCTGCCGGCGGCCGCCCTCGCCCGAGGCGGGCGAACCCGACTCGGCTGGCGCACCCTGCTGCGTACGCTCACCGACCCGGCGGGCCTCGGCTGGGCGCCGCGCGGCCGTGGGGTGGCCCGCGCCGGCCGGCTCGCCGGGATCCTGGCCGGCCGGGAGAACCTCGCCATCAGCATCGCGGTCTGCGGACTCAAGGCCCGGATCCGGGCCGCGAGCGCCGAGCGCCCCGAGCTGTTCGACGATCCCGGAGCGGCCGCGATCCTGGGCGCCGTCGGAGCGGGCCACCAGGGTGAAGCCGTCCGACTGTTCCGCGCCATCATGCGCGAGCGGGGCGCCGAGCACGCCTTCGCACTGCTGGCCCCGTCCTTCGCGGACGTCCTCGCCTGGCACGCGCTGACCGACGCGAACCCCTTCAACGACCACGCCGGCTGGCAGGTCGCCACCGGCCGGGCCGAGACCGCCGAACCCGTCCTCGGCCTCGGCGCCGCCCTCTGGGCCTTCTGCGACCGCGGTCCTGGCCTCCCCGAGAGGCCGGCCGGAGCGGGGGGCGCCCCCACCCGGGGCCCGGCCCGCCGCCGGGTCACGGAGCGGGCACCCCGGCCGGGGCCGACACCGCCGGACGGCGGCCTGAGCGGCCACGCCGCCGCACTGCGCACGCACGCGTTCCGGCTGCACACGGCGGCGGGGGCCCCGGAGTGGCGAGGCCCCGAGAACGAGGCGCTGCGGGCCGAGGTCGCCAGGCTGGCGGCCCGTTGCGCGACGGCGGCGGGCGGCCTCGCCCTGGCCGCCGCCCAGCTGAAGAAGCCGCCGAAGGAACCGTCGCGGAACCGGTGACGGCAGCAGGCTCCTGACTCCGGGACACCCATGATGTGCGCGGCGGTTTCGACCGCTCGAACGGGCGCCGGTTCGAGCGGGACGGCGGTCCGTGACCGCGCCGTGCGGTTCTTCCAGGCTCGGCGCGACGATGCGGAGGTGCCGGGGAACCTGCTGCGACGCATGTGCCAGCTATGGCTCGTGCCGTTCCGGAAGATCCTCCACCGGACGGACCTGTGCCTGGTCGCCATCCGCCCCCAGGCCACCGCAGCCCTCGGAGCCGTCCCCGGACGGCACACTCCGGCGAAACCCCGAAAGCAACCGGCGACGCTGTGACACCTGCACGGGCGTGCGGTGGAGAAGCCGACCGAGTGGCTCCCGGGCGGGCGTAGGCCGATGGAATGAAGAGCGGCGAAACCATGTACGGGCTGCGCCCGCGGAACCGCCGGCCGGAATCTTCGATGGCTACCGTTCCGGTGGGATGTCGGGAGCCGAGGTCTTCCGGACCAGGCGCTCGCGGACACCCCGCTTCGCCTCCGGCCTTGCGACTGGGGGCCGATGCGCGGGGCGCCTGTCCTGTTCCGCAGAAAGGTCGATGGATGAAGCGTCAGTCACTTCGCAGATCCTGGGTCCGGACCGCCACGGTGCTCTCGGCCGGTGCGCTGGGCCTGGCCGTCAACGTGGCCTCGTCGGCGGCGGCCGTCGCCGACGCGCTCGACACGGCGCCGAGCCGCCCCGCTGCCGCCTGTCCTGCCGCTGTGCCGGGCCCGAACGGTGCGCTGAGCCATGAGTTCGACCCGCGGCCGGCGCGCGGGGGCGACGATCACGGCGGCGGCTCGAAGTGCGACCCGGAGTGGCACAAGAAGGGGCAGGGCCCGCAGGGGGCGCAGGGAGCCCCGGGCCCGCAGGGCAATCAGGGCTTCCAAGGCGCTCCTGGTGCGCAGGGTTTCCAGGGTTTCCAGGGCGACGCGGGCGCGCAGGGCTCCCAGGGCGACGCGGGCGCCCAGGGTGAGGCCGGAGCGCAGGGCAACCAGGGCTTCCAGGGCAACCAGGGTAACCAGGGCAACCAAGGGAACCAGGGCTTCCAGGGCAACCAGGGCAACCAGGGGAACCAGGGCTTCCAGGGCAACCAGGGCAACCAGGGGAACCAGGGGAACCAGGGCTTCCAGGGGAACCAGGGCTTCCAGGGCAACCAAGGGAATCAAGGCTTCCAGGGCAGCCAAGGGAACCAAGGGAACCAGGGCTTCCAAGGCAGCCAAGGGAACCAGGGGAACCAGGGCTTCCAGGGCGACCAGGGCAACCAAGGGAACCAGGGCTTCCAGGGCAACCAGGGCAACCAGGGGAACCAGGGCTTCCAGGGCGACCAAGGCTTCCAGGGCAACCAAGGGAACCAGGGCTTCCAGGGCGCGCAGGGCGACCAGGGCTTCCAGGGCAACCAAGGGAATCAAGGCTTCCAAGGCGACCAAGGGAACCAAGGGAACCAGGGCTTCCAGGGCGCGCAGGGCGACCAAGGGAACCAAGGGAACCAAGGCTTCCAGGGCTTCCAGGGGAATCAGGGCTTCCAGGGCTTCCAGGGGAACCAGGGCTTCCAGGGCAACCAGGGTGTCCAAGGCGCGCAGGGTAACCAGGGCTTCCAAGGCTTCCAAGGCTTCCAAGGCGGTCAAGGGGCTCAGGGCACTCAGGGAACTCAAGGGGCTCAAGGAACTCAGGGAGTTCAGGGGCCCGGTCTCGGGGCGCAGGGGACCGTCGTCACGGCCACCTCGGCCACCGGGACCGTCACGGCCTCCTGCCCGGCCGGCCGCTTCGCCACAGGAGGCGGCTACCAGTCCGGCGCCGGGGGGAACTTGGAGCTCACCGTCAGTCGACCGGTCGGCGGATCGCCCCCCACCGGCTGGCAGGTGATGACCGCAGACGCCCGCAGCGTCACCGCGTACGTCATCTGCGCCCCCTGAGCCCCACCCGCTGACGGTGAACGCTCCCTACCGGACAACGGCGCCGGGACGGGCCCCTGGGCGGCGACGCCTTCGGCCACCCTCCCCGTCCCGGCCGTCCGGCCCACGGGTGCGCCCCGGCGCCGCCCGCTCCGCTCCGTGACTCCGCCGCCCGCTCGCCGAGGCCCTGCCCGAAGGCCCGGCGGTGCGGGCCGTGGTGTCACGGCCGACACCCCCACGACAGGTACGACACGATGAGCAACGCTTCCCCGACGCCCCGCTTCTCCGTCTTCACCCCCAGCCACCGGCCGCGCTACCTGGACGAGTGCCTCGCCACCCTCCAGGCGCAGACCCGGACCGACTGGGAGTGGATCGTGCTCCTCAACAACGGTGCGCGCTGGCGCCCGGAGCGCCCCGACGACCGCGTCCGGGTGGAAATCTCCGACGACAGCCGCGGAGTCGGGGCGGCCAAACGCCGTGCCTGCGAGTTCGCCCGCGGGGAGATCCTCGTCGAACTCGACCACGACGACCTGCTCGCCAGGGACTGCCTGGCGGAACTCGCCGCGGCCTTCGACGCCCACCCCGACGCCGTGCTCGTGTACAGCAACACCGCGCAGATCAGTGAGGACGGCGGCCGCGACGAGACCCGCTTCAACGAGGCCCACGGCTGGTCGTACGAGGACGTCGACGTGGACGGTCGCCGGCTGCTGCAGGCGGTGGCCATGGCACCGACCCCGCACAACGTTTCGTACATCTGGTACGCGCCCAACCACGTGAGGGCGTTCCGCCGGGACGTGTACGAGCAGATCGGCGGTTACGACGCCACGCGCGCCGTGCTGGACGACCAGGACCTGATGTGCCGGCTGTTCCAGGCGGGGGAGTTCCACCACGTCCCGCGCTGCCTCTACCTCCAGCGCATGCACCCCGAGAACACCCAGCGCGACTCCGAGGTCAGCGCCCACATCCAGCGCGAGACGGTCGCCCTCTACGACAAGTACATCGAGGCCAACACGCTCGCCTGGACCCGGCGGCGCGGGCTGCTGGCCCTGGACCTGGGGGCGGCCCACCGCAAGCCCCCCGGCTACCTGGGCGTCGACCGGCACCCGCGGGACGGCGTGGACATCGTCGCGACACTGCCGAAACAACTGGACCTGGCCGAGGGCTCGGTGGGCCTGCTGCGGGCCGTCGACTTCCTGGAGCACGTGCCCGAGAAGATCCCACTGATCAACGAGCTGTACCGGCTGCTCGCCCCCGGCGGCATGTTGATGACGCTCACGCCCAGCTCGGACGGCCGGGGTGCGTACCAGGACCCGACGCACGTCGCGTATTACAACGAGAACTCCTTCTGGTACTACACCGACGACCAGTACCGGGCCTTCGTGCCGGAGATCGAGGCCCGCTTCCAGCAGTCCCGGCTCGTCACGTACTACCCGACCGACTGGCACTCGCGGAACCTGATCTCGTACGTGCAGGCCAACCTGATCGCCGTGAAGGAGGGAGCCGACCGTTGTGGGGGACCCCTGTTGGTCTGACGTGGGAGGCCAGGTGATCGAGGTGTCGCCGGCCCGAGGTGATCGGTCCGGCGTCAGCTCTCTGGTGCCGGGAGCCGGCGCAGCGCGGCCAGCGCCCGCTCGGTGATGTCCTCAGGGGATCCGAACACGTCGACGACGACGCCGAGTTCGTCGTCCTGGAGCGGCTCCAGCGTGGCGAACTGCGAGTCGAGGAGGCTGGTGGGCATGAAGTGGCCCTTGCGTGCCGCCATGCGCTGCTCGATCAGCGGGCGCTCGCCGGCGAGGTGGACGAAGACGGCGCCGGGGGCCGCGGCGCGCAGCCGGTCACGGTAGGCGCGCTTGAGCGAGGAGGCCGCGACGACCCCGCCGCGCCGGTCGGCGCTGTTGCGGATCCACTCGCCGATGGCGTCCAGCCAGGGCCGGCGGTCGGCGTCGTCGAGCGGGGTGCCGGCCGACATCTTGGCGACGTTGGCCGCCGGGTGGAAGGCGTCGCCCTCCGCGTACGGAACGCCGAGTGCCTCGGCGAGGAGTTGACCCACGGTCGTCTTACCCGTGCCGGCCACGCCCATCACCACAATGACGCGCTGGGTGCTCACGCCTACCTCGCTGTCCTCGTCGACATCGGTCGTGTAGCACCACTGAAGCGCATTAAGTAGTACGTACTCAAGCTTCAGGCGGGAAACGTCGCATCTTTTGCCGGTGGAGGCGTCACCGTACGCTTGCGCCATGACCACCGGAGGCAGTCCTGGAGAGGGGCAAGGCCTCCACACCCATGTGCTGGACACCCTCGGGCTCGCGATCACGGCGGGGGAGTACCTCCCGGGCAGCGTCCTGCGCACCGACGAGATCGCCGCGCGCTTCGATGCCTCCCGCACCGTCGTGCGGGAGGTCGTCCGGGTCCTGGAGTCGATGCACCTGGTCGAGTCCCGCCGCCGGGTCGGCGTCACGGTGCGCCCCACCGACGAGTGGAACGTCTACGACCCGCGCGTGATCCGCTGGCGCCTGGCCGGCCCCGACCGGCCCCGACAACTGCGTTCCCTCACCGTGCTGCGCTCCGCGATCGAGCCGGTCGCGGCCGGGCTCGCCGCGAAGCTGGCCACACCGGAGCAGTGCGCCGAACTCACCGAGGCGGCCCTCGGCATGGTCCGCACCTCGCGCGGCCACCAGCCGGACGGCTACCTGCGGTACGACATCGCCTTCCACCGCGCCGTACTGAACGCCTCCGGGAACGAGATGTTCGCCCGCCTCGGGGACGTCGTCGCCGAGGTCCTGACCGGCCGCACCGCACACGCGGTGATGTTCCCCGATCCCGATCCCGCCGCCGTCACCCTGCACGTCCAGGTGGCCGAGGCGGTTCGCGAGGGCGACGCGGCCCGCGCCGAGGCACTGACCCGCCGGATCGCGGTGGGCGCGCCGGCGGAACTGGACGTGCGCGCGCCCTGACCCGGCGTTGCAAGTCCGGTCGCGGAGCGCGGGTCAGCCGCAGCCGCCGCAGCCCCCGCACCCTCCCCCGCACCCTCCGCCGCATCCCCCTCCGCAGCCGCCGCCGGTGGAGGTGTCGGAACCGCGCGACTCCGCCCGTTCCCGCGCCCGTTCGCGCCTGCGCTCCTCCTCCTGGCGGGCCCGCTCCCGTACGGCCTCCCGGTGCGAGGTGCCCGCCGGCTTCCACCCGCCCAGCCCGTGGCGCCGACGCGGGACCAGCACCGCGGCCGTCACCTGCGGGACGAGGCGGACGCCCCGCTCGTAGACGGCGCTCTCCAGGACGACTTCGGCCCCCTCGTACACGGCGCCGTACAGGACGGCCTGGAAGGGTTCCCGTTGCGGGTCGATGTCGTGGTGGGTCGTGCGCAGGGTCGACTCGGAGCCGGCGCGCAGCACCCGACTCCCCGTGACGGTGTCCCGGGCCCGGGGGAAGAGGGCGACGAGGGGCGGACCGGTGGGGGAATCGGCGTCCGGGTACAGCCAGTGGTGGCCGGACCCGGCCTCCCGTACGCCGACCAGGAGGGCGGGCTGCGGCCGTGCGCGCAGGCGGCGCGCCGTCCGGTGCGACGACAGGCCCCGGCCGAGCGCGGTGGAACCGACGACGAGCAGCAGCGCGGTGAACAACCGCCCCTCGAACGGCCCGTACGGGTGGGTGAGGGCCGGGGCGGCCGCGAGAGAGCACGCGGAGCCGAGGACGATCCCCGGTCGACCGCGGTGACGGTGACCGGCCGGAAGGGTGGCCGGTAGGGGGAAGCGGGCGGGTCCGGCGGCGGCGAGGGCCAGTTCGCGTTGGTGGCGGCGGGCACTCAGGCGCAGCAGTACGCCGGTCGACGCCCACACGGCGAGACCGAGGACCAGGCCGTGACCGGCCCGGCCCGTCGTGCCGGAGGGGCCGGAGACGTCGGAGAGGGTCCGGGCCGCGTCGAACGCGAGGGCGAGTGAGGAGAGCAGGGCGGCCACCGGAAGGTAGCGGAACCAGAGCGGAAGCGCGGCCAACAGGACGATTGCCGCGAATACGCGCCCCGGCTCCTCGGAGTTCTGCCGGGCCGTCAGCAGGATCGACAGGAGGACCGGAATCACCAGGAGCCGGCTGCCGGCGACGGGTGAGAAGACCGCGGGGACGCGGGCCCGGAGCCAGCGCCGGGCGGTGTCGACTTCCTGGACGGCTACCGGGCCCTCCGGTATCGCCGCTGTGGGCAGGTGCTTGACGTAGTCGGTCACGGCGCCAGTATGTGAGCGCCGTGCCGCGGCCCAGAAGGGGCGGCCGCGGCACGGAATCGCTACGGCCGCTTGGAGGCGGCGGCCGTCCGGTCCTCAGACGTCGAGCGCGGCGAGTTCGAGCGTGCCGAGGCGTTCCGGTTCCGCCACGATGTCGATCTCGGTGATCAGACCGTCCTCGATCGTGAAACCGAGCACCAGGAACAGCCGTCCCAGCGGGGCCATCGCCAGGCCGACCACGCCGCCGACCAAGGCCGGCGCCGTGGCGCGGGCCCGCTGCATGGCGGCCATCGCGCTCGTGGCGACGGAGACGGCGCCGCGCAGGAGGATCGGGGCGGCCGTGGGGACGACGGCCTTGTCGGCCCGGAGCACCACGTCGGGGTGGAGCAGGGTGACGAGCGCGTCGAAGTTCCCGCCGCGGGTGGCGGCGAGGAAGGCGTCCACGACGCGGCGCTGACGGGTCAGATCGGCCTCGGGCACCAACGGGGCCCCCTTGACGCGCCGGCGGGCACGGCTCGCGAGCTGACGGGTCGCCGCCGGGGACTTCTCGATCATCGGGGCGATTTCGTCGAAGGGCACGGCGAACAGGTCGTGCAGCACGAACGCGAGCCGCTCGGCCGGTGCCAGCTGGTCGAGCACCACCAGCAACGCGAGCCCCACCGAATCGGCCAGCAGGGCCTCCTGCTCGGGGTCGACCGTCTTCGCACGGTCGACGGCGGGGTCGGCCGGATACGCCTCCATGGGGTCCTCGCGCCGGGACTCCCGTGAGCGCAGCATGTTCAGGCAGACGCGCGACACGACCGTCGTCAGCCAGCCGCCGAGGTTCTCGACCTCGCCGACATCGGAACGGTCGAGGCGCAGCCAGGTCTCCTGGACGGCGTCATCGGCCTCGGCGAGCGAGCCGAGCATGCGGTAGGACACCGCTCTCAGATGAGAGCGCTGCTCCTCGAAGCGTTCCGTCAGCCTTGCGTTCCCGTCCACCGGACCCCCAGTCGATCGTGCACAGTGGATCATCAAAACAGATCACGTCGCCTGCTGGATAATGGCCCCCGAACAGCAGAAGCGAGTGGAGACGCCGGACGCACGACGTGCTCCGGCAGGAGAGGGAGCCCCCGATGGACGTGCAGCACTTCGAGCGGATCACCGCATTCATCGAGGCGCGGCTCACCCCGCTGTTCGACGAGGCGACGGGCAGCGAACACGGCTTCGCCATGGACGACACCTCCCGCGCCCTGCGCGCACTGCGCAACTCCGTCCTGGAAGCCTCCGCGATCAAGGGCCTCATCGAGAAGCGGGAATCCGCCGAGCCGGCCATGCGCCGTGTCATCGACCAGTCGGTGGAGCACAACTGGGACGTGCTGCGCGGGATCGCCCGTCAGTGGGAGGACCACGCCGACTTCCGTCACGAGTTCAAGCACCACGCCTGGGAGCTCGACCACCACCACGCCGCCGCGGAGGCCTGAGCTCACCGCCGCTCCACGAGGACTCCGCGCGCGGCGACGGCCGCGCGCAGGTGCCCCGCCGTGGCGGCCTGATCCGCGGGCACCGGTGACAGCACCCCGTTCTCGGTCATGAGGGAGTGGAACTGCTGCCGCTCGTAGGGAACTCCGGGCGGCAGCGCCGCGATGTGCCAGTGCAGATGGGCGTTGCCCTGCCGGCTTCCCAGCGAGTACAGGTAGGTGCGCTCGCTGTCGAAGACGTCCTCGACGGCGAGCGCGACCTCCCGTACGACCAGCATCAGCCGGGTGTAGGCCGCGGGGTCCAGATCGCGCACGGCGTGCTCGATGTGCGCCTTGGGGGCCACCAGGACCTTTCCGGGGAGCGTGGGCCAGCGGTCGAGGAAGGCCACGTGGTGTTCGTCCTCGAAGACGCTCTCGTGCGCGTAGTCGGGATGGCCGGCGAGGAAGGCGCAGACGAAGCACGGCCCGCCGCGCGTCCGTTCGACATAGGCCTCGAGATCCATCGGCCGTCGGTCCATCGGTTCTCGTTCGGTCGGCATCGGCACATCCTCCCACCGGCTCCCCGCCGTCGACGGTCGGACGGGGCGGCGCCGCTGACCAAGGGGAACGGCCAGGCCCGGAACCGGTGTCGGTCATTGTCCTCGAAATGATCAACAACCGGGCGACGCGCTCCTGTCACCTGCCCGGAAGGGGAAGGACCCCGTGCCCGACCGGACCGTGTCGTGAGAGCGGGGCCGACCCGGCGCCGGCCACGGCCGGCCGGCGGG
Organism: Streptomyces sp. NPDC048331; assembly: GCF_043201215.1. NCBI lineage: Bacteria > Bacillati > Actinomycetota > Actinomycetes > Kitasatosporales > Streptomycetaceae > Streptomyces > Streptomyces sp. NPDC048331. The sequence continues at coordinate 67,865 of NZ_JBICYT010000004.1, read as the reverse complement.
CGCGTTCACCGCGCCGCCCGCCGGAGGTCGTCGGGGCTGTGCCGCTCAGGCGGTGTCCGCCGTCTTGCGGGGCGTGGTCTGCTGGACCGCCCAGCCGTTGCCGTCGGGGTCGGAGAAGTAGACGAACGAGCCCCACGGCAGGTCCTGGATCTCCGTCACCTCCACGCCCCGGCCGCGCAGGTCCTGGTACGCCTCCTCGATGTCGGTGACGACCACCTGCATGTTGTCCAGCGACCCCGGCGTCATCCGGGTCAGCCCCTTGCCGATCGCGATCGAGCAGGCCGAGCCCGGCGGGGTCAGCTGGACGAAGCGGATGTCCTCGCTGACGGTGACGTCGTGGTCGGCGTTGAAGCCGAGCTTCTCGTAGAAGGCCTTGGCCCGGTCGATGTCGGTGACGGGCACGGCGACGAGTTCCAGTTTGATGTCCATCCCCGCATCATGCTCCCGACACCGGTGCCTCGCCGTCCGACACCGCGAACTGGGTGCGGTACAACTCCTCGTACCGGCCGCCCGCCGCCAGCAACTCGGTGTGCGTGCCCCGTTCCACGATCCGGCCGTCCTCGACCACCAGGATCAGGTCCGCCGCCTGTACGGTCGACAGCCGGTGCGCGATCACCACCGCGGTCCGGCCCGCCAGGGCCTCGCCGAGGGCCTCCTGCACCGCGGCCTCCGAGGTGGAGTCCAGGTGCGCGGTGGCCTCGTCGAGGATCACCACCCGCTGCCGGGCCAGCAGCAGTCGGGCGATGGTCAGGCGCTGGCGTTCCCCGCCCGAGAGCCGGTAGCCGCGCTCCCCGACCACGGTGTCCAGTCCGTCCGGCAGCGAGGCGACGAGCCCGTCGAGGCGCGAGCGCCGCAGCGCCTCCCAGATCTCCTCCTCGGAGGCCTCCGGGCGGGCCAGCAACAGGTTGGCCCGTACCGACTCGTGGAAGAGGTGCCCGTCCTGGGTGACCATGCCGAGCGTCTCGCGGATCGAGTCGGCGGTGAGGTCCCGTACGTCGATCCCGCCGAGGCGGACCGCGCCCGCGTCGGCGTCGTACAGCCGGGGCAGCAACTGCGCGATCGTCGACTTGCCGGCGCCGGACGAGCCGACCAGGGCGATCATCTGGCCCGGCTCGGCCCGGAAGGACACCTCGTGCAGCACCTGCGTACCGCCCCGGGCATCCAGGGTGGCGACCTCTTCCAGGGAGGCCAGGGAGACCTTGTCGGCGGCCGGGTAGCCGAAGGAGACCCGGTCGAACTCCACGGTCACCGGCCCCCGCGGCACCTGGCGCGCATCCGGCTTCTGCGCGATGAGCGGCTTCAGGTCGAGGATCTCGAAGACCCGCTCGAAGCTCACCATCGCGCTCATCACCTCGACGCGGGCGCCGGCGAGCGCGGTCAGCGGGGCGTACAGCCGGGTCAGGAGAAGGGCGAGGGCGACGACGGAACCGGCGTCCAGGGAACCGCGCAGGGCGTAGAACCCGCCGAGCCCGTAGACGAGCGCGAGGGCCAGCGCCGACACCAGGGTGAGGGCCGTGATGAAGGCCGACTGGGCCATCGCCGTACGGATCCCGATGTCCCGCACCCGCGCCGCCCGGGCGGCGAATTCCACGGACTCGTCGGCGGGCCGCCCGAAGAGCTTGACCAGCGTCGCGCCGGGGGCCGAGAACCGCTCGGTCATCTGGGTGCCCATCGCGGCGTTCAGCGCGGAGGCCTCCCGCTGCATGGCCGCCATCCGCGCCCCCATCCGACGGGCCGGCAGCACGAACACCGGCAGCAGCACCAGCGCCAGCAGGGTGATCCGCCAGGAGATGCTCAGCATCACGGTGAGGGTCAGCAGCAGGGTGACGGTGTTGGCGACCACTCCCGACAGGGTGTTGCTGAAGGCCCGCTGGGCGCCGATCACATCGTTGTTGAGCCTGCTGACCAGGGCCCCCGTGCGGGTCCGGGTGAAGAAGGCGACCGGCATCCGCTGCACGTGGTCGAAGACCGCCGTCCGCAGGTCCAGGATCAGCCCCTCGCCGAGGGTGGCGGAGAGCCGACGGGTCAGTAGCCCGAGTCCGGCCTCCGCGACCGCGATCAGCGCGATGAGCAGGGCGAGTCGGGTGACCGCGGAGCTGTCCCGGCCCTCCACGATGGCCGTGACGACCCGGCTGGCGAGCACCGGGGTGGCCACCGCGAGGAGCGCGGTCACCACACTCAGCAGCAAGAAGAGGGTGAGCCCGCGACGGTGCGGGCGGGCGAAGGCGGCGACGCGGCGCAGGCCGGCCCGGGAGAGCGGGCGACGGTCCTGCTGGGCGTTGATCGCGCTGTGCAGCGAGGTCCAGGCGGTGACTTCCATGTCCATGGACCGCACGCTAGAACCCCAACCGAACTTCAGGTCAAGCAATCGGTTCGGCATCGCCCGCACGGGGCGTCAACTCCCGCCCGCACGAGCGATTTTGTCGACTTCCGTCCGTTGTCGGTGCCCGGTGGCATCATCGATCCATGACGCAGGGATCCGAGTCCGTACGCTTCGGCGAGCGAACCACCGACACCGTCCTGCACCGCTTCGAGCAGTGGGCCCTCGACACGCCCGGGGCCCGCGCGCTCGCCGCCGGACCGGACACCCTCACCTACGGGGAACTGGACGCGCGTGCCGACCGGCTGGCGCGTCGTCTGCTCGACTCCGACCTTCCGCTCGGCGCGCTCGTCGCCATCGGCACCGCCCGGCAGACCGAACTGGTCGTCGCCGTCCTCGCCGTCCTCAAGGCCGGCGGGTCCTACACCGTGGTCGACGTGGAGAGCCCGCGCGTGGGGCGCCGGCAGCTCGCCGCGGCCGAGCCCCACTTCCTGCTCACGGACGCCGCCCAGCAGGCCGCCCTCGACAACGGCGGCGGCCCACGGGTGATCCGGCTCGACGCGCAGGCCCCGGCGATCGGCGGGCCGCGCACCGAACGCCCGGCGGATCGGCCGGAGGACCCGCTTCCCGGGGCGGCCGCCCCGCCCCCCGGCCGAACCGCCGCGGTCCTGTTCACCGGGGCGTCCGAACCGCGCGCGGTCCCCGTGGGCCACGGGCTGCTCCTCGCCGCCCACGAGGGCTGGGCCGAGGTGGCCCGGCCGACCCCGCGCGACCGGCACCTGTTCACCCTCGGTACGGATGTCACCGCCTTCGCCGCGGGCTGGACCCGCGCCCTGTGCTCGGGCGGCGCCCTCGTGCTCTCCCCGCGCGCCGCCTGGAAACCCGAGGACATCCGCGCGGCCGTCGAGAGCGAGCGCGTCACCGTACTGCACACCGACCCGGCCGGCGCCTCCCACCTGCTGATCCGGCAGGCGGAAACGGGCACCCTCGCCCCGGTCGCCCACCGTGGGCCCGACCCGGCCTGCCGGTCGCTGCGGATGCTCGCCGTCTCGGGCGACCGGCTCTACCTCGACGAGCAGGCGACCCTGCAGGCCCGGCTGCATCCCGGCGCACGCGTCCTCAACGTCTACGGGTCCGCGGAGTGCGCCGGTATCGGCACCTGGTTCGAACTGTCGCAACTGCCCCATCCGTTGGACGACCTGGAAGAGATCTCACTGCTCGGCACCGCGTTCCCCGGCTTCCGGGCCGAGGTACGCGGCAGGGAGATCTTCCTCGTCCCCCCGGACGGCGGTGACGCGATACCGACCGGCGACCTCGGCCTGACCCGTGACGACGGCCTGCTGGAGTACGGCGGCCGGATCCGCGACCGGATCGCCCTGCCCGGCGGTCGCCTGCTCGACCCGTACCCCGTCGAATCCGCCATCCGCGGTCACGAGGGGATCGGCGCGGTCATCGTCAAGGGGGTCGACGGCCCGCGCGGCCCGCGGCGGCTCGTCGCGTACGTGGCCCCACCACCCGGCGGCCCGACCTGGCCGGCCGGGGCCGCCCTGCCGGACATCGAGGAGCTCCGCGACCACCTCGCGGGCAAGGTGCTCCGGGAGGAGTTCCCGCGCACCGTGATCCGGCTGCGCACCCTGCCCCGTACCCCGGCGGGCGGGGAGGACCGCGACGCCCTGCCGCTCCCCATCCTGCCCGAGGCGGCGCGGGGCGCCGGAAGCAAGTCCGGCAAGTCCGGGACCACGACCGGCGGGGGCGAGACCTCGGCCGGCTGCGCGGCCGGCTGTGGGGGTGTCGGACTGGGCCTCGTCGCCCTGATCCTGACCAACCTCCTGTGGCCCGGATCGACCGACCTCACCGGGGTGCCGCAGCCCTGGGCCTTCCTGTTCTTCCTGCTCTACGTGTTCGAGTGCGTCGCCTTCGGCGTCGGCGTGGTCTTCCTCTTCGGCGGCCGTGCCCGGATGCTGCGCCAACGCCGTGGCCACTCCCTCACGGTGGCCGCCCATCTGGCCGTGTCCTACCTGCTGGTGTCCTGGTGGCCGCAGGACAACCTCTACCGGCTGGCCGCCAAACAGGACTGGCCGCGCCAGGCCGCGCTCGTCTACGCCTTCAACATTCCCCTGATGATCGCGGGCGCCGTCGTCGCCGCCTATGTCGTCAGCAAACCGGCCGACCCGTTCGACTTCCACGACCCCGACGACGACCTGCCCTGACCGCCGACCGCTGACCGCTGACTGCCGGCTGCCGACCGGGTCCCAGGGCCTTCGGCCGGCGGCCGGCTCCCCGTCTACGACGGGCCGAACATCGCCCCGACGGCCAGGGCCTCGGCCCGCACCAACGCCTCGGCCGCGTCCAGCACCTCGCTGCTGCGCGCGGCCACCAGCACACCGAGCCAGGGCGCCGGTTCGAACGCCCCGGTCGGGATCGCCGGGACGAACACCGCCCCGAGCTCCGCGCAGCCCCGGGCCAGGGTCGCGCACAACTCGTCCAGCTGCGCCTCCGGCAAGCGCGCGCCCAACTCCACCCGGTCCGCGATCCGTACGAGGTGCCCCGCACCCCGCAGCGCGTCGAGCCGAGCCGCCACCATGAAAGCGACGGACGGCCCGGTCAGCCGCAGGTTCGTCTCGGTGGGCGCGAGCCGCCCCGCCCCGTCGGCGACGAAGTCCACGTCGAACCAGCCCCGGTAACCGGAATCCGCCAGCTCCCGGCCCACCGCCGTGCCGAAGTCGGTCAGCGGCTTCTCCACCCACGCGGGCACCACACCGGGGCCCACGGTGGCACCCCGGTAGCAGCCGTCCACCACCTCCATCACCGCTGCGCCCACCTCGTGCGCCCGGCCCGTCTCGTCGACGAAACCGTCGTAGGTCAGATCCCGCGCCCCCTCGTCGGCCCCGGACGCCGCACCGCCGACGTACTCCTCCACCAGCAGCGGGCCGCGCGGCAGCCGGCGCAGCACGGCCCGTGCCCCGCCCGCGGCCCGCACCCGCGCGGGGGTGAGCACCGTGGTGCCCGAACCCCCGACACCGTGCTCCGACTTCAGAACGGTGCTCTCGCCCGCCCTGGTCCGGGCCGCCACCATCCGGGCCGCCGCCCACCGCCCGTCGGCCCGCCACTGCCGCGGCAGCACGATCCCGGGATGTCCGCCGTCCGCCAGGATCCGCCCGAAGAGCTCGTGCGCCGCCGACTTCGACTCGTAGCGCAGCTCCCCGGGCCGCCACGGCCGGCCCGCCAGCCGCCCGAACGACCGGGTACGCCCCCACGGTACGAGGGGCAGCCCGGCTCCGGTGAGCAGCGCGGCCAGCGCCGGCCGGGCCCGTACGGCATCGGCGAGGCCGGGATCCGCGTCCAGCAGGTCGTCGTACACCTCGACCCCGGTCCAGCCCAGTTGCCGGCAGACCAGCTCGGTCCAGCCCCGCGGCACCGGCCGCGGCAGTACCAGCGCGGCCGGGTACGGACTGTAGAAGGCCGCGAGGCACGCGTAATGGTGCGCCGGCCGCTGCTCCCGGTCCAGAGTGGCGTCGGCGAACTGCGCGTTGAACTCACCGACATTGCCCAGGTGCACGGCCCGCCCGCCACCGGTCCAGGCCCGCGCCCAGTCGGCGAGCGGGACCGGGGCCGCCTCGAACCGGACCAGGGCCGTACCGTCGGCTTCCACGGCCGGCGCGGCTGCCACCGCGACCGCTCCCATCGCCCGGTAGAACCCGGCCGCGTGCGGATCGGAGTCGATCACCAGCCGGCGCACCCCCAGCTCCACGGCCCGCCGCAGCACGTCCCGGTACAGCAGCCGGCCCACGCCCCGGCCGACGGCCGACGGATCGACGAAGAGCAGTCCGAGCTCCGCCCGTGGGGCAGTCCCCTCCAGCGAGGCGACCCCGAGGACCTCGCCCCGCCCGTTCTCGGCCACGACGAGACGGCGGGCCGTCACGTCCTCGGCCCGGATCCGCAGCTCCGGCGCGCACGCGGCCAGGAAGGCGGCGTCGTACCCCCAGTGCGCCTTGGAGCGCATCACCAGAGCGGTCAGGTCCTCCGCCTCGGCCGGCCGCGCGGCCCTGACCTTTACCATCTGCTGACCTCCCCATGGTCCGCGCCAAGGCCGTGCGATAGATTCGGCCTCCCCACGGCACATACTTTCCCACCCACGCGGAGACAGGCTTCTCAATGAGCGACATCATCAACGGCCTTGGCCGCACCAGCGCCTACGGCGCTCTCGGCCTGGTGCTGCTGATCCTCGGCATCGTCCTCGTGGACGTGCTGACGCCGGGGAAGCTACCCAAGCAGATCTGGGAGGAGCGCAACCGCAACGCGGCCCTCTTCCTCAGCTCCGCGCTCCTCGGCATCGGCGGCATCGTCTTCACCTCGATCTGGACGACGTACGCGGACTTCGGCAAGGGCCTGCTGTCCACCGCGGCCTTCGGCGTGCTCGGCCTGATCCTGATGGCGGTGGCGTTCCTCGTGCTCGACCTGGTGACCCCGGGCAAGCTCGGCGCCATCGTCGTCGACCGGGAGCCGCACCCGGCGGTCTGGGTGTCGGCGGCCTGCAATCTGGCGGTGGCCGCGATCGTCGCCGCCTCGATCGCCTGACGCGGAGCACCCGTACCTGACGAGAGCGCCGCTCCCGCGAGGGAGCGGCGCTCTCGCCGTATCCGGGACCCACCCGGCCGCGCTCAGGCGAGGCCCAGCGCGAACACCGCGAACCCCGCCGCCAGCAACCCGGCCACGGTCCGGCGCAGCGCGCTCGCCCGCCGCCCCTCGCGCGGCGGGCCCTCGAACCGCCGCACATGGCGGGCGAGAGCGACGAACAGCGTCGCGAACACCGGCATCCACGCCAGCCGTGCCGCGATCCAGCCCAAGCTGTCCGGCGCCGTCGTGAGCCCCGCCAGCTCACCCACGAACGAGCCGGGCACGGCCGCGGCCAGCATCGCCGTCTGGTGCCAGCACAGGATCGTCATCGCGGACAGGTTGATGACGACCACCGGGGCCCACAGGGCCGGTCGCGCCAGCAGCTTCGCGAGCCGGTCGCGCAGCAGGACGGCCGCGCCCGACTGCGCCGAGGCCAGGGCCAGGACCAGGAGGGACGGCGGGTGCGAGTTGGTGCGTGCCGCACCGGGGACGCCGACCATCGACGCCGGATAGTGGAAGACCGCCAGCAGCGCGGCGAACAGCAGCGTCCCGCCCGCCAGCAGCAGCCAGGCCCCGCGCCGCCCGATCCTCCGCTCGGCCCAGGAGACGCCCAGTTGGTAGGCGAACAGCCAGCCCGGCAGGATGTTCACCAGGGCGAGCCAGGACGGCACGGAGTCGGCGAGCGGCCCATAACGCAGGAAGTCCACCGCGGCGACGCAGCCGAGCAGTGGGGCGGCCGCCCAGCCATCGAGGCGCCGGGCCGCCCGCACGCAGTACGGGGTCAGGGCGGTGACCACCACGTACACCCCGACGAACCACAGCGGTTGCACCACCAGCGTCGCGCCGGTCCGCAGCGACGCCTCCGGCACCCCGGCCGCGTACAGCACGGGCGCGGCCAGCGCCCACACCGCGGTCACCCCGAGCACCGGCCGACCCAGCCGGACGACCCGCCCCTTCAACCAGGCGCCCGTCGACCCGGTGCGCCGCCCGAAGGAGAGCGCCGAGGCGAATCCGCCGACGAGGAAGAAGACGCCCAGCATCTGGAGCACCCAACTGGCCGGGGCCAGGCCGCCGAACGCGGACAGCGGGCTGGCGTTGTGCAGGCCGCCGTCGGCGTCGAGGGTGAAACCGCCGAGCAGCCAGTGGCCGGTGGGTACGGCCAGCAGGGCCAGGGCGCGCAACCCGTCGATCGCCCGGTCACGGTGGGCGGGAGTCCGGGCGTCGATCCGCGCGGCGGCCTTCCGCAGCGGGGCCAGGGTGGCGGAGGCGCTCATCGGACCTCTCCCTCCGCGATGGCGGCGAAGGCCGCGAGGGACTGGGTGCCGGGCGTGAAGTAGCCGGTGTGGCCCTGTACGTCGGCGGCCGGTACCCGGCGGGCACCGAAGGCCGCGGAGGTGGGGTCGGCGCCGTGCCCGATCCCCGCGAACTCGACGTTCGGGACATCCGCTATCCAGTCGGAGGGGCCCCGGGCCGCCCAGACGCGGGCTCCGGTGCGCAGGGCCGCCGCGGTGTCGGCGCGCATCCCGGGGGAGCCGAAGGCCACGATGTCGGTGGCGTCGGTGTGCCGGGCCGCGAGCCCGCACACCACCGAGCCGTAGCTGTGGCAGAACAGCACCGGGTCCGGTGCCCCCACCGCGTCGAGTCCCGCGGTGAAACGGGCCAGCCGGGCCGCCCCGGCCCGGGCGAGCCGGCCGTCGGCCGCGTCCAGGCCGATACCGACCGGGGTGGTGTAACCGATCCACGCGACGACGGCGACGGACCCGCCGGAGCCGGAGCCGGAGCCGGAGCCGGTGCCGGAGCCGGTGCCGGAGCCTGACCCGGACCCGGTCGCCTCGCGCAAGGCCCGGGCCATTCCGGCGGGCCCGGTGGCGGGCTTGCGCCGGGCGTCGTACCCGGCGGCGTCGTTGTCGGAGCCCGGCACGATCACCGAGACGTGCTCCGCGTGCTCCAGGTCCCCGAACACCTCGGCCACCTGGCCCCGGCCCCGCGGGTCGAAGGCCAGGATCCGGCGCTCCGGGGCGGCGAGGGAGGCGTACCGCGCCTCACCCGTGGCGGCCACCGCGATCCGGTTCGCCTCGTACCGCAGGGGGAGCGGCGCCCCCTCCAGATTGCCGACCACCAGCGGGTGGGACCGCAGGAGCCGCCGGCGTGCCGCGTCGTCCAGCCCGGCGAAGAAGGCGGCGACCTCGCGCGGCGTCGCGGTCGCCGGATCGGGCAGCGGCCGGCCGGACGTCGTGTCGGCCCGCCAGGCGGCGGTGCCCGGCGGCGGGCCGGTGACCGCCGCCTGGCTGTCTCCCGAGGCCCACCCGGCGGTCCCCCCGACGAGGGCCACCGCCAGTGCGGCCGTGACCAGCGTCCTTCCGAAGCGGCGCATGCCCCTTCTCCTCTCCTCGTGACGAGGAGGAAGGTAAGGAGGGGGCATCGGCCGTCACGTCGGACCGTGGAGCCAAGTCGGATGTCATACCCCGGTAGGGGGTGGAGGAGAGACCGTCAGCCGGAGTCGCCCGGTCGTACCAGCCCCGCCTCGTACGCGAAGATCACGGCCTGCGCCCGGTCCCGCAGGTCGAGCTTGGCCAGCACCCGCCCGATGTGCGTCTTCACCGTCTGCTCCGCCAGCACCAGATGCCCCGCGATCTCCTGGTTCGACAAGCCGCGCGCGATGAGCTCCAGCACCTCGGTCTCGCGCGGGGTGAGCCCCTTCAACCGCAGCGCGGGGTCCTTGCGCGGCGCCGGGCGCTGCTGCACGAAGTCGGCGATCAGCCGACGCGTCACCGACGGCGCCAGCAGCGCCTCGCCCGAGGCGACGACCCGGACCGCCGCGATCAGATCGGCCGGTGGGGCGTCCTTGAGCAGGAACCCGGAGGCGCCCGCGCGCAGCGCCTCGTACACGTAGTCGTCGATGTCGAAGGTGGTCAGCATCAGCACCTTCGGCCGGTGCACCACCCCCGGTGGGGGATCGAGGATCTCCCGGGCGGCCGTGAGCCCGTCCATCTCCGGCATCCGCACGTCCATCAGCACCACGTCGGGATGCGTGGAGCGGGACACCTGCACCCCCTGCCGCCCGTCGGGGGCCTCGCCCACCACGTCGATGTCGGCCTGCGCCGACAGCAGCGCGGCGAACCCGGCCCGCACCATGGCCTGGTCGTCGACGATGATCACGCGGATGGTCAACTCAAGTCCTCGGTCGGATCGTTCAAGGGCAACCGGGCGGCGACCCGGAAGCCGCCGTCGGGCAGCGGACCCGTGTCGAGCGTCCCGCCGGTCAACCGTACGCGCTCGCGCATCCCCACCAGACCGTGCCCGGTGCCCGTACTCTCCAGCTCCACCACGGCGTCCCGGGCCGGACCGTTGACCACCAGCACGAGGACCTCGTCCTCGTCCACCGTCACCGAGACCCGGGTGGGGGCGCCGGGCGCGTGCCGCACCACATTGGCCAAGGCCTCCTGCACGATCCGGTACGCCGACAGGTCCACCGCCGGCGGTGCCGCCCCGGCCGCGCCGGCCGCCAGTGACAGCTCCACCGGCTGCCCGGCCCGTACGGTCGCCTCCACCAGCTGCTGGAGCCGGTCGATCCCCGGCTGCGGTGCCCGCTCGCCGTCGGCGCCGTCCGCCGTGCCCGCCCCGTTCGCGCCGTCGCCGCGCAGCACGGTGAGCAGCCGCCGCATCTCGCCCAGCGACTCCCGCGCGCTCGCCGCGATCGCCGCGAACTCCTCGCGTACGGGTTCCGACATGCCCGGCACCCGGTACGGCGCCGAATCGGCCTGCACAGTGATCACCGACATGTGGTGGGCCACCACGTCGTGCAACTCGCGTGCGATCCGGGCCCGTTCCTCCAGCAGAGTGCGGCGGGACCGCTCCGCCTCACTGATGCTCTCCTGTTCGGCGACCCGCCGCTGCGCGTCGCCGAGCCCCCGCAGGGCGCCCGTCAGGGCCAGTACGACCCCGCTGAGCACGAAGAGCAGGGCGTTGGTGTTCATCACGCCGGTGGGCTGGGAGAAGCCCAGCGCCGTTCCCACGACACCGGTCGCCAGCCACACCCCGACCAGGGTCCGGACGGGCTCGCGCAGCCCCAGACAGGCCATCAGCACCAGATAGCCCACGATGGTCATCGGCGGCCACGGCCAGGAATGCCCGGCCACCTTGTCGGCCCCCATCAGCAGCACCGCGGCGACGGTATCCGCGGCCAGGACGAGGATCCAGGCGTGCAGCGGCCGGGTCAGCGCGAGGAGCAGGGGTACGGTCTGCGCCACCCCCAGGGCGCCCGCCCAGCCGCCGCCGACCCCGTAGTCGTCGGACAGCACCGTGATCGTCACCGGCAGCAGGGTGACGACGAAGATGCCGACGACGAGGAACGGCATCGCCCGCTGCCACCGCCTGGGAGCCTGGGCGAACAGGGGCTGTCCCGCCCCGGGGGGCGTGCGCAGCACCAGGCCGAGCCGGGCCGGCGCGCCGGGCACCGCGGCACCGGCCGCCGACGAGGTGCGGACTCGTGCGCGGGTCCGGCCGCGCGGCCGGGTGGGAGGTTCGTCGCTCATGATCGGTCCAGCCTATGCGCCGGTGGGCCCGTGTGCGGGTGGGGCTAGGCTGCTGGCCTGTCGATCATGGGGGATGCGGACATGGGTGGCGCGGCGGCGTTGGAGAAACTGGTGCCGGTGCTGCTGGCGTTCGGCGGCGGGGTGTTGCTCGCCCGTCGGAAGATCGTGCCGGCCGAGGCCTCCAAGGTCTTCTCCGACTACGCCTTCCTCTTCGCCGTCCCCTGCTACCTCTTCGGCAACATCTACGCCAGCGACCTCGGGGCCCTGTTCAACTGGCGGGCGATCGGCGGCTACGCCGGGGCCGCGGCCCTCGCCGTGGTGGCGGTGTCCGTCGGGGCGGTCGCCCACGGCCTGCGCGAGCCCCGCGACGTGGCGCTGCGGGTGATGGCGGGAGTCCAGGTGAACACCGCCTACTTCGCCGTCCCCGTCTTCATCACCGTGTTCGGGACGGCGGCGCCGATCTTCCCGATCCTGCTGTTCCAGGTGTGCGTACTGTCCCTGGTCGTCATCGCCCTCATGGAACTGGGCCGCGCGGGCCCGGAGGTCGGCGGCCCGGGCCGTCGCCTCTCCCGCGCCGTCGGCGCCTCGCTCGCGACCCCCCTGGTCCTCGCCTGCAACGCGGGGATCCTGCTCAACCTGCTCTCGGTACGGATCCCGGCCGTCGTGTTGGACGGCGCCGCGTTCGTCGGGGACAGTGCCTCCCCGGTGGCCCTGTTCGCCCTCGGCCTCCACCTGGGCGGCCTCGGCCTCGACCTGCGGGGCACCACGCGCGAGGAACTCGCCCTCATAGGCTTCAAATGCCTGGCGTTCCCGCTGCTGACCTGGGCGGTCTGCGGGCCGCTCGTCGGCGTGCGGGGCGAGTGGCTGGCGTACCTCGTGCTGATCGCGGCGATGCCGACCCCGCAGAACCTGTTCATCTTCGCCCAGCGCTACGACGTGGGCGTCGACCTCTCCGCGTCGATCGTGATCAAGAGTTCGCTGGTGTCGCTTCTGCTGTTGCCCCTGTGGTTGCAGACTGTGGTCGTATGAACGCCAATGATTCCGGCCCCTCGACAGCGCCGAGCGCCGTCACCTTAGGACTGCTCGCCGCCTGGACCGTGCACGACCTCGAAGAAATGGCCACCGTGGCGCGTTGGTCCCGAACCCGGGTCCCCGTCCTGCGTGAGCGCCTCCCCGGCGTACCCGACCGGGTCTGGCGGAGCATGGAAGCGGTCGACGGCCGCCGGTTCGCCACCGCCGTCGCCGTGATGGGACTCGTGGTCGCGGCCGCCTCCGCCGACGGGTACCGCACGGGCGGGCGCTCCGCCTTCTACCAGGCCTCGCTGAACGGCTTCGGCCTGCACGGCCTCGTCCACGTCGCCCAGGCCGCCGCCACCCGGGGCTACACCCCCGGCGTGGTCACCTCACCGCTGCTCGTGGTCCCCTTCACCCTGTGGGCGCGCGGCCGGCTGCGCAGGGCCGGGGTCCTGCGGCCCACGCGGGCGCGCGACGTCGTCTCGGGGCTGGCCCTCGCGGGCGCGGCCACCGCGGTCTCGCACGCCGTCGCCCGGCGGATCCACCGGGCCGCGTCCGCGCCGTAGCCCCACGGCATCCGCCCGTACGCCTCGGCAGGCGCCGGTACGTACCCCCGGGCGGCATCGGCTCGTTGACCCGGCATGGAACTGCCGACCATCGCGGCGCCGGGCGTCGGTGAACGGGCCGACGCCGTGGCCGATGCCGCCTGCCACCTCTACGACACCATCGCCCCCGGCGGTACCGGCACGCCCGGCGGATGGAGCCGGACCGCCGCGGAGGACGCCGCCGAGGCGATCGAGACCACCGCCCACGCCCTCGCCTCCGTCGATCCGGACGCCGAGGTGGTCCTCGCGCCCGTACACGCGGCCCTCGCCGACCTGCGCCGCCGGCTCGGTCTCGCGCCCGCCGACGGGCTGAGCGGGGACGGGCCGCCGGCGACCCCGCGCACGGTCGGCAACCCGCGCCGCACCCGGTGGGTGCGGGTGCTCACCGCCCCGCCTTCGCCCCGGCAACCGCCTTCTCGTACAACTTCCTGATGTCCGCGCCGAAGTAGGAGCTGTACGACGTGTCGGCCGTGTCCCCGCCGGTCTTCCAGCCGCCGATGACCCCCACCACGTCACCGGTCCCGGTGCGCGCGTCGTAGCGGGTCAGGAACGGACCACCGCTGGTCCCGCCGGGATAGCCGGTGCAGTTGATGCGGAGGAACGACCCGGGGATCCGCGCGTCGGCGCTGGTGAACTTCGTCGTCCGGTTGACGCACACGCGGGGCCGGGCGGCGGAGGCCGGGTGACCGATCAGCGTGACCCGCGCGTGCGCGTAACCGGCGCCGGTCACCAGCCGGTTCCCGCCGACCACCGCCTCCACCGGGAAGCCGCGGGCGTCCGGACCGACCTGGGCGAAGGCCACGTCGAGGGCGGCCGCGCGGTCCACGCCCTGGGAACGGTAGCGCGGGTCGATCCAGATCTTCGAGTGGCCGCCCGCGTCCCGCAGGACCGGGAACATGCCGAACGGCCGCGGCTTGGCCCGCGTGTACTGCGGTACGAAGGCCACCTGCTGGGTGTCGGAGCCGAGCAGGCAGTGCCCCGCGCTGAGCACCAGGTCGCGGCCGGGGGAGGAGACCACGCTCGCGGTGCAGAAGTAGGCCCCGCCGTTCTTGACGAGGAACATCCGGCCCGCGACCGGGATGCCGTCGAAGTTCTTCCCGATGCCGGCGGTGAGGGCGGGCAGCGGGGGAACGGCCGCGCGCGCCGGTGCCGGGAGCGGAGCCGGGGTCGGGGGCGCCGGAGCCCGGGTGGGCGTGGGAGCGGTGGTGGCGGACGGCACGGGTGCGGGAGCGGGCGTGGGCGTCGGTGTGGCGGCCGGGGACGAGGACGGCAGCGGCAGCCCGGTCGCCGAGGGGGACGGCGTGACGACCGGAACCTCCTCGGCCGGCTCGACGGGCTCGGCGGGTTCGACCGGCTCCGGCGGTTCGGGCAACTCGGGCGGCGCGGGATCCACCCGGTCGGCCGGCCCGGGCGGCAACGGGGCGGCGGAAGCCATCCGTTCCGCGGTCCAGAAGGACTGCGCCTCACGCGCCGACCAGCGACCGACGGCCACCGGGGCGGCGCCGCCCACGGCCTCGGCCACCGGCAGCGGCCCCGCCGGCACCAGCAGAGTGGCCACCACCGCGGCCATCGTCAACGTACGTCGCATGCCGGACACTCCCTAAACGGCCTGGGGGAAACGGAAGAGCCGGTCCGGGTCGTGGACACGCCGGACCTCCTGCAGGCGCGCGAGGTTCGGGCCGTAGTAGGCCTCGCGCCAGCCGGTGAGCTTCGGGTCGATGTAGTTCTGGTAGGCACGGCCGCCCGCCCAGGGGCGCAGGTCCCGCCACAGCCCGTCGAGCCAGCCCTGGTGCCGTGCCACCTCGGCGGCCGGCGCGGAGTCGGGCCAGTAGGCCAGGTACTGGGCGAGGAAGAGGCTGTCGCGGTGCACGAAGGCGGTGGCGCCGGCCGGGACACGGTTCACCGCACCTCCGCAGACCCCGTCGAACTGGACCACGCCCCGGCCGCCCGGGGGAACGCTCGTCCCGTACCGCCGCACGGCCTCCAGGACCGCGGCGATCCCCGCGTCGGGCAGTCCGCCGCCCGCCCAGAAGTCGGACCGGGCGGCGTACGAGTCCCGGCCGAGCCGGCCCTGCGGGTCCCGGCCGGGCAGGGCGCCCTGCAGCCGGCACCGGGCGGGGCTCGCCTCGGGGCAGCCGGACATGGCCCGGACGGTGTCCTCGTGGCTGCGTACGGTGATCCAGCTGTCCCGCGGTGCCCCACCGACCAGGTCGGACAGCCGGGTCAACTCTCGTTCCAGCTCCGGACGCCCGTCGAGGCACACCACCCGCACCGCCGGCGTCGCCCCGGCTCCGGCAGCCACCTCGACGGTGAACTCCACCTGGCTCCAGAACGGGTCCGGCAGCCCGCCCAGCCAGCGCTGCCAGCCACGCAGCACGGCCGCGGAGTCGGCGCCGGGCCAGTGGAGTTCGGCGAAGGCGCAGGTGCCGACCGGGTGCGTGCGGAAGCGGAACTCGGTGACCACGCCGAAGTTGCCGCCGCCCCCGCCGCGCAGTGCCCAGAAGAGCTCCGGATCGAGGTCGGCGGATACCTCGCGGACGATCCCGTCGGGGGTGACCACCCGAGCCCCGGTGAGCCGGTCGGCGGTGGTCCCGTGAACCCGCGAGGCCAGACCCAGGCCGCCGCCGAGGGTGAGTCCGGCGATGCCGACGGAGGGGCACAGCCCGGTCGGCACGGACCGGCCGCGTCCGGCGAGGGCGGCGTGCACGTCCGTGAGCCGGGCGCCGGCGCCGACCCGTACCTCACCGGGGTCGCCCTCGCCCTCGACCGACACCGCGGCCATGGCACCGGTGTCGACGACCAGCCCGGCGGATCGCGTGGACCAGCCGGCGTAGCTGTGCCCACCGCCGCGCGGGACCACGGGCGCGCCGGATCGGCGGGCGAACTCCAGGCAGACGGCCACGTCCCCGGCGTGCGCGGGATAGGCCACCGCGGCCGGGGCGACCGTGTCGAACCGGGGCTGGAAGAGCCGGCGGGCCTCCGGGTAGTCCCGGTCCCCGGGGAGCACCACACGCCCGTCGATCCCGCGCGCCAGCGCACCGTAGTCCGGGGTCCGGGCCGCCGCCCCGACGGTGGCGAGGACGGCCGCGGCCGCGCTGCCCAGTACCTGGCGGCGATTGAGGGTCATACCTCCTTCCTGCCACCGCCCGGGCCGATAGCCGTGCAGGCGGGTCCCACACGCACCGGGGTGCCCCCTGAACGGCGCACAGCCGAAACGGTTCGACTTGTCCTATTGCCGCATGGTCGACACCTTGTATGTCGCACATGTCGTGAATGTCTAGGGGGCTAGCCCTTGCGCGCCAGCAGGAAGCCGTGGTGGGACCTCTCGTCAGGGCCGGGCTCCCGCACCAGTCGGGCCCATTCCGTCAGTCCGGCCCCCGGCAAGAGGTCGGCGATCAGCTCGGGCGGAGTCCGGTACACGTCGAGGTCGACCGCATGCCCGTACGCGTGGTCGAGCCGGAACCGCTCGTCGCCCGCCATGAAGGCGATCAGGAGGTGGCCGCCCGGCGCCAGTACCCGGGCGAACTCCGCGAACAGCGCGGGCAGCTCCGAGGGTGGGGTGTGCACGGTGGAGTACCAGGCCAGCACCCCGCCGAGGACCCCGTCGGCCACGTCCAGGGCCGCCATCGACCCCACCTCGAACCGCAGCCCCGGATACGTCCGGCGGGCCACCGCCACCATCGCCGGGGACAGGTCGACGCCGAAGGCCCGTACGCCGAGCTCGTTCAGATGTGCCGTCACCCGGCCCGGACCGCAGCCCAGGTCGGCCACCGCCCGGCCCCCGCCGCCCGGGTCCTCGCGCACGTATTCGGCGAAGGCCGCCAACATGGCTCGATCCAGCGGCTTTCCGGCCAGTTCCGTACGGAACAGCCGTGCGTAGTCGACGGCGACGGCGTCGTAGGACGCCCGTACGGAGCTGAGGTACGAGGTCTCTGTCATGCCCCTGAACAGTAGCCCCCGGAGCCCCTCCGAGGGGAAACCGTTCGAGTGCTCCCGCTCACCCCCCGACCAGCGGATTGGGCAGTTCCGCCCACTGATCGCCAGGAACCCCGGGGCTCAGCCGCATCAAGGTGAGCGCCTTGGTGGGGAGTGGCCCGCTCAGCAGCGCCTCGGTGTCCGAGGTGGCCGGCAGCGCGGTCACCTCGGCGAGAGCCTCGGCGAAGGTCTCGGCCGAGCCGGCCGTGGCCCCGAGCGCCCCCGTCAGCAGGGACCCGAACAGCTTGCGCCGCAGCACGGTCACGTCGTCGGTGACCAGCCTGCCGGACAGCGGCGGCACCGGCAGGCCGTGCCGGGCCAGCCGTGCCGGGCTGATCCGGATGTCGGCGAGATCGCGGTAGACCAGCCGCAGCGGGGCGCCGTCCGCCGACAGCACGACGAGGAGGTTCTGGCCGTGCGCCTCCAGCGCCACCCCGAGCTCCAGCACGCGCAGGCACACCGAGAGCGCGAGCCGCGCGAACTCGGCTCGCCAGAGCGCCGAGCGCGCCGGTCCGAACGAGGCCAGAGCCGCCACCGGAAGCACCCGCTCACCGGCGGCGGCGTCCGCGTACACCTCCGGCGGCTCCCGCAGTACGGCCGCCAGGTCCGGGCTGTGCGCGGTCGTGGCACCCAGGGTCCGGGTGATGTGCAGCCGGCCGTCGAGTCGTTCGGACAAACCCTGGGCGAAGGCGGAGACGGCCGCCGCCGTCTCGATGGAGTAGACGGAGATGTCCCGCACGGACGAGGTCAGCCGGGCGCTCAGCGCGGTCTTCACGTGCGCCCCGCCGTCGGCGGGAGCCAGGGTGCGCAGGGCCATCAGCGGATGCGCCGCGAAACCGGCGGCTCCCGGCCGTACCCGCTCGTGCTTCAGGACGTGCGCCGCCTGCCACGGGTGCACCGGGACCAGGACCCGTCCCGCGTCCCGCAGCTCCACCGGCCAGTCACCGGTGACCAGGCACTCCTCGGCCCGTACGGCGACCAGTCCCAGTTCCACCACCGGTCGGTGCTCGGGCGCGTACGCCAGCTGCTCGGCCACCGAGAAACCGGGCCGGGAGCGACAGTTCGGGTGGTAGGGGTGCCCGTCGACCACCCGCTGCTCCCACTCCCAGGTGGTCAGCGGCGCCCGGTCCCGCCCGGTGGGCGGCTGACCGGCCCTGGACAGCGCGAGGGAGGCGGTACAGGCGTCCAACTCGGCGGCGAACTGCTCTCCGTGCGCCGGCCCGAGGGCCGTGACCAGCCGTGCGGCCTGCCGGTAGGGCACGCCGTCGAGCAGCAGCTCACGCACGTAGGGCTCGGTCGCGTACGGATCCGGCAGCGGGCCCTCCAGCCGGGCGCCCCCGGCCAGGAGCAGCGCCAGGCCGTCGGGCGCGCGCTCGCGGCCCACGACCCAGGGCAGCGGTTCGAAGGCCAGGGCCCGCCACAGCCGGGTCAGTACGGCCGCGCGGGCCCCGTCGAGCGCGGCGGCGTACGGGGTGACGAGCGACGGGCGTACGTCGGCCAGTTCGGCGGCCACGGCCTCTTCGGCCGGGGAGGGGGAAAGATGCATGCTGGGGCTCCGGCATCGGAATATCGCTTTACGGGATGATCAAGTAATGATTGCGGATACCGAAGATCACGACTGGTGGTTGCGCACCGCGAACCCCCGGGGCACCGGATGGACCGAATGGAAACAGTGGACCTCAACGCCGCCGCCGACGCGTACGCCGCCGCACCGCTCCTGAACTGCCTGCTCAGAGAGGCGGCCGAGCCCGCCGAGGCAGAAGGAGTAGATGCGGGGACGGATGTGCGCGTCCACCGGCTGCGCGGCAGCGGGCGGCTGCTCCGCGTGCGCGGCGGGCGCCGCCCCGTGCACCCCGAACTGCGCGCGGCGGACGGCTGGCATCCGCTCAGCCACACCGAACTGGCCAAACTCGTCGCCGACGAACTGGGCCGGTTCACCGGTGTCGCCAACGACGAGCTCCCCGTCGAGATCACCGACAGCCGCGACGCCGTCGCCGCGCTGCTGGCCGCCCGGGCCGCCGTCGACCCCCCGGCGGACCCGTACCTGCTCTCCGAACAGTCCCTCGTGATGGGCCACCCGCACCACCCCGCCCCCAAGGCCCGCGGCGGAGCGCCGGCCGGCAGCTGGCTTCCGTACGCGCCCGAGGCCTACGCCCGGTTCCCGCTGCTCTTCCTCGGGCTGCGCGAGGACCAGGTCGTGGAGGAGGGCGGCCCGGCCGCCTCCGCAGCGATCGACGCCCTCGCCGACGCCCTCGACGGGCCGCGCGCTCCCGCCGGATACCGGCTGCTGCCCGCCCACCCCTGGCAGCTCGACCTGGTCCACGACCGGCCCGCCGTGCGTGCGGCCTTCGCCGACGGGCGGCTCCTGAGGCTCGGCGCGAGCCGGCGGCCGGCCTGGCCGACCGCCTCGATCCGGACCCTGTACGTACCGGACGCGGTGGCCGACGTCTTCGTGAAGTTCAGCCTCGACGTCCGGATCACCAACGACGTACGTCGGCTGTGGCGCCACGACCTGCTGAAGCTGCGCCGCACCGACGCGGCCGTCGAAGCCGGTTTCGCCGCCCTGCGCCGCACCGGCTCGCCCGCGGCCTGGCTCCCCGACCGCGGCTACCGCACCGCCGGCTTCGCCTTCGAGGAGCTCGCCGTCCTGGTCCGCGACGGCCTGCGCGCGCACACCGTGCCCGGGGCCACCCCGCTGCTGGCCGCCGCGCTCGCCGAGGGCTACCCCGGAAGTCCCCCCGCCGGGACCGTCGACCCGGTCCGCTGGTGGCGGGCGTACCTGCGCCAGGTCGTACCGCCGGTGCTGGAACTGTTCGCCCGGCACGGCATCGTGCTGGAGGCCCACCTCCAGAACACCCTGGTCGCCGTCGACGCGGCCGGCCTGCCGGTGCAGGCCCTCTTCCGGGACGCGGAAGGGGTCAAGCTGCCGGCGGACCTGCCGCGGGCGGATGCCTGGCAGCGCCTGGTCTACTGCCTGGTCGTCAACAACCTGATGGAGATCGCGGGAGCGCTGTCCGGACGCTGTCCGGACAGCGAGCCGCTCCTGTGGCCGGCCGCGCGCGAGGAGTTCCTGCGCTACGGGGCGACCCGCGGGCTCCCCGAGATCGCGGAGCTGCTCGCCGCCGAGACCTTGCCGGGCAAGACCAACCTGCTGCTGCGCTGGACGCGGGCGGACGGCGCGGACGCCCGCTACCTACCCCTGCCGAACCCGCTGCGCGGCCCGGGGGTGTCCGATCGCGCATCGCACGAGTGATCGGCCGACACCCCCACACATCGCGAGCGCACCCCGGATCCTCGGTCCGCGGTCCGGCGCGGTCAGCATCGACGATGCCACCACGCCGCGTCGGGATCGGCCGACGGCTCATGGTGCGTTCGCCTGAGCAGGACCAGGTCCAGCTCCTCGACCCGTATCCGGAGGGCGGCGGCGGCCCTCGGCGGCAGGAGGAACAGAGCTTCCCGCAGCTTGTCGCGGGCCCAGCCCTCCCCGCAGCACGGGCAGGTGAACTCGGATTCCCACCGCCTCCACCGGCGCCCGGTGCCGTGAACCCGCACGGACCACACGCTCAGCGCCACCGATACGACGCCCGGGGCCAACCGCTCCCGTTCGAGCAGGCGGACGGCGGCGTTCGCGGCTCCCGACAGGCCTGGGACATCGCGGTACCGCACCCAGGGGCTTCCTCGACCGCGTACCCGAGGTCGGAGCGAAGACGGTCTTCTACGCGGCACGGGCCCTTCGGATGTGTGTCATGTGCGGCATCCTCCCCCAACCCGAGATCGACCGGCTCGGGGCCGGGCGCCCCTGCGCGGTTCTCGTCGCCCCGTGACGGACCGCCGCCCCGTACGGTGCGTTCTCGGAGCTCAGTTGAAGACGTCCAGGACGTCCGGCCAGGATCCGCCCTGGTCGTCTGAGCGGGCCACCCTCGGGCGCGGATCCGGGTAGGTCTCCGTCGAGGCCCTCGCGCGGACGACTTCCGGTCCGCCGCACGCCGCCACCGCGAAGGCACCGAACACCTCGGCGAACGCGGCCGGGTCGCGGAACTCCACGCCGTACGCCCGGCCGTCCAGAAGCGGCACCCACACCACCCGGACGGCCCGTCGCCACTCCCGCACCGGCACGTCGTCCACGGTCGACCGGCCCTCCAGCCACAGCCGCGCCACGTGCAGCAGGTTCACGTTCTCCATGGACAGCCGCTTGCGCCGCACCCGCAGTTCCTGCGCGGTGAGTGCGACCCGCTGGTCCTTCCTCGCGTACCAGACGATTCCGATCCCGAACGGCAGGTACAGGATGAACCCGATGATCGGCCAGATCACGGCGTGGCCCCACGACCGGAGCAGCCCGCCGTCCACCAGGCTCAGGGCCCCGAAGACCAGCACCCACTTCGCCGTCATCCACCAGAATCCGGTGCCCTGCCGGTACAGCACCCGCTGCTTGTTCGTCATAGCCATGACCGCACGCTATCCCGGGGAAGTCGGGCGGCCGCGGCGGGAACAGCAGGTCAGGCCGGCATCGTTGCACCGACCGGGGGCCGCGGAACGCCCTCCGCGTACGCGGCCCGACACATCGCTCCCTCAGGAGGACTCCTCATGACCGAACGGCCCTTGACCCTCATGGCAGTGCACGCCCACCCCGACGACGAGGCCACCGGAACCGGAGGCGTCCTCGCGCGGTACGCCGCGGAGGGCATCCGCACGGTCCTGGTGACGTGTACCGACGGTGGTTGCGGCGACGGGCCGGGGGGTGTCAAGCCAGGTGGTCCCGGGCACGATCCGGCGGCCGTCGCCCTGATGCGCCGTCGTGAACTCGACGCGAGCTGTGAGGTCCTGGGCATCAGTGACCTGGAGACGCTGGACTACGCCGACTCCGGGATGATGGGCTGGCCGAGCAACGACGCTCCTGGATCCTTCTGGCAGACCCCCGTCGAGGAAGGCGCCACCCGGCTCGCGGCCCTCATGCGGCACTACCGGCCCGATGTGGTCGTCACCTACGACGAGAACGGCTTCTACGGCCACCCCGATCACATCCAGGCCCACCGCATCACGATGGCGGCGGTCGAGCTGACCGAGCTGACACCGAAGGTGTACTGGACGACCATGCCGCGCTCGGCGATGGAGCGGTTCGGCAAGATCATGCGCGAGTTCGGCGAGGACATGCCGGAGCCGGACCCGGCCGAGGCCGCCGCGCTGGCCGACATCGGCCTCCCCGACGATGAGATCACCACGTGGGTGGACACCACCGCGTTCAGCGGTCAGAAGTTCGACGCGCTGGCCGCACACGCCAGTCAGGGCGAGAACATCTTCTTCCTCAGGATGGGCAAGGAGAGGTTCGGCGAGCTGATGGGCATGGAGACCTTCGTACGGGTCCAGGACGCCACGGGAGCGGCCGTGCCCGAGAACGATCTCTTCGCCGGCCTGCGCTGACCGCTCCTCCCGCGTTCCGCCCCCGCCGCGGCGTCCTACCGGCGGAAGTGGGTCCGGTGCTCCCGGAGGAAGGCGTCCACGGTGCGGGGCGGGCGGCCCAGGACGTCGGCGACGGTGGTGGTCGGGGTCTCGGGTCGGGTGACGGTGAGCTGCTGGATCTCCGTCACGTGGTCGGCGAGCCAGCCGGGCATGCGGGCTGTGCGGACGAGGTTGTCGCGCAGTTCGGCCGGGGTGAGGTCGACGTAGCGGATCGTACGGCCGGTCAGGGCGGACAGCCGTGCGGCCAGTTCGGGGGAGGAGACGGCCTCGGGGCCGGTCAGCGTGTACGTGTGGCCGGCGATCTCCGACCTGGTGAGAGCGGCGGCGGCGACATCGCCGATGTCGCGGCAGTCGACGTAGTTGCAGGGCGCGTCGCCCGTCGTGCCGAGGATGACGCCTTGGGCGACGGCGGGAGCCAGGCGCAACAGGTTCTGGGTGAACGCGTAGGGGCGCAGGACGGTGTGGGTGAGGCCGGTGGCCCGCAGGTGTTCCTCGACGGCGTGGTGTCCGCGGGAGACGGCGACGGGGGAGTCCGGCTCGGCGGCGGGTGCGGAGATCTTGACGATGTGTCCGACGCCGGCGTGGGCGGCGATGTCGATGACACGGGTTTCGAGTTCGACCTGTGCGGGGCCGTTGGCCATGGCGAGGAAGAGCTGGTCGGCGCCCTGGAAAGCGGTGTGCAGGGAGTGCGGGTCGGAGGCGTCGGCGTACCGGACCTCGACGGGCGCTGGATACGCACCCGTGGTGCCGGCGATCGGGGTGTGCGGGGTGCGGGTCAGTGCGCGGACGGGTACGCCGAGCGTGCGGAGGCTGTGGAGCAGGGCGTTACCGGTCGCTCCGGTCGCTCCCATGACAACGATCATCGTGTGCTCATTCCTTGGTGAGGTGCCGGCGACGGGTGTCGCCGGGGTGGGCCCGCCGGGGATCACGGGGCGGACAGCCCCAGGACGGCCTAGACAGGGGATGCCGAGGTGCTGCCTCGCCAGCGCAGCGTGACGACGGTGGTGGCGAGGGCCGCGGAGACGGGCAGGTCCACGCGGAGACGCTCCAGCCACGCGGCGGCGGGTGTCGGGGTGGGGGCGGGCAGGGCGGGCAGGGCGGGCAGCCATCGGGCGGCGAACCATCCCAGCAGGGCCGCCGCGCCGACCGTGGTGACGACGAGCCCGGCGGTCAGGACGGCGCGTGGCGTGGCGAGGGTCCACGGTCGAGGCCGTCCGCCGTGCCGCAGCCAACGGCCGACCAGGAACGCCACCACGGCGGAGGTGCCGGCGATGGAGGTGCAGGCGGCCATGACCAGGTCGCGCTGCCCGGTGACGACCCCGGCCGTGCCGGCCGTCAGCGCGGGGGCGATATAGGCGGTCAGCACCTCGCGCCAGAGGGTGAAGGGCCTGCGCGGGCGGGAGGCGGCCCGGTCGCGGCGGCCGGTTCTGTGCTTCGTTGCGGGCATGCCGGTCTCTTTCTCGGTCGGATGGAGAAGATGTAATTAGGTGGCTAACTATTACGGCGTGAAAAGCGGCCCTGCCCGGAGGGCGGGGCCGACATGGCCAAGGGTCGGGTCAGTCCGCGGTCAGGGCCGCGCTGCCGCGCACCACGCGGGCGAGCAGATCCAGGAACACGGCGCGCTCGTCGACGGAAAGCCCGCCCACCATCGCTTCGAGCCGCCCGAAATGCTCGGGCGCCATGTCGTGCAGGCGCTGCGCCCCGCGTGCGGTGAGGACGGCCACCGTGCCCCGCCCGTCCTCCGTGGACGGGCGGCGGGCGATCAGGCCCTCACGTTCGAGGCCGTCCAGCAGCCCGGTCACCGTGGCCCTGGAGACACCGAGGTCGACCGCGAGGTGCGAGGGGGACTTCTCCCCGCCGTGGTCCTCGAGGTCGGCGAGCAGGCGGTAGCGCCCGGTCGACAGGCCGAACCGGGCGAAGTGCGCCTCGGCCGCCCGGCCGACCCTCGCGCCCGCCGAGATCAGCCGCACCGCGACCAGCACCGCCTGCGGGTCGACCGTCAGGCCGTAGTGCTCGACCTGGCGCCTGGCCTGATCCGGTGTGGGTGCCTCGTCGTCGATGTCGTCCCTCGTCGCCATGAAAGTAATATGGCGGCTAATCATTTGCCCTGTCAAGGATCCCGCCACGGGTTGCGGGGCCTACGGGTCTCCGTGAGCCACTTCCGTCGGTTTCCCGGGGGTCCGATCCGCCGGTGGTCGCGTGTGATCCTCGGCGATGTGGCCGCTCCGCGTTCTGTCGGCTGCTCCTGGGGGTGCTCGGGCGTGGGTGGGAAATCGGCCAAGCCGCGGCATGCGCCGGGATCCACCTCACCGAAAGGTATAGACCAATGCTAGGTTGGTCGGGCAGACCGCGCAGTCCTTGACCACCCGTCAGAGGAGAAGCCATGCCCTCCCCTTCGCGGGGCGGCGGCCGAGCCGCCATGCCCAAGTACCAGCGGATCGCCGCAGCGCTGCGCCGCGATCTCGACCGCGCCGCGCACACCCCCGGCGGCAGACTGCCGTCCGAACGCAGCCTCGCCGCCCGCTACCAGGTCAACCGGCAGACCATCAGGGCGGCCCTCCAGTGCCTGCGCGAGGACGGACTCGTCGTCACCGGCCGCCGCGGCACCCGCCCCGCCGTCCCCGTCACCGCCGCCGTCCCGGTCGTCGTCGAGGGCCCGACCGTCGTCGAGGGCCCGACCGTCGCGGCCGTCTCCGGCGGCCCGGCCACAGTGGGGCCCTCCGGCAGACCCGCGCCGGCCCGGAGCTGGGCCACCTACGTCACCGTCCCACCCTCCCTCGGCGCCCTTCTCGGCATGACCGGGGGCGAGCGCACCCTGGTGCATCACCACCGCGAACGCGGACCGGCCGGCGAGACCCTCCGGGACGCCGTCACCTACTTCAGCCCCGTGGTCGTCGCGCGGAGTCCGGAGCTCGCGGCCCTGCGGAACCGGGCGGCGGCGACGCATGCCCGCGAGCGGGACCTGGCCGCGCTGCACCGCTGGCTCGACCGCGCCGCCGGGGGCGGCAGGGTCGCCGAGACCCTCACCATGACCCGGGTCACCCATCCGCGGGCCGCCGCCCCGGCCTGCGGCCTGTCCGTGCGCCGCACCCTGCACGACAGCTCCGGCCGGCTGTTGACCGTCACGGACCTGGCCTTTCCCACCTGGGACCGCCTCACGTTCCATCGAGACCGCCGCGACCACGCGGCCACCGGTTTCCGCATCACGTGACGGCCGGACCGGCCCGTCCCGCGCTGTGGCCTCGGCCACAGCCCGCGCGGTGGCGTACCGGGTCCGGCGGTCGGTCCGGGCGCCGGGCACCGGTCCCAACTCCACCGCGAGGCGGGGGTGTACCGGTCCGTGGTCGTCCACAGCCCCCCGATCCGGCGTGCGGTTCCGTGTGCGGGGCGTGCGTACCCCGTAAGTGAGGTGGATCACCCCGGTGTTTGCTCAGGTGAATGTCGGGCATCGGCGCTGCTGGAGCGGAACCATGTCCTCCGGCCGATCGCGCCGGAGGACATGGCGCACGCGGGCCGATCCCGTCCCGCTCCACGGTCCCGCCGGTCCGCCGGCGCGCGCCGTACTTGGTACGACCCGTGAGGTGTATGTGTCCACGCTCCAGGCCGAGCACGTCTACAAGGTGTTCGGGAGGCGCCCCGCCGACAGCGCCGCCGCCGTCCGTGCGCTCCAGAACGGCGCCGACCGTGACGAGTTGCGCGCGGACGGGACGACGGCCGCCGTGATCGACGCCTCCTTCGACGTCCAGCCCGGCCAGATCTTCGTGGTCATGGGTCTCTCGGGATCGGGCAAGTCCACGCTGCTGCGCATGCTGAACGGACTGCTCGAACCCACCTCGGGACGCATCCTCTTCGGCGGCCAGGACCTCACCGCGCTGAGCGCGGCCGAACTGCGCCGCGTACGGTCCACGAAGATCTCCATGGTCTTCCAGCACTTCGCGCTCTTCCCGCACCGCAACGTGCTGGAGAACGCCGGCTACGGGCTGGAGGTGCAGGGAGTGCCCCGCGCCGAGCGCGAGCGGCGGGCCGCCGAGGCCCTGGCCCTGTGCGGGCTCGAAGGCTGGGAGAAGTCCTGGCCCGACGAGCTCTCCGGCGGCATGCAGCAGCGGGTCGGTCTCGCGCGCGCCCTGGCGACCGACGCCGACCTCCTGCTGATGGACGAGTCCTTCAGCGCACTGGACCCGCTGATCCGCCGCGACATGCAGGACCAGCTTCTGGAGCTCCAGAAGCGACTGAAGAAGACCATCGTCTTCATCACCCACGACCTCAACGAGGCCATGCGCCTCGGCGACGGCATCGCCGTGATGCGCGACGGCCGCATCGTCCAGCAGGGCACCGCCGAGGACATCCTCACCCGCCCCGCCGACGACTACGTCGCCTCCTTCATCCAGGACGTGGACCGCTCCCGGGTCCTGACGGCCGACGCCGTCATGGACGATCCGGAACCGGCCGCGGACGCCTGCGACTGCCCGACCGTCACCGCCGGGACCCCGCTCGCCGACCTGTGCGCCGTCAGCGCCCGGGTCCCGCACGCGGTCGCCGTCACCGACGAGGACGGCGCCGTCGTCGGCTCCGTACCCCAGGACCGCCTCATCGCCTTCATCGGCGACGAACAACGGCCCCCGATGTACTGCGCGGAGGTGGCCGCCTGATGCCCCGCCTTTATCTCGGCAACTGGGTCGACAGCGGAGTCGACTTCCTCCAGAGCCACCTCTCCTGGCTGTTCGAGGCCATCAGCTCGCTCGTCAACGGCCTCTACGACGGCATCGACGCCGTGCTCTCCGCCCCCGCCCCGCTGCTCTTCGCGGGCATCCTCGCCGTCGGCGCCTGGTGGCTGCGCGGCCTGCTGGCGGGCCTGCTCGCCTTCGCGGGCTTCGCGCTGGTCGACTCCCTCGGTCTGTGGGAGGACGCCATGTCCACCCTGTCCCTGGTCCTGGTCGCCACGCTCGTCACCCTGGCGTTCGCGATCCCGCTCGGCATCTGGGCCTCGAGATCCGATCGTGTGAGCGCCCTCCTGCGGCCGGTCCTGGACTTCATGCAGACCATGCCGGCCATGGTCTACCTGATCCCCGGAATCATCTTCTTCGGGGTGGGCGTGGTGCCCGGCATCATCGCGACCATCATCTTCTCGCTGCCGCCGGGCGTACGGATGACCGAGCTCGGCATCCGCCAGGTCGACGGGGAACTGGTCGAGGCCGCCGAGGCCTTCGGCACCAGCCCACGCGACACCCTCGTACGCGTTCAGCTGCCGCTGGCCCTGCCCACGGTCATGGCGGGCGTCAACCAGGTCATCATGCTGGGCCTGTCCATGGTCGTCATCGCCGGCATGGTCGGCGGCGGCGGGCTCGGCGGCGCCGTCTACAAGGCCATCGGCAATGTCGACATCGGCCTCGGGTTCGAGGCGGGCGTCTCCATCGTCATCCTCGCCATGTACCTGGACCGGATGACCGGGGCCCTCGGCCGGCAGGTCTCCCCGATCGGCCGTCGTACGCTCGCCAAGGCGCGAGCCGCCGCCACCGGCGCCGCCAAGCTGTGGAACCACCGCCCCCAGCCCGCGTACGCGATCAGCGGCGCCGTGGTGCTCGCGCTCGTCGCGGGCGGCTTGAACACCTTCGGCGGCTCCACCGCCGAGGACGGCCCGGCCGGGGCCGCGAACATCGGCAAGGGCCGTACCCTCTCCGTCGGCTACATCCCGTGGGACGAGGGCATCGCCTCCACCTTCCTGTGGAAGGAGCTGCTGGAGCGCCGCGGTTACAAGGTCGACGCCCGCCAGCTGGAGGCCGGCGCGCTGTACACCGGCCTGGCCGGCGGCCAGCTCGACTTCCAGACCGACTCCTGGCTGCCCGTCACCCACGCCCAGTACTGGGAGAAGTACGGGAACAAGCTGGAGGACCTCGGCTCCTGGTACGGCCCCACCTCGCTGGAGCTGTCCGTTCCCTCGTACATGAAGGACGTGCGCTCGCTCGCCGACCTCAAGGGCAAGGCGGATCAGTTCAAGGGCCGGATCATCGGTATCGAGCCGAGCGCCGGCGAGATGTCGATCCTCAAGGACAAGGTCCTGAAGGACTACGGCCTCGACGGCGAGTACAAGGTCGTCGACGGTTCCACGCCCGGCATGCTCGCCGAGCTGAAGCGCGCCTACGAGAAGAAGGAGCCCGTCGCGGTCGTGCTGTGGTCCCCGCACTGGGCGTACTCCTCCTACGAGCTGACCAAGCTCGAGGACCCCGAGGGAGCCTGGGGCAAGGGCGACGGGATCCACACCCTGGCCCGCAAGGGCTTCGCGGAGGACGAGCCGAAGGTCGCCGAATGGCTGAAGTCCTTCAAGCTCACCGAGGAGCAGCTGACCGGCCTGGAAGCGAAGATCCAGGAGACCGGGAAGGGCAAGGAGCAGCAGGCGGTCCGTGCCTGGCTCCAGGACCACCCCGAGATCGACAAGCTCGCGTAACACGCGGGCGGCCGGGCCCCGGCACGCCCGACCGGCCACCGCCCGCCGCCCGCCGGCCCAAGCCCGTCCGGCGACGAAGGCGCCGCCGCACGCAGGACCCGTACCGTCGTACGGTCCTCCGCGCGGCGGCGCCTTCGTCATGCCCGGATCCGGAGGACGCGGCCTAGCCGACCGGCACCCGGTCCGGAGCCGGCCGCGTCTCCGTGTCGGCCTCCTGCGTGCGGCGACGCGGGAGCACAGGCCACCACATGGACCGACCGAGGACGGTGGACAGCGCGGGCACCAGCACGATCGACAGCACGAAGGCGGACAGCATGATTCCGAGGGCCGTCGCGAAACCGATCTGCTGGGTGGACGGGGCGGGGGTCACGGCCAGGCTGCCGAAGGACGCGGCCAGCACCAGGCCCGCCGTGGCGATGGCGGGCGCCGTGTGCCGGACGGCACGGCCCACCGCGGCGCGGGCCGGACCGGGCCGGGCCATCTCCTCCCGGATCCGGTCGCTCATCAGGATGTTGTAGTCGGTGCCCAGCGCGACCACGAACAGGAACAGCACCAGCGGCAGGGTGAAGTCCACCCCGGGACGGTCGAGCGCGTGCTGGAACACCAGGGTCGAGGCGCCGAGGGTGGCGGCGAAGCCGAGCCCGACCGAGGCCAGCAGGATCACCGGCGCCATCAGACTGCGCAGCAGGGCGATCAGGATCAGCGCGATGAGCGCGGCCGCCACCGGGAACACCACCCGCAGGTCCTTGTCCACGGCGGTGGCGATATCGGCGAACACCGCGGCCGTGCCGCCCACATGAGCCTCCGTACCGGCGGGGGTGTGGGCCAGGACCGTGGCCCGGACCGGACCCGTCACCAGATCGCGGGCCTCCTGCCGCTGCGGGTCGGCGGTCAGGAACAGGTCGATCCGGGCGGCCCGGCGGTCCTCGGTCAGGACCGTCTCGGCCACCTGGCCCACGCCGCCGACCCCGGCGAGCGCCTTGGACAGTCCGCCGAGGCGTTCGGCGGTCAGGGCGACGCCGTCGGAAGCGGTGACGAAGACGCTGGTCGGGTCCGACACCCCGGCCGGCAGGGCGCGGGAGATCTCGGCCGCGGTGCTCACGGCGGCGGTCCGCTCGCCGCCCCCGCCGCTCTGCCCGTAGTCCATGCGCATCCCCAGGACCCCGGCGGCCAGGGTGCCCAGCAGTGCCACCGAAGCCAGGACCAGCGTGAAGGGCCGGCGCACCACCCGGTCGCCCATCCGTGCGGCGGACCCGGCACGGGGCTCGCGCCGCAGGGCCCGGGACGGCCAGAACATCTTGCGGCCGGTCACCGCCAGCAGCGCCGGCATCAGGGTCAGGCTACCGAGCAGCATCACCAGCACCGACAGCGCGATGGCGGGCCCGAGGACCCGGAACTGGCCGAAGGAGGCGACCCCGAGCGTGGCGAACGCGGCGACGATGGTCAGGGCCGCGGAGGTGATGGCCGTTCCGACCCGCCCGGCGACCTCGGCGGCCGCCTCGCGCCCGGACTGCTCGGGGTGGCGGCGCAGTTGCTCCCGGAAGCGGAACAGGAGGAACAGGAAGTAGTCGATGCCGATGCCCATCAGCACCACGCTGATCAGGCTCGGTGTGGACTCGGACAGTCCGATGCCGGTGAGCAGCGCGGCGCCGACCACCGCGCCCGCCGCGGCGCCCCCGATGACGGTGACCGCGAGCAGCGGCAGCAGGGCGGCCGCCACACTGCGGAAGACGAATACGTGCAACAGGACGATGACCGCGAGCATGGCGATGCCGACGACCGTCGATCGGGTCTTCTCGGCCTCCGTCGCGTCCACGCGGTCGGCGATCCCGCCGGTGAAGCCGGTACGCAGCCCCTCCTCCGCCAAGGCCTCCCGGGCCGAGTCCCGGAAGGCCCGGTAGGTGTCCTGGACCCCGGGGTCGGCCGGATTGCCGGTCAGTTCGACGGACAGCAGCCGGAAGGAACGGTCGGGCGCCGTCATGGCCGGGACGACCCGGGGGACCTGGGAGTGGTCCCGGGCGAGCGGCATCGTCTCCTCGGTCCTCGGCATGACGACGCGCTTCTGGGCGAGCCGCGCGGCCTGTGCGTCGATGCGCCGCTCGTCGGCGGCGTCGAGCGGCGCCTTGTCCGACCGGGCCACCAGTACGGTCAGGAGGTTGGCGTCCGGCTTCGCCCCGAACCGCTCCTCGGCGATCTTCAGGGCGGCCGCCGAGTCGTACTGCGCGGGCAGGAACCCGGCGTTGCCGGCCTGGACGGCGCGGAAGACGAACGCCTGGCCCAGGACGGCGGCGGCCAATCCCAGGACCGCCCACAGGGCGATGACCTTCCACGGACTTCTCGTCGAGAATCCGGTCAGGGCGCGGATCACATTTCCTCCGGTCTGTGCGGTGCCGGCCAGGGGTTTCCGGCCTGACCCCAGACCATCAGGGGCGAGCGGGCGAAACGTCAGGTCGGGGGAGGATCCGCACTCCGGGACCAGGGTCCGGCCCTCGGCCCCGACCAGGACTCCGGTCCTGGTCCGAAGCCCGACCGCGGTCGGGCGGCACGGGGGACCGCCGGTGCCAGAATGGGTCTCGACCACCGGGGAACAGGACCGGCGGCACGGGGGGCGGGCACGGACGCGGCATGGGTGTGGGCAGGGGTAGGGGCGGGATCATGAGTACGTGGCCGGGTGTCGCCGAGGGCGCGGTGCGGGGTCCGGTCGAGGGCCCGGTCGACGGCGCGGCGGGCGACGAGGGCCGGGGGCACTGGACGCGCAACGACGCGCTCGTCGCGGTGGCGGCGGCCGCCGCCGACCTCGTGGGCTTCTCCTTGAGCACGCTCACCGAGGGCGGCACCCTCAGCGTCACCGCGGTGGTCCTGCTGGTGGTCTCGGCGATGACCCTGCTGGCCCGGCGCGTCCGCCCGCTGGCCGTATTGGCCGCGATCCTGGCCATCGGGGTGCTGGTGAACCTGGCGGCCCCACAGTCCCCGCACTTCACCCTCGGCCTGACGATCGCCCTCTACACGGTGGCCCGGGCGCACCGGCCCGGCGTCGTCGCCATGGCCGGGGCCGCGTCGGCGGTGCTCGCCTCCGCCGGGCAGGGCGGATGGCCACTGCCCTTCGGCTGGTGGGGACTGGCCGGAAGCGCTACCGCCGCCTTCATCTCCGTCGCGGCGGCCTGGGTGGTCGAACACCGGCAGCGGGAGGCCGCCGCCCACCGGACCCGGCTCGCCGACCGGGCGGTGGCCGAGGAGCGTCGCAGGATCGCCCGCGAACTGCACGACATCGTCGCCCACCACATCACCACCATGCAGCTGATGGCCGGCGGGGCGCGGGCGAACCTGGCACACGACCCCGAGGTGTCCCGGGAGGCGCTGGTCACCCTGGAGGACTCCGGACGGATGGCTCTGCGCGAGATGCGTCAACTCCTCGACGTGCTACGGGCCGGGGAGGAGCCGGACCGGACCCCGCCGGCGCCGCAGCCCGGTACGGACGACCTCGGCCGGATCATCGCCGAGTCCCGGCTGGCCGGTACGGAGACCGAGTTCACCGTGGACGGGCCGGTCCGCCCGCTCCCGCCCACCGTGGGCCTCACCGTCTTCCGCATCGTCCAGGAAGCCCTGACCAACACCCGCAAGCACGCGGGCCGGGCGCGGGCCCACGTACGACTCACGTACCACGCCGACGAGGTGGGCGTGGAGGTGCGCGACGACGGAGCGGGAGCGGAGGTACCGCCCGCCCGCCCCACGGCACGCTCCGGGTACGGTCTGATCGGTATGCACGAGCGGGTCGCCCTGCAGGGCGGAACCCTGGAGGCCGCCGCCGTGGCCGGCGGCGGATTCCGGGTGGCGGCCCGGATCCCTCTCCCGGTCCAAGACGCCTTCCACAGAGAGGTTCCGCACGCATGATCCGCGTACTCATCGCCGACGACCAGCCGCTGGTCCGGCGCGGCCTGGCCCTGATCCTCGGCCCCGACCCGGAGTTCGAGGTCGTCGGCGAGGCCGAGGACGGGGCCCGGGCCGTGGCCCTCGCCCATGAGCTTCGGCCCGACGTGGTCGTCATGGACATCCGCATGCCGGTCATGGACGGGGTCAAGGCCACCGAGGAGCTCGCGCGCACGCTCCCCGACACGCGCGTCCTGGCTCTCAGCACCTTCGACATGGACGAGTACGTGGTCGCCGCCCTGCGCGCGGGCGCGTACGGCTTCCTGCCCAAGGACATCTCCCCGGAGGAGCTGATCGCCGCGGTCCGCATCGTCCACACCGGCGAGGCGGCCGTCGCGCCGCGGCTGCTCAGCCGGCTCCTCTCCGCCTACGTACGGACCCCCGAGCGGCCGCGGTCGTGGGCGGCCGAGACCCCCTCCGATCTCACCCCGCGCGAGCTGGAGATCTGGCGGCTCATGGCCACTGGCCGGGGCAACGCCGAGATCGCCGCGGAACTGGACATCAGCGTCTCCACGGTCAAGAACCACATCACCGGCATCTTCGGCAAGCTGGGCGTCCGTGACCGCGCGCAAGCGGTGATCGCGGCGTACGAATCGGGGCTGGTGGAGGCCGGCAGCGCGAGCGGTTGATCACCAAGTGCCCGTAAGAGGACCGGATTCCTCCTGCTGACCGCACCTCTGACCAGCCGGAACACTGGACGATCCGCCCATGCGCACGGCGGCCTGTCCGTGGCACAGTGCGATCAGCCCAACCGCACGACCAGGGAGCCTCCATGCGCGATCCGCACACCACGCCGCTCACGGCCGCCCCCGACTGCCTGCCGGACCCCCGCCCGTTGCCCTGCTGCCCGGTGTGCGCGGACGCACCGGATCGCATCTCCTGGCGCCAACGCCCGGGGCGGCCGGTGACCCTCGTCTTCGACCCCTGCGGCCACCGCTGGTCCTCCCCGGCCCCTCCGATCCTGGCGGTCACGCCACCGCCCCTGGACTA
The DNA here is from genome assembly GCF_043201215.1 of Streptomyces sp. NPDC048331. NCBI lineage: Bacteria > Bacillati > Actinomycetota > Actinomycetes > Kitasatosporales > Streptomycetaceae > Streptomyces > Streptomyces sp. NPDC048331. The sequence goes on along the minus strand of NZ_JBICYT010000004.1, from coordinate 33,983 downwards.
GGCCGTCTCTCAGCGATCACCTCGCGGCCCAGATGTGGACGGCCGCGCCACTGCTCGAGCTGGTTGATGCACCTCTCGACGGTGTTCCGCTGCTTGCCCGCGCCGTCGGCCGCCACGACCCAGCGGGTGCGCAGGGGGCCGAGGGCGTCCGACCGTACGGTGAAGCCCTCGGCATCCTCGTCGACCGCTCCGACGGCCGTCGAGCGGTGTACGCGTACCCCCGCGCTCGGCCTCCGCGGCGAGCAGGGCCTCGGTCGCGCACTGCGGAACGGTGAGGATGTATGGGTACGGGGAGCGGGATCGGGCGAGGTCGAAGCCGCCGAGGCGGCGCCGCCCGGACCACATCTCCACCGCGACCACGCGGCGGCCGAGCGGGAGCGGGGATTCGGCCACTCCGCTCGGGGTCAGGGCCTCCAGGGTGCGCGCGTGCAGGTCCGTCGCCCAGGACTCGGTGACCGGCCCGGGACGGCGTTACAGCACCACCACACCGAGCCCGGCCCGGGCGAGGAGCAGTGTGGCGCTCAGGCTGTCCGGACGATCTCGTCACCTGACGCATGCTCAAAGATGCGTGGTCGAAGTCGATTTCGAGCATCATCTTTCATCAAGTCCCGTCCGGGCGCTATCTTGCCGGGAGCATGCCAAGGAGCTGTGTCCGTGTCCGGGACCGCACGAGGAGCTGCCCCATGAGACTGCCAAGCATCCGCAGGAGCCAGGGTCGGCACGGCCCGTCGGTCAGCCGGGTCCGAGCGGTGCGGCGCCGCCGAGGGCGACGCTCCCCGGCCGCCGCCCTGCTCGCCGCCGCACTCACCGTGGCGGGTCTGGCCGCCGCGGGACCGGTCGCCTTACCCGCCTCGGCCGCCCCCGCCGATGCCGCCGGAGCCGTGGCGACGGCGGGCGACGTCACCGGATTCACCCGGTCCGGGAACACCTTCACCATCACCGCCTCCGGCGGGGCCAAGGCCCGAGTGGTCGTCGCCCGCGCCGACATCTTCCGTCTCTGGCTCTCACCCGACGGGTCCTTCACGGACGACCCCGCAGGCGCCGACCTCGCCCCCACCACCGACTTCGGGCCCGTGACCACCGGCTACTCGGACGCAGGCAGCCACTACCGGATCACCACCGGGTCGCTCTCCATCCGGGTGAACAAGAAGCCCCTGCGCTTCTCGGTCTTCCGCGCCGACAACACCACACCCGTCTGGCAGGAGACGCGGCCCACCAGCTGGACCGGCGGCCGCACCACCCAGTACCTGGCCCGAGGGGCCGACGAGCAGTTCTACGGAACCGGCCTACGCCTGGGCGAATGGGCACTGCGCGGCAAGACCGTCCCGATCGCCGTCGACAACAAGTGGCGCGAGAACGACAACGCCAGCCCCGCCCCGTTCTACATGTCCACCAACGGCTACGGCGTCATGCGCAACACCTGGGCCCCGGGCTCCTACGGCTTCGGCGCGCCCACCACCCTCTCCCACGACGAGAAGCGCTTCGACGCCTGGTACTTCACCGGTGACTCGCTCAAGTCCGTGCTCGACGCGTACACCGACGTCAGCGGAAAGCCGTTCATGGCGCCGATGTGGGGCTTCGAGCTCGGCAACGCCGACTGTTTCAACGCCTCCGACCCCGACTACCAGGGCGATCACGACAGGCCGCGCCACCAGACCACGCCCGACGTCGTCGGCTACGCGGCCGACGCCCGGGCCGCCGACATGCCCTCGGGCTGGTTCCTGCCCAACGACGGCTACGGCTGCGGCTACACCGCGCCCCTGAAGTCGACGGTGGACGCCCTGAAGGCGAAGGGCTTCCAGACGGGCCTGTGGACCTCCACCGGCCTCGGCTCCATCGCCGACGAGGTGGGCACGGCCGGCAGTCGCGGCGTGAAGACCGACGTGGCCTGGATCGGCAGCGGCTACAAGTACGCGTTCGACGGGGTGCGGCAGGCCGTGGACGGGATCGAGAAGAACTCCGACGCCCGCCGCTACGTCTGGACCGTCGACGGCTGGGCCGGTACCCAGCGCAACGCCGTCGTCTGGACCGGTGACACGCACGGAACCTGGGACGACATGCGCTGGCACGTCCCCGCCATCACCGGAGCGGGTCTCTCCGGCCTCAACTACGCGGCCGGCGACATCGACGGCATCTTCGGTGGCAGTCCCGAGACGTACACCCGGGACCTCCAATGGAAGGCCTTCACCCCCGCCTTCATGACCATGTCCGGCTGGGGCGCGACCAACCCCACCGCCGGCTACCACGACAAGCAGCCCTGGCGCTTCGCCGAGCCGTACCTGTCCATCAACCGTACGTACCTGCAGCTCAAGATGCGCCTGATGCCGTACCTGTACACGATGAGCCGCATCGCCCACGAGAGCGGAGTCCCCAGCACCCGCGCCATGGTCCTGGAGTACCCCGACGACCCGGTGGCCCGCGGCAACCTCACCAGCGGCCAGTTCATGGCCGGAGACTCCTTCCTCGTCGCACCCGTCGTCTCCGACACCGAGGTACGTGACGGCATCTACCTCCCCGCCGGGACCTGGACCGACTACTGGACGGGCCGGACCTACGCGGGACCCGGGTGGCTGAACGGGTACCGGGCACCCCTGGACACCCTGCCGCTCTTCGTCAAGGGCGGCGCCGTCGTGCCGATGTGGCCGCAGATGAACCACACCGGCGAGAAGCCCGTCTCCACCCTCACCTACGACATCCACCCGCGCGGCACCTCCTCCTTCGACCTCTACGAGGACGACGGCCTCACCCGCGCGTACCGGTCGGGTGCCTACGCCCGCCAGCGGGTCGACGTCACCGCCCCCACGGCCGGCTCCGGCGCGGTCACCGTCTCGGTGGGCGCCCCCACCGGCGACTACAGCGGCAAACCGGCCTCCCGCGGCTACGAGTTCAGCCTGCACGTGGCCACCGCGCCCGCCACCGTCACCGTCGACGGGGCCCCCGTGACGGGCCTGCCCTCGAAGGCCGCCTACGACTCCGCCGCGTCCGGTTGGTTCTTCGACCCGGCGGACCGCTCCGGAGTCCTCCGGATCAAGACCGGAACGAAGGCGGGCGCCTTCACCGTCACGGCCACCGGAATCGGCCTTCCCGCGGCCGAACCCCTGCCCACGACCGGCCCGATCGACCGCGCCGCATGGTCCCTGGTCCACGCCGACAGTCAGGAGACCGCCGCCGAGAACGGGGCGGCCGCGGGTGCCTTCGACGGGAACCCGGCCACGATCTGGCACACCGCCTGGTCCTCCGGCACGCCCGCCGCCCTCCCGCACGAGATCCGGATCGACCTCGGTGCCCGCTACGCGGTCTACGGCCTCGGCTACCTGCCCCGCCAGGACGGCGGCGTCAACGGCCGGATCGGCGGCTACGAGGTCTACGTCTCCGACAGCACCACCGACTGGGGGCCACCCGTGGGAACCGGCACGTTCGACGACACCGCGGCCGCCAAGACCACGGCCCTCACCTCGAAGAACGGCCGCTACCTCCGCCTGAGAGCACTGACCGAGGCCGGCGGCCGCGGCCCCTGGTCCAGCGCCGCCGAGATCACCCTCACCGGCCGACCCGCTCCCTGACCGTACGCCCCGCTCCCTGACCGCCTCAACCTTCCCCGTCGCCGAGTACGGCCCGGCACTCCCGCCGGGCCGGCTCGCTCAGCAGTCCGGCCAAGCGCGTGAACAGCAGGCGGAGTTCGTCCCCCCACACGTCACGGAAGACGGGATCGATCCGCGCGAGGTCCAGCTCGTCGGCCGCCGACAGCTCGGCGAGGTCCCGCCGCAGCCGTGGGGTGGGGGAGTGGACGAGCCCGGTGAACCGGTCGCGGAAGGCCGACTCCTCGCGGGCGAGCGTCGGGTACGAAGCCGCGCGGTCGCAGGCGGCGTACGCGTACACGATCTCCTCGGCCTCGTCGCCGATCACCGCGGCCAGTTCGGCCCGCCGGGCGAGCGGCAGCAGGGCGGTGGGAAAACCGTCCGTCCCGTAGAACGCGTGGCACAGCCCCGACCGTCGGAGCGCGGGGCGCGCTCCCCAGGAGGCGAGGAGGTGCTCCACCCGTTCGAGAGGGGCGAGGAGGGTCCCGCCCGGATACGTGATCGCCCCCGCACCGAGTTCCCGCAGCCGTGCGACGGCGTGCGGCCATGCGACGGCGTGCTCCGACACCGGCGTGTCCCTCCGGTCGGCGACAGTTGGTTCGGCAGGCCGGACGGGTCGGCACCCGGTCCCGCCCGAGCCTGGGTTCCGGACCCCGTGGCGCAGGCGGGGACCGGGTTGCCGCCCGGGCCTGCATCGATCTTGATCCCACCCCACCCCCAAGTCAATCCTCCGATTTACTCCCTATATCCAAGCGATACCTTGGGTCTCGTGACTCTCGATGATCTTCGTGTGTTCGTTGCCGTCTGCCGCGCCGGCAGCCTCAGTGCCGTGGCACGCGACCTCGGCTGCACCCAGTCGGCCGTCAGCCAACACGTCCGCCGCCTGGAGAAGCAGACCGGTACCGGCCTCCTGGAGCGCCACGCCCGTGGCGTCGTGCCCACCGAGGCCGGCCGCATCCTCCAGGCGGCCGCCGCCGACGGCATCGCCGGACTCGACGGCGCCCTGCGCCGCGTCGACGACCTCGTCCACGGCGGTGGCGGCACGGTCCGCGTCACCACGGGAGCGACGACGGTGCGGCACTTCATGTCCGAGGCCGTCGTCACCTTCCGCCGAAGCCACCCCCGGGTGAGCCTGGAGTTCCAGACCGAGAACTCCAGCCGCAGCTGCTTCGACGCCCTCGCCGCCGGCGCCCTCGACCTCGCCTGGATCACCATCGGCGGCCCGGTCCGCGGCATCGAGTTGCGGCCCGTCATGGAACTGCCCTGGGTGCTCGCCGTCGGCGCGGACGACCCCCTCGCCGCCCGCGCCCGTATCGACCCCGCCGACCTCGCCGGCATCCGGCACATCCGGCTGCCCGAGAACTCCGCCTCCCGCGCCCACCTCGACGCCGCCTTCGCCGAATCCGGTGTCCGGGTCAGCTCCGACACCAGCGTCGCCGACTGGGACACCGCCCTGCTGCTCGCCGAACTAGGCCTCGGACACGCCGTGGTGCCCGCGCTGCCCGGTTGGCAGGTCCCCGGCTCCGACGGCCCGTTGCGCCTCGTGCCGATCGCCGCCCTGCCGCCGCTCGCGGTCGGGTGGGCCGTCCGGCGCTGGTCCGCCCTCGCCCCGCCCGCCCTGGTCTTCGCCGACGAGGTCGCCCGCAGCTGCCGGGCGCGCGCCGCCGGGCAACAGTGACGCCGCCACCAACCCCACGGCCGTCAGGGCGGCCAACGCCACCAGCGACGAGCCGTGCGCCGCGGTGCTCGCGGCGACCGCGATGCCGAGGGCCGGGCCGACGTTCATGGCCGTCTGCTTGAGCCCCCCGACCACTCCGGCGAATCCGGCCGGGGCCTCACCGACCACGGCCCCGGTGGCCGTGACCATGACCGTGGTGAACCCGGCACCGAGCACCCCGAAGGCCACCGCCGAGGCGGAACCCAGCCCGGCGATCCCGGCCACGACCAGCCCCGTACCGACCAGGGCGGTCCGGCGCGCCCCGAACCGGCGCGACGCCAAGCCCGCCACCGGCGCTCCAGCGACCATCAGCGCGGTCAGCGGCAGCACCCGCACGCCGGTCGCGAGCGCGTCCAGCCCCTCCACGTCCTGGAGGTGGAACGTGGCCGTGAAGAGCGCCCCGAACATCCCCGCGGAGACGACCAGCAGCAGCCCCATCGAGGCCGTGACCGCCCTGGACCGGGCCACGGCACGCGGTACGAACGGCTGCGCGGCCCGCCGTTCACGCCGTACGAACAGGGCCGCGAGCCCGACGGCACCGCCGAAGCCGATGACGGTGGGCGCGGTCGTCCACCCGTACGCGGGCACACCGACCAGCGCGTGCACGAACACCGCGAGGGCGGTGGCCAGCAGGGCGGCGCCGCCGAGCGCCGGTCGCCCGGCCTCCGCGCGCGCCGGCGCGGGGGCCCGTACGGCGAGCGTCAGCGCGGCGATCACCAGGGCCGCCGGCACATTGATCACGAACACCGCCCGCCAGTCCCACCGAGAGACCAGCAGGCCGCCGAGCAGCGGACCGGCGGCCGCGGCCAGGCCGATCGCGGCGGTCCGCACGGCGACCGGCGTGGCGAGCCGGTCGGGCGGGTACGCGAGCCGCAGCAGCGCCAGCGTCGCGGGCTGCAACAGCGCGCCGAAGACGCCCTGCGCGGCGCGCAGCGCGATGACCCAGCCCACGCCCGGCGCGAACACGATGCCCGCCGAGGCCGCGGCGAAGCCGAGGACGCCGACGAAGAGCAGCCGGGGATGCCCGTACCGGTCGCCGAGGCGCCCGGCCACCACCAGGAACGCGGCCACGGCCAGGAGATAGGCGGTGCTGGTCCACTGGACCTGCGCCACACTCGCCCCCAGGTCGTGCCGCAGGCTCGGCTGGGCCACGGTGAGCACGGTGCCGTCCAGCGCGACCAGCATGGCCCCGGCCACGCTGACGAGCAGTGAGATCCGCTGCCTCATGCGGGCTCCGGACCGAGGTGCGCGTCGACAGCGGCGGCGACGAGCCGTTCCACGCCGTCCACCGGCGCGCCGCCGAGAGCCAGCTGCAGGCTGCCCCAGCGCCACAACTGCGCCACGCCGTGCAGGTTGGCCCACAACGCGGCCGCGGTGACGGAGGGTTCGGCCGCCCCACAGGTGCGGACCAGCGTGACGAAGAGGTCGAACATCGGAAGTGTCGACTCGCGCAGCCGAGGCCCCTCGGAGGGACCCTGGCCCGTGCTGTCCAGCAGATCGTGCCGGAACATCAGCGCGAACATCCCCGCGTGCTCCAGCGCGTAGCCGACGTACGCGACCCCGATCGTCCGCACCCGCTCGCGCGCGGACAGCTCCGGCGCGCCGGCCACCGCCGCGACGCGTACCCCGAGATCCTCGAACCCGCGCCGGGCGATCGCCGACAACAGGGACTGGTGCGTGGGGAAGTACCGGCGCGGCGCCCCGTGCGAGACGCCCGCCCGGCGGGCGATCTCCCGCAGCCCGAGAGCGCCGGCGCCCTCGCTCATGACGAGGTCCACCCCTACGTCGATCAGCCGCTCCCGGAGCGATCTCTCCTGGTCCATGGACCCTGTCTACCAGGGGTGAGTAGACACTGTCTACTCACCTGCGGAAGCCGGTGCGCGCTCGTGCCGACGAGGTGTCAGGACGGTGCGACGGCAGATCGGACGACGGACAGGACGATCTTTCCCCGGGTGCGCCCGCCCTCCCCGAGCGTGTGGGCCCTGGCCACCTCCGCCAGGGGGACCACCTCGGCCACCTCGACCCGCAGTCGGCCGCTGTCGACCAGGGAGGCGACCGCGCGCAGCGCTGCCTGGTCGGGCTCGACGAGCATGAACACCGCGCGCACCCCGGCCGCGCGGGCGTGTTCGGCGGGGAAGGTCTCGTCCAGCGGCACGATCGAGATCAGTGTCCCGCCGGGTCGCAGGGTGCGCAGGGAGCGGGACCAGTAGGCGGGCCCCACGGCGTCGAGGACGATATCGACGCCGCGGACGACCTCCGCGAAGTCCTGACGGGTGTGGTCGACGAGTTCGTCGGCGCCGAGCCCGCGCAGGAAGTCGTGCCCGGCCTCGCGGGCGGTGCCGATCACGTACGCGCCCCGGGACTTGGCGATCTGCACGGCGAGATGGCCGACCCCGCCCGCCGCCGCGTGGACCAGGACGCGGGTGCCCGGCCCGACGTCGGCCGTGTCGACCAAGGCCTGCCAAGCGGTGAGGGCCGCCAGCGGAAGGGCCGCCGCGTGGATGTGGTCGAGCCGTTCGGGCCGGTGGGCGAAATGACGGGCCGGGGCCGTGACGTATTCGGCGTAGGCGCCGGCCGGATGCGGGAAGCGCGGCATGCCGAACACCGCGTCGCCGGGCCGGAAGACGGTGACACCACGACCGACCTCCTCGACGACGCCGGAGACGTCGAAGCCCAGGGTGAACGGGGTCGTGGCACCTGTGGAGAAGGCGCCCCGCGACCGGATCTGCCGGTCCGCCGGGTTGACGCCCGCGGCGTGCACCCGGACCAGGATCTCGGTCGGGCCGGGGCTCGGCCGCTCGGTCTCGACGAGCCGGAGCACCTCCGGTCCACCGGGGCGGTCCTGGGTGACGGCGCGCATCATCGGGCGGGCTTCGTGGCTCATGGTGATCGCTCTCAGAGGGAATATCGGCGGGTTCGTACCCCTTCGCCGGGGCACGTTCCCAGGCTGCCGCGAGCGGGAGGGGCCGGATAGTGGCCCGATGGTCAACACCTGAAAGGATCGGGTCATGCACCGCATCGGAGTCCTCGCCCTGGACGGTGTGCTGCCGTTCGAACTGGGCATCGCGGCCCGGGTCTTCGGCGCGGCGCACGACCCGGACGGCAACGCCCTGTACTCCGTGACCACGTGCAGCCTGGACGGCCGCCCGGTGCGGACCGACGCCGACTACCGACTCGCCGTCGGCCATGACGCGGCCTTGCTGGCCGACGTCGACACGGTGGTCGTTCCGCCCTCCCGCGGTCTGGGGCCGATCCGGACCGAGGGCAGCCTCCCGGACGCCCTGCGCACCGCCCTCGCTGCCGTCCGCCCCGGCACCCGGATGGTGGGGATCTGCACCGGCGCCTACGTCCTGGCCGCCGCGGGTCTGCTCGACGGCCGTCCGGCGACCACCCACTGGCGTGAGGCCGACCGGCTGCGGCGCACGTTCACCCGGGTCCGCGTCGACCCCGACGTGCTGTTCGTCGACGACGGCGACGTCCTGACCTCGGCCGGGGTCGCCGCCGGAATCGACCTGTGCCTGCACATCGTCCGCCGCGACCACGGCAGCGAGATCGCCAACGACGTGGCACGCGCCTGTGTCGTCCCGCCGTGGCGCGACGGCGGGCAGGCGCAGTACATCCGCCGCCCCGTTCCCGCGCCCACGGCCGACGGCACCGCACCCACGCGTGCCTGGGTACTGGATCGCCTCGACGAACCCGTGACCCTGGCCGACATGGCCGCGCACGCGCAAGTCAGCGTCCGGACCTTCACCCGCCGCTTCCGGGACGAGGTCGGATCGAGCCCCGGACGGTGGCTCGTACAGCAGCGGATCGAGCGGGCCCGCCACCTGCTGGAGACCACGGACTGGCCGGTCGACACGGTGGCCGCCCGCGCGGGCCTGGGCACCGGTACCTCGCTGCGCCAGCACCTGCGCACCGCCATCGGCGTCTCCCCCCACGCCTACCGCCGCACCTTCCGCGCGGCACGTCCGGCCCCGGAGGCCCCCTCCCGCGGTGCGGGGCATGATGGAGAGGCCGGGGAGGTAGGCCCAGCGTGATCCCGCGGCCCGGTGGAGGAGGTGCACGTGCCATGACGGAGCACGACGGCGGTCCGTCGGCGCAGAAACTGGAGGAGGGCCGGCTGCTCAAGGAGCTGGAGGCCATCCACCGCACGCGTCACGAGACCCTGCTGCACGGGTCCGACGACGCTCTGGTCACCCACACGAAGCGGATGAACGAGCTGGAGCACGAGTACGTACGCCGCCACCCGCAGCGGGCCCAGACCGCGGGCCGCACCCGCTCAGGAGCCCGCGCCCGCGGCGCCGGGGACTAGGCCGTCTCCCGTTCCGGCCGGTCGGACGCGGTCAGGCGACGGGTCCGAGGAAGGCGCCGAAGCGCGTCGGCAGGCGCTTCCAGGCCTCCCGCCCGGCGGCGAACTCGGCGTCGGTGAGCAGGCACGAGTCCAGTAGCCGCACCAAGCCTTCGCGGTCGCGCGTGCGGGAGGCACCAACTCCCAGGCGGCGTCCGGCAGCGAGGCCGGCCACGGGCCGCTGTTCTCGACGCGGAGCGCACCACCCGCGGCGTCCCAGGCCGGCAGGGTGTCGGGGCGGTCGGCGAGCCAGAAGGGCCGCGGCTGCGGGCGGCCGCGGCCGCGAGGTGCTCCAGGGCGTCGTGGAGCCGTTCCGGGTGGAAAGGGGCGGTGGCGGTGCCGGACGAGCGTGGCGACCCCCGCCTCGTCCGCCTCCTGCGGCGACAAGGGGCAGGACGGATGCTGAGCGGCGGCCGCCGCCGCGATGTCGAACCCGGCGAAGGCCACGGGGGCCAGCTCACCGGACCCCGGCCTCCACCCTGTGGGCGGTCGGGTGCAACTGGGCCGGCAGGGCCCGGTTCTCGTCGTCCGCCTCGGCGCAGGCGGCGAGCGCGAGGACGGGGGCGTACTCCAGTTGCCGGGCCCAGGTGTCCCCGACCGTCCGCCGGTCGGTGGGGGCCGCCGCGAGCTCCGCCTCCGCCAGATCGTCCCCGCTGGCCAGGTACGGCAGGACGAGGGCGGCGTCGACGGCGGTGATCACATGGGTGAGGTCGACGCCTCGCCGTAGTGCGCGGCCACGACCTCGGCCATGGCGCGCGGTTCGACGGAGTCCCACAGCTCGACGGCGGGGAGCCGGGTCGGCCCGTCCGCGGCGAGGCGCCACAGCTCCGGGAGCAGGTCCGCCCGCAGCGCGCGGCACGCGCAGTCGTTCACGAGCGGGGCCTCGCCCCGGGACAGTTCGCCCGAGGCGTCGCGCACCAGGCGCCGTACGGGCTCTCGGCCGCGGTGGCCAGGTCGTGGTGGAGGGCGACGCTGCCCGGTACGGCGGCCAACAGCTCCCGCACCGCGCCGCGGCGGGCGTCGGCGTGGAGTCCGCCGACGATGACGACCGGCAGGGTCACCGCGTGCTCCCGTAGCGGCGCTGGAAGCGCTCGACGCGGCCGGCGGTGTCCAGGACGCGGGCGGTGCCGGTGTAGAAGGGGTGGCTCCGCGAGGAGATCTCGACGTCGACGACGGGGTAGGTGTGGCCGTCCTCCCACTCGACGGTCCCGTTGCCGGTGGCGGTCGACCGGGTGAGGAAGGCGAAGTCGGCGGCCTTGTCGCGGAAGACGACGGGGCCGTAGGCGGGGTGGATTCCGGGCTTCACGGCGGTGCGCTCCTTCGGGAGGGACGGGGTGGGTCGGGCAGGAGGGGCCGGGTCAGCGTTCTTCGCGGAAGTCGACGTGCCGGCGGACGACCGGGTCGAACTTGCGCAGCACCATGCGGTCGGGGTCGTTGCGCCGGTTCTTGCGGGTGACGTAGGTGTGGCCGGTACCCGCGGTGGAGCGGAGCTTGATGATCGGGCGTACTTCGTTGCGTGCCATGCAGGCAGTATACGGAAATGATTGCCATTTTCAATAGAGGCTTGCGATTGAGTGTTCTTTGCTTCGAATGAGACAATCTTGTATCGTTCGAGGCGAAGGAGGCTCACTCATGGTGAACGAAGAAGAACTGCTGGACGGCGCCGCCCGCGTCCTCGCCGGCGATCACAGCGCCTCGATGGTGCAGATCGCCGCCGGCATCGGCACCAGCCGTGCCACGCTGAGCCGCCGCTACGCGACCCGCGAGGCCCTGCTCAAGGCCGTCGCCGTCCGGGCGATCGAGGTGGTCGACGGGTGCCTGGCCCCGCTCGACCTGACGCGCGACGTCGACGCCGCCGCCTTCGACGTCGCCATCGAGGACCTGGTCGTCGCCCTGATGCCCGCAGCCCACCTCTACGGCTTCACCTCACGTGACGCCACCGTCCTCGCGGACCCGGAGTTCCGGGCCGGCGTGGACCGTCAGGACCAACAGGCCGTGGCCTTCATCGCCCTCGGTCAGCGGCTGGGCCGACTGCGCGCGGACCTGCCGCCGTACTGGATCTGGTACTCGCTCTGGGGCCTGCTCGACGCCGCGGCCGAGGGCGTGCGCGACGGCCACTTCGCCCCGCGCCGGATCGCCCACCTGGTGCTGACCTCCTTCCTCAGCGGGACGCGGCCGCCCGCGCAGCCCCCCGCCGGCGATCCCGCGCCCTGAAACTCCCCTCCACCGTGCGCACGAGGCGCACCTCTGAACGGAACCTCATGCACACCCCCGCGCAGGCCCCCCACCGGTGGATCGTCCTGACGATCCTCTCCGGCAGCCTCCTGCTCATCTCCATGGACACCACGATCCTGAACGTGGCTTTCCCCTCGCTCGTCGGCGACCTCCAGCCGGGCGCCGTACAGCAGCTGTGGATCATCGACGTCTACGCGCTCGCCCTGTCCGGACTGCTGGTCACCGCAGGCGCGCTCGGTGACCGTTGGGGTCGCAAGCGGCTGCTCATGGCGGGCTTCGGCATCTTCTCGCTCGCCTCGCTCATCGCCGTGTTCTCCACCGAGGCCTGGCACGTGATAGCGGCCCGCGCCCTGCTCGGCATCGGCGGCGCGGCCATCATGCCCTCCACCGTCTCGATCCTGCGCACCGTCTTCACCGACGCCAAGGAGCGCGCCTTCGCGCTCGCCGTCTGGGCGGCCGTGTTCGGCGGCGGCATGGCCTTCGGGCCGGTCGTCGGCGGACTCCTGGTCCAGGACCACGGCTGGCACTCCGCCTTCCTCCTCAACCTGCCCGTCGTCGCCGTCATCGTCACGGCCGGCCTGCGCTACCTCCCCGAATCGCGCTCACCGCGCGCCGGCGGCACCTGGGACTGGTGGGGCGTCGGCCAGTCGATCGTCGGCATGCTCGCCCTCGCGGGCGGAATCAAGCAGCTCGGCAAGAGCGGCATCGCCGACCCGCTGCCCTGGGCCCTGCTCCTGACCGCCGCCGTCCTGCTGACCGTCTTCGTACGCCGCCAGCTGCGCCTGGACAACCCGCTGCTACAGGTACGGCTGTTCGCCGAGCCCGCCTTCGGCGTCGCGGCCACCGCGATCTTCCTGCCCATGGTGGGCATGGGCGCGATCCTGTTCCTCGTCACGCAGTGGTTCCAGTACGGCGAGGGCTACACCCCGCTGGAGGCCGGAGTGCGCCTGCTGCCGGCCCCGCTCGCGCTGATCGTCGCCTCGATGGTGGCGCCCTCGCTGATGCACCGCTTCGCCATCCGCCACGTGCTCGGCGCCGGGCTGGTCGTCCTGGCCGTCGGCATGGCCCTGCCGTGGACCTTCCAGCAGTTCACCGACCTGGGCTACCCGGCCTTCGCCACCGCCCTGACCGTGATGGGCCTGGGCGCCGGCCTCGCCACGACCGTGGCCTCGGTGACCCTGGTCTCCGCCGCCCCCGCCGCCGAGGTCTCCAGCGCCGCCGCCATCGAGGAGACCTGCTACGAACTCGGCTCGGCCATGGGCGTCGCCGTCCTGGGCTCCACCGCGGCCGCGCTCTACCGGGGCAACCTGCCCGTCCTGGAGCTGGACGGCCCGAGCGCCGCCGCCGTCCAAGGCTCCGTCGGCGAGGCCGCGCACACCGCCGAACGCATCGGCGGCGCCGTCGGCCAGGCCCTGCTCGACACGGCCTCGCACGCCTACACCCTGGCGATCACCCCGGCGTTCCTGCTGGCCGCCGTACTCGCGGTCGCCGCGGCGGCCACGACCTGGACCCTCATTCCGCGGGACCTGCAGCCCACCGAGAACCACTGACCGGAGCCGGTCGCACCGCGGGCGCGGCGGGCGCCGGGCCCAGGGTGGTGGTGCCGGGCGCCGCCTGGTGCCCCAGGCCCGTGCGGTACGCGTCCATGGCCGCCTCGACCCGACCCGTACGCCGCAACAGATCGCCCAACAGCCGGCACAGGTCCGCGAGATCACCGGTCGCCCCACTGCGCTCCAGCAGCGCCAGCGCCTGGACGTAGTGCTCCTCCGCTGCCTCCGACTCACCGCGCTCCTCGGCCATCAGGCCGAGGAGCCGGTGCGCGCCGCCCGCGTGCACGGCGCCGTGGCTGTCCCCCAGCTCCAGCAACGCGGACAGCAGTCCGGCGGCCTCCTCGTACCGGCCGAGCTGGCGCAGTACGTCGGCCAGCTCGACCTCCACCTGGGCCGTGTAGAGCCCGGCGCGACGGGCCGACAGCATGTCCCGGGCGATGCGCAACTCGCGTTCCGCCGCGGCGAGATCGCTGTTCTGCGCCAGTACGTAGCCGCGCATCCAGTGGCAGTGCGCCAGATCGGTCCGCAGGCGCAACTGCCCGTAGATCTCCTGGGCCTTCGCCAGTGAGGCATCGGCTTCGGCCACCCGCCCGCCGGCCAGGAAGGTCCGGGCCACCTGCCGGTGCATGCCCGCCACCAGCGCCGGGTCGCCGACCTGCGGAGCCAGCGCCAGCGCGAGCTCGGCAGCGCGGGCGGCCCGGGCATGGGCGCCCATGTCGAGGTACGGCCCGATGATCGCGGCGTTGAGCAGCACCAGCGCCTCGGGGTCGGCCAGCCCGCTCGCGCCCAGCTCGTCGATGGTGGACTCGAGCAGGTAGCAGGCGTAGCGCAGCTCACCGGCCAGCAGGTGCGCGACGGCCCTGCCGCGGATCGGGCGGGCCCGGCGGGGGAGCGGCTCATCCGCGAGCAGCCGCTCCGCGGCCTCGAAGTGGCCGATCGCGTCAGGCAGTTCACCGCACTCCAGCGCACACTCACCCAGGCCGAGTCGGGCCTCCGCCTGCTCGGGGACCAGCCCGAGCTCCTCGGCCTCGGCGAGCAGCCGCCGGTAGCGCGCCGCGGCCTCGTCGGCCGCGCCCGTGGCGAGCGTCTGCTGGGCGTCGGTGAGGGCGAGCCGCAGTTCGGTGGCCAGGTGGGCGGGGCGGCCGGTGGCGAGTTCCTCGTACGAGGTGCCCAGGCGGGCGGCGAGGAAGCGCAGCGCCGTCTCGGAGGGCCGGACCTTGCCCGACTCCAGGGTGGAGATGTAGGCGGGGGTGTAGGAGGGCTCCGCCAACTGCCGCTGGGTCAATCCAAGTTCACCGCGCTTGCGCTGCACCCTGCGGCCGATTCGGGCCGGTTCGTCCATGGAATCCCCCTGGTCGTTCGAACTCCCCAGTATTCAGGGGGAGCAGGCATTGCGCACGCCCCGCGCGCCACCTAGTTTAAGCAACCAGTTCACTGGATTTAACAAACGACTTAACTTCCGTTCCTCGGGGAGGACTTCATGAATCCGGTCAGACGCTCCGCGAGACGAGCGGCGCTGCGCGGGGCCGTAGCGGCGATCTGCGCGACCGCCGCGCTGGTGGCCGCCGGACCCGTGGGCGTGGCCGATGCCGCCGGCGCCGCGACGGGCCCCCGGGTGGAGGTCGAGATACCGGGGCCGGAGCACGGCGGCGACGCCGGATCGGGTCACGCCCGGGTACCGGCCGCCGGTAGCCCCGCCAAGGCCACGGGTCGGCCGTCCCCGGCCGAGCGATCGGCCGACGGCCAGGTCACCAAGATGATCGACAACGGCTCCACCACCGACCGCCTCGACGTCGTGGTCATCGGCGACGGATACACCGCCGCCGAGCTGGACCGGTTCCACGCCGACGCCGAGCAGAAATGGGCCGAGGTGACCGCCGTCGAGCCCTACACCACGTACCGGAACCTCTTCAACGTCTGGACGGTCGACGCCGTCTCGCACGAGTCGGGAGTCTCCGGCGACCCCGACCCGGCCACCGTCCGCGACACCGCCCTCGGTTCCTACTTCTGGTGCGAGGACATCGAGCGGCTGCTCTGCGTCGACCAGCCCAAGGTGGACACGTACGTGGCGAAGGCGCCCGCCGCCGACCTCGTCATCGTCCTGGCCAACAGCGCGAAGTACGGCGGAGCGGGCTACAACGAGCGCAGCGCCACCCTCGGGTACGAGGGGATATCGACGGCTTCCGCCGGCCACCCGAAGTCCGGCCAGGTCGCCATCCACGAGACCGGGCATTCGCTCGGCAAGCTCGCCGACGAGTACTTCTACCCGGGCGTCCCGGAGTACGAGAAGTACACCGGCCCCGAGCCCGGCGAATCCAACAGCTCGGCCCTGCCGGCCGACCGTATGGCCGCGCAGCGGGCCAAGTGGTACCGCTGGCTCGGCGAGGAATCGCCCGACGGCGGCACCGTCGGCGCGTACGAGGGCGGCAACTACTTCGTGACCGGGCTGTACCGGCCCACCGACAACTCCCTCATGCGGGTCCTGGGCAAGCCCTTCAACCTGCCCGGTGTCGAGTCCATGATCGCCGGCTTCTACCAGCACGCCCGGATCGTCACCCCGCTCACCCCGACCGACCGCACCCTGCGGCTGCGCCACACGGCGAAGGCCTCCGTACCGAAGCTGGCCGGAGCGGAGGGCCGCCAGCCCGTGGTCCGCTGGTACCTCGACGGCCGGGAGCTGAGGCGCTTCGAGGGTCGTACCGAGGTCTCGGTGGCGGAACTGTGGCTCTTCGACTTCCGCACCCACCGCCTGACGGTCACCGCCGAGGACCGCACCCCGTCGGTGCGCGATCCGAAGGTGAAGCGCACCCTGCGTTCCTCGGTCGACTGGAACGTCCGACTCTGAGGGTCCTCTCCGAGACCCCCGAACGGTGCGGGCGAGCGAAGGCTACGGGTTACCCTGCCCACCGGTGGCCACGACGGTGCCGGCCGCTGTTCCGCGCTGCGAGGAGGACGAGTTGACCGGTTCGGAGGCCAAGGGGCCCAAGCTGCCACCGAGCTATCCGCCGAAGTCGCCTCCGCCGCAGAAGAAGCCGGTGGAGGCACCTCGCCCGCGGCCGGCCACCAAACCCAAGACGCGGTAACCGGTCCGCCGTCCCCCGGTGAGCCGGTCATCGCGAACGGTCCAGGACGTCCTGTACCCGGCGGTGACCGGCTTCACCGCGAGACGGCACGAGCGTGTGGCGAAGCGTGTCCCGGGGATCCCAGGTGTCCTGCGTCCCCGTACGGTCCCGCACGCGCCAGAGTTCTATCGGCAGCCCGAACCGAGTCGGTTCTTCCTGTCGGCCCGTACGTCGCAACAGTTCCTGTGCACGCTCGGAGAGCGGGGACAGGTCTTCCAGGATGTGCATCCTGAACTTCATTCCGAAAAAGACGATCGTTGGACCGTCGCCGTACCGGGCCGGGCCCGGCTGCCGGACGTCCGACGAGGCGGCGCGGCATCAGGGATCGATGTCAGTGGCCCCTCCTAGTGTGAACACATCACTCGGGGAGCTTCGGAGAAGGAGCAGAGTCATGTCCGCAAACAAGATCCAGCACAAGGTGAACCACGTCGCGCTGGTTGTGGACTGTTCGGGGTCCATGCGGCAGCACCAGGGGCAACTCGTCCGTGTCGTCGACGAGTTCGTGGCCGGCCTGAAGGCGGAGTCGGACAGTCTCGGGCACGAGACCCGGATCAGCCTCTACTCCTTCGACCACAAGGTGGAGAACCTGGTCTGGGACATGGACGTGAAGCATCTCCCGTCCATGCGGGGTCTCTACAAGGTCAACAACGGCGCGACCGCCCTCATCGAAGCCTCGCTGAAGTCCTTGGACGACCTGGGCCACATCTGGGAGGAGTACGGCGAACACAGCTTCCTCCAGATCGTGGTGACGGACGGCGAGGAGAACGCCTCCGGTGGGGACCGGCGGCACGACGGGGACATGACCATCCTCGGGCCGTGGCTCGACAAGATCGCGGCGAAGATGGGTGCGCTACCGGAGCATTGGACCTCCGCGATCCTCGTCCCGAACTCCCTGGCGAAGCGGACCGCCCAGAACTACGGTTTCCCGGCCGGCAACATCGCCATCTGGGACGCGGATTCGCGGGAAGGCGTCGAGGAGGCGATCGGCACCGTCCGCGCCGCCGCCACCAGCTTCCTCCGGGGCCGCGAGAAGGGGGTGCGCGGGACGAAGAACCTGTTCGCGGTCGGACAGGACCTCTCGGTCGACGACGTACGGGCGAACCTCGAGCCGGTCCCGGCCGACAAGTACCGGCTCCTGAAGGTCGACGAGGAGGTCGAGATCCGGTCCTTCGTCGACTCGCATCCGGGCGTGACCTATGAACGCGGTTCCTGCTACTACCAGCTGGGCACCCGGGTCCAGGTGCAGCCCGACAAGGAAGTCGTCGTGGTCGAGAAGGACACCGATCGCGCGTACACGGGCGACGCGGCACGCACTCTCCTGTTCGGCACGGGCATCCAGGGGACCGTCTCCGTGAAGGCGGGGCGCAATCCCGAGCTGGAGGTGTACGTGCAGAGCCGCTCGGTGAACCGGAAGCTCAAGGCCAGGACACGTCTGCTCATCATGCTCTGACACACGTCCCGGACGGCTCGATCCGGCCGGTGGCCGCGCGCCGGCCGGTGGCCGCGGCGACAGGAAGTCGCGGCGGACACCGGCCGGTGCGCGGGTGTGCGGGAGGGGACGGCTACATGGGGTCCATGCCCCGGTCGTCCATACGGCCCTCCTGCTCGCTCTGCTCCTGGAGACGGCGGGCCTTCTCCTTCAGCCGGCGGCGCTCCTCCGGGTCGGTGGACCGTTCGGCCGCGTCGTTCAGCTCCTTGGCCTTGGCGCGCATCTGCTGGGACCGGCCGCGGGACTCACCTGAAACGCTCATGTTCGCTCCTGGATCTGTGGGGGAGAGCGGGCGGATTCAGCGAACCAGGACTGCCGTGCGCCCGCATCTCGAAGCGTCCCCGAGTGTGAGTCGCCCCCACGACCACGGCCGACCGACGGGGTGGTCAGTCCGTGTCCGACCCGAGGGCCGTCGTCAGGGTGAACAGGGCCCCGTCCGGGTCGCGCAGCGTCACCCAGCGCTCCACCGCGTTCGAGGTGATGTCCGAGACGGGCCGCCCACCCAGCGAGACGGCCGCCTCCATCGCCGGCCGGAGCTTCGGCACCCGGAAGTGGACGTGCCAGCGCGGCCGGGTGTGGGGGGAGTAGGAGGCGATCTCCACGGGACCGCTGTTCAGCCGGGCGACGGGTTCGCCGTCCTGCCGCAGGACGACCTGGTCCTCCTCGTACGAGACCTCGCAGCAGCCCGCTCGGCCGGTGGCCCACTCCAGCACCGCGCCGTAGAACATCGCCGCGTCCAGCGCGTTCCTGGTGCGCAGTTCCAGCCAGGCGGGTGACGGGCCCCTGCCCACCCGCCAGCCCGCCTCCACATTGCCCTCCCAGATCCCGAAGACGGCGCCGTCCGGGTCGGCCACGAGCGCGGCGCGGCCGCCGGACTCGAAGGAGACCGGGCCGACCGCGATCGTGCCCGTCCGCTCCCGGATCCGGTCCACCGCCACATCGGCGTCGTCGACGGCGAAGTACGGGGTCCAGGCCGCCGCGACGCCCAGGTCCGCGGCCAGTGCTCCGATGCCCGCCACCGGGTCCCGGCCCTGGAAGGCCACCGAGAACGCCTCGCCGAGGCGGGTCGGGCGGAACCTCCAGCCCACGACCGCACCGTAGAAGTGCTGGGCCGTACCGAGGTCGCGCGTCATCAGGCTCACCCAGCACGGTGCCCCGAAGACTTCCCTCGTCGAAATCTCCACCACTCGCTCCGTCCCTGACGACCCGCTCACCCTCCGCCTCATTCTGGTCCTTCTCGGGAGGATCCTCGCGAATGACAAGGGTGAATGCGCACAGAAGGTGTCCGAGAATCACGCTCCGTGTCGATCCCGGCCGGTGGCGCACGGCGATAACCTCGGTCCCGGACGCCCCGCAGCCCCGGAAGGCAGGTCTCGCATGGCCGGATCCCAGATTCCCGTGATCGATCTCGGGCCGTGGCGGTCCGGCGGACCCGAGGCCCGCGCCCGAACGGCCGCCCGCGTGGACGAGGCGCTGCGCGCGGCCGGCTTCCTGCTGGTGACCGGGCACGGCGTGGACCCCTCGCTGCCCGCGCGGATCCGGGAGGCGGCGGGTGAGTTCTTCCGGCTGCCCGCGAGCGCGAAGACCCCGTACGCCGTCACGGTCGGCGGCCGGGGCTGGCTCGGCCCCGGGGCGGAGGCCAACAGCTACGCCGAGGGGACGGTCTCGCCACCCGACCTCAAGGAATCCTGGTCGTTCGCGGCCGAGGAGCCCACCGGCGTTCCCTCCGTGGACGCCGAATGGTTCCTGCCCAACATCTGGCCGGCCGAAGTACCGCGACTGCGACCGTTGGTGACGGAGTACCTGCGCCTGATGCGGAGCCTCTCCGACGAGCTGCTGGAGCTCCTGGCCGGCGCCCTGGGCCTGGGCGAGGACCACTTCACCCGCCACACCTCACACCCCACCTGGGGGTTCAACCTCAACTGGTACCCGGGCACCGAGGTCCTCGGGCCGCCGCTGCCCGGCCAGTTCCGTATCGGCGCGCACACCGACTTCGGTACGGTCACGGTCCTCGACCGGCAGCTGGGCGCGGGCGGGCTCCAGATCCACACCGACGCCGACGGCTGGCAGGACGCGCCCTTCGACCCCGGAGCGCTCACCGTCAACATCGGTGACCTGATGGCCCGCTGGACCGGCGACCGTTGGCGCGCGGGCCGCCACCGCGTGCTGCCGCCGCCCACCGACACCCCCGCGGAGGAACTGCTCTCCCTCGTCTACTTCTACGAATGCGATCCGCACACCCGGGTGGAGTCCTTGCCCGCCCCCGTCGGCCGGGTGGTGCACGACCCCGTCGACTCGCACACGTACCTGCGCGGCAAACTCGACGCGATCAGCGTGGGTCATACTCAGGAGTGACGGGGAGCATCCTCGTCCGCCCGGGGTCGGACGGCGGATCGCTCTCGTAGCTGACGATCCGCCAAGATGCCGCGCATAGCGTGACGTTCATGAAGTCGATGACGTCCATGAAGTCGATGAAGCCCATGACTCTGCCGAGCCGCAGAACCGCCGCCTCCGTGGCTCTTCTCGCCCTCCTGCTGCCGCTCCCGCTCGCCACTGCCGGCACCTCGTTCGCGGCGGAGGCCTCCGTGGTCGTCGCCGGGCGCCCGGCGGCAGGCCCCGAGAGTCACGGCACGACGGTGGAACTCCCGCGCCCCACCGGCCGTTTCGCGGTGGGCCGGGAGGACCTGCACCTGGTGGACCGCAGCCGCACGGACCCCTGGGCCGGCTCCGGTCCGCGCGAGCTCATGGTCACCATGCGCTACCCGGCGCGGCACGACACCGGCCGCACCACCCGCTACCTCACCTCCGAGGAAGCCCGCCTGCTGCTCGTCGATCGAGGGCTGGACCAGGTGATCCCGGTCGAGACCCTGACCGGCACACGGACCCACGACCGGTCGGGCGCCCGCCCGCTCGCCGGGCGGTACCCGCTCATCGTGCTCTCCCCGGGGTTCACCGTCCACCGGGCCACCCTCACCGCGCTCGCCGAGGACCTGGCATCCCGCGGCTACGTCGTCGCCGCGGTGGACCACGCCTACGAGAGCGTGGGCACCGCCTTCCCCGGAGGGCGCGTACTGCGGTGCCTGGCCTGTGAGAAGGTCCAGGACGAGGCGGGCTACCGGACCGTGAGCGACACCCGGTCCCGTGACGTTTCCTTCCTCCTGGACCGCCTCACCGGACGCAGCCCCGTCTGGCGCCACGCCGGACTCATCGACAAGAGCCGCATCGCGATGGCCGGCCATTCCATCGGCGGTTCCTCGACCGCGGCCGCGATGGCCGCCGACCCCAGGATCCGGGCCGGGGTCAACATGGACGGCGGCTTCTCCACCCCCGTGCCCGCGACCGGACTCGGCGGTCGCCCCTTCATGCTGCTGGGCGCACAGCAGCGCGGCCCCGGCGGCAACGCGAGCTGGGACCGCGACTGGCCGCTGCTCGACGGCTGGAAGCGCTGGATCACCTTCGCCGACTCCGGCCACTTCACCTTCACCGACTTCCCGGCGATCGCGGAACAGTTGGGCCTGCCCGACGACGAGGCCCCGCTGCCCGGTGCCCGCTCCGTCGAACTGACCCGGCGCTACGTCGTCGCCTTCTTCGACCAGCACCTGGGAGGCAGCCCGCAGCCCGTGCTCGACGGCCCGTCCCCCGACGCGCCGGAGGTCCGCTTCCACACCCCCTGACAGGCGGCCGCGGGGGTCCGGTCGGACCAGCTCGGACGGCAGTGGTCCGAGGGGGCGCGGCACCGGGTCGGCGACGGGCGCGGCCCGGGCGGCACCGCCGCCGCACCGCCGCCGTACGGGACCAGGGGCGGGTGGCGGGGAGCTGCCCGCGGCGAGGTCCGCGCCCCCGAGACACCGCCGCAACGGCCGATTACCGCTGGTCGGCGCAGATTCGGCAGGATGGGGGCATGACCGAGATCCTTACCCCCCGACTCCTCCTCCGCCGCTGGACCGACGACGACCTCGTCCCCCTGTCGGAGATCAACGCCGACCCGGAGGTGATGCGCTGGATCGCCGAGGGCGAGACCCTCGACCTGGACGAGACGGCCGGGGAGATCGAGCGTTGGGAAGAGGAGTGGGACGAGGAGGGCTTCGGGCTCTTCGCCGTCGAGCTCCTCGGCTCCGGCGAGCTCATCGGTGCCGTCGGGCTGTCGGTCCTGGAGAACCTGCCGGACGCTCGGGCGGACGTACAGATCAGCTGGCGGCTCGGCCGCCAGTACTGGGGTCAGGGCTATGCCTCCGAGGCCGCCCACGCCACCTTGGAGTTCGCGCTCCAGGACCGCGGCCTGGACCGGGTCGTCGCGGTCAACCGGCTGAGCAACACCGATTCCGAGAACGTGATCCGCAAGCTGGGCATGGTGAAGGAGCGCGACACCACCGATCCCCGGTACGGGACCGCGGTGCGGGTCCACGGCATCGACCTCACGGAGTACGAGGCCTGAGCCTGCCGGTGCCCGTGCGGCCGTGAGCGCTCACCCGAAGGCGGCGCCGGGGTCCACGCCGGTCAGGGCACAGCTCGCGCCCCACCACCGCGCCGCGACCGACGGGTCGACGAGGTGGTGCCACATCGGTTCACCGCGGGGGCCGTGGCCGGTCGTACCCCGGCGGCGCAGTACATCTGCGCCGGCGTGGAGCGTCCGTAGGCGCGCTTGGGCCGGTGGTCCTTCCGGGACTGCCGGATCGTCCGGGTCGAGCCGCTCGGACTTCGCCGCGAAGGTGCCCACGGTCACGACGCGGGCCGCCGGCGCGGCCGACAGCAGGAGCCTCAGCCACCGGGCCGAGGCGAAGTATCCGGTTCGTGCCGAACATGAGCTCGCGACCGTGCTCGGTCACCCTGCGCGGCGGGACCTCGAGCGCGACGCCGGCGTCGTGGACCACCGGGTCCAGGCGCGCCACGTCCAGGGCGTGCGCCACTGTTCCGAGCGACGGGAGATCGGCGAGGTCGAGCCGTACGGCCCGTACCCGCGCCCCGGCCACGTGCGCACGGATCGAGGCCATGGCCGCCTCGGCCTCGGCGGGGTCACGGCTGCCGAGTGCGACGGTGGTTCCGATGGCCCCCAACTGCTCCGGCGTTGCCGCCGCCGACCAGGTGGACGCGGCCGTTCCAGCGACCACCGGCAGGTCCCCAGCGCCGGTGCGCCCCCCGCGACCGACGGTTTCGGAATCTGTCATTCCGGGGACGGTGTCCCCGCATCGCCGTGATCGAAGCCGCGCCGCGCCGGCGCCCGACGCGACATCCGAGGGAGACCATGGGTTGGAAAGGCGCACGTCGCAAGGCCGTATCGGCCGCTCTTGCCGGAGTGGTGACCCTCGTCCTGGCGGCGGGGGCCCCGGTCGGCGCCCAGCCTCGGACGGGGACCGTGCCGCCGTTCGGGGGTGTGGCCGTGGCGCAGGGTGCCTCCCCGACCTCGACGCCCCCTCCGCCCCGCCTGCCCCGTGACTTCCGTGGAAAGGGCAAGTGGATCGTCCGGGACCTGGACATCACCGTGCCGTTCACCTGGGAGGGGAGGGACGGCGACAGCCAGATGACCGCGGGCGGCCCGCAGTACCCGATCTGGTTCACCAACCTGATCTACCACGACACGCTCTACACGCTGACGTACAAATGGCCGGGTCTGGACGAGCATCCCTGCTCACGTATCCCCGGCTTCGATCTGGAAGAGCTGAACGAGGGGTTCGAGAACGCCCGGTTCGTCGGGCGGGAGACCCTGCGGCGCACCCCGGAGCGGCGTGTGAACCACTGGCGGGTGGGGGTGGTCTTCCCGGAGCTGCCCCCCGGGAACCACCCGCGCCTGCCGCTCGCGCTGGGCGACATCTACGTCGACGAGAACGATCGGGGCACGTTCTGGCAGGTGCTGCAGTTCGGTGTCCAGAACCTCTACGACCCCGAGTTGGACGAGTGGTTGGTCATGGACACCTTCGAGCACCGGCCCGGGACCGTGACGCTTCCTCAGCGGTGCGAGCCGCCCCGGTGAGCGCGTGAACCCGAACCGCGAGGGCGGTGGCGCCGGATCCGGCGCCGTGGGTCAGTGCGGCTGGTGGTGGGTGCGGGCCTCGGCGGTGACCTTCAGGTCGCTCAGCCATCCTTCGAGTCCCTGGCGGAGGATGGCGGTCGCGGTGGGGACGTCGGCGTCGACCTGAGGGCCGGTGTGCGTCTCCTCGGTGCTCACCCGGACGCCGCCGTCGCGGGTCCTCGCGAAGTTCCACACATGGACGCCGTCGATGTGCAGGCCCTCGCCCGTCGCGGGACCCGTCCACCGGATGCACGCGTGGTGCCCGAGCTGTTCGACGGTCGAGGTGATCTCCAGGCTGGTGGCAGGAGTCGGGTTCGGAGGTACCGGGGTGGTCCACCGGAAGGCGGAGCCCCGGCGGAGCGGGCCGCCGTCGAGGCGCTCCGCGGTCGTCACGGGTGCCTGCCAGGAGGGCCAGCGCTCCACATCGGTCTGGAGATTCCAGACCGTGCGCAGTGGCGCGTCGATGACGATCTCGGCCCGGTACCGGACGCGGGCGTCCGGGTCGACGCCGGCCCCGCGACAGGTGAGGGAGGGCCGGGGGTGAGGGTCGACGGTCGCCCCGGCGGGTGCCGCGGTGGTGGCGAGGAGGCCGACGGCGAGCGGGACGATGGCCAGGGTGGTGCGGATGCCGGTGCGGAGTGTGCCGAACATGGAGTTCCCCTTGGGCGTTCCGTGGGCGGACCTTACTGAACGATAGATATTCAATCGATTGTGAGAGGTTATAACTCGTGTGGGTGATACGCAATAGCGTGCGTGACACCCCCTTACGACGGCCAACGGTGATCGGTGGACGGTGAGCCGGGCGCGGCCGCATCAGCCGATCGGTCGACCCACGGGTCGACCGGACCGCTCGCGGGCTCCGGCCGCCGGTCGGACCCGCCGGTGGGCGCGGCGCGGCGACCATGGACCGGGGGAGCGGGAGGACGTACCCGGCCCTCCCCGCCCCGGAGCCGAGAGGGACACCATGAACGCGCACGACCGACTCCTCCTCGACGGGGCACGCCGCGGTGACGCGGCGGCGGTGGGCGCGGCGCTCGCCGCGGGCGCCGCCGTGGAGGCCCGCGACGAGGAACTGCGCACGCCGCTCCTGCTCGCCGCGCTCGGCGACCACGTGGCCGTCGCCGAACTGCTGGTCGCCGCGGGAGCCGACCCGAACGCCCCGGACTCCCGGGAGGACAGCCCCTGGCTTGTCACCGGCGTCACCGGCAGTGTGCGGATGATGCGGGTGCTGCTGCCCGCCGGACCCGACCTGAAGCAGCGCAACCGTTTCGGCGGGATCTCCCTCATCCCGGCCGCCGAGCGCGGGCACACCGCGTACGTGCGCGCCGTGATCGAGGAGACGGACATCGACGTCGACCACGTCAACCGGCTCGGCTGGACCGCCCTGCTGGAGGCGGTGATCCTCGGCGACGGCGGCCCGCGCCACGAGGAGGTCGTCACCGCCCTGATCGCGGCGGGCGCCGATCCGCTGCTGCCCGACCACGAGGGGGTGACCGCGTACGAGCATGCCGCCCGCCGGGGCTTCGACGGCATGGCGCGGACACTGAAGGCGGCGGCCGACACCGCGGCGACCGGGTCCGGTCGATGAACCGCCGCACGAGGGGCGCCCGTACCCGCCCTCGTGCCCGTACCCGTACCCGCGGCGCCCTCGTGGCGACGGCCGCTGCCCTGCTGCTCGGCGCCTGCGCCGGGAACGCGCCGTCGGCGTCGCCCACCCCGGCGCCCTCCGCCGCCTCCCCGCTGCCGGCCACCGCCCCCACCCCGCAGGGGCTGCTGCTGGCCGCCGACTTCGGGGCCGACACCGTCTCCTTCGTGGACCCGGAGCGCGGCACGGTCGCCCAGGTCACCGTGGGCAGGGCCCCGTACGGGGCGGCCCTGGGCGCGGACGGCCGGGCGTGGGTCGCCACCGCCGAGGGCGTGGCCGTGGTCGACACGCGCACCCGGGTACGGGTGGCCCGGATCCCGTACCGGACCGACACCGGCCCGGTCACCGACGGCGAGTACCGAGGCGGCGGGATGGGCATCGCGCTGTCGCCCGACGGCGCGCACGCCTACGTCGGGGTCAACGTCCCCGGCACCACAGGGGTCCTGGAGGTCCTCGACACGGCGAGGAGCGAGGTCACCGCCGTCGTGCCGGTGGGCAGGCGCCCCTTCGACGTGGACGTGTCGGCGGACGGCGCCGAGGTCTACGTCACCGGACACGACTCCTTCGACGTCACCGCCGTCGCGGCCGACTCGCTCCGCCCCCGCCGGATCGAGGTGGCCCCCTACGGCACCGAGGGCGGCCTCGGCTCCTGGCTGAAGCCGCACCACGGCGTCGTGCGCCCCTCCGACGGACAACTGCTGCTCCCCTTCGAGGGCGAGCGGCCGGCGGTGGTCGACCCGCGCACCGGACGGACCCGGATCGAACCCATGACCGCCGACACCCATCAGCACGGCGCCGCCACCACGGCCGACGGACGGCTCCTGGTGGTCGGCACGGGCCCCGTGCGGCCGGGCGACGGCCAGGGCCCCTCCCTGACGGTGCGTTCTCCGGACGGCACCGAGCGGGTGCACCCGCTCCAGGGCCCGCACGAGGACGTGGCCGTCTCCCGCGACGGCCGGACCGCCTACGTCACGGGCGGCTACACCCGGGACGGCTACTGGAACGGCATCACGGTCGTCGACCTCGACACCGGAACCACCCGCCGGCTCGCGGCGGGCGCCCGGCCCCTGGGCATCGTGGTCCTCTGACCCCCCGCGCCTCAGCCGGGGTCGCCTCCCGGCGCCTCGGCCCCGCCGCCCGCGCGGATCGCCGCGAGGGCGGCGGTGTGCAGGGCCGCCGGGGCGTCGTGGTGGGCCCGGGGGCTGCCGGTGAGCACGTACCACTCGTCGGCGTCCTTGTACCGGACGTCGAACCGGACCAGGCCCCCGGCCACCACCGTGGTGCGCAGCGTCAGCGGGCCGGTGATCACGCCGACCTCGTCGGTCATGGCGCCGCCCGGCCCGGCGAGCACCTCGTCCTGCCACCGGTGCGGTTCCGTCATGAGGCGCAGGTGTCCAGCATCGTGGCGAGCATCTTCTTCTCCGGTTCGGTGACGGTCAGTCCGTACGTGGATTTCACGGTGGTCCAGGCCCGCCCGTACCGGCACCAGCTCGCCTTGTCCGGCGGCTGCCACAGGTCGGGGCTCTGGTCACCCTTGGAACGGTTCGAGGCCGCGGTCACGGCCAGCAACTGGGGATGGGTCAGATCGTTGGCGAAGGCCTTGCGCCGCGCGGAGTCCCACCCGGCCGCGCCCGAGCGCCAGCCCTCGGCGAGCGGCACCATGTGGTCGATGTCCATCTTCCCCGCCTCGGTGACGACCGCCCCGTCGTAGAGGCTCTTCCAGTTGCCGGAGACGGCCTTGCACTCGGCGTCCTGGGTGACCTCGGTGCCGTCCCGTTTCAGCACCACCTCACGGGTGTCGCACTTGTTGCCCTGCTGCGCCCAGTGCGTGAACTTGTCCCGGCTGTAGCCCGCCATCGTGCCGACCGGCGCCACCTGGAGCGCCGCCAACTGGGTGCGCGCCACCGCGGCGCTGACCATACCGGGCAGGACGTCCCCACCGGCCGGTTCGGCACCACCGCCCGGTGCGTTCGGCGCGTTCGGCGCCGCGGTGGACGGCGATCCCACGGGCGCGGACGCCTTCGGGTCCCCGCCGCCCGGCGCGGCCGGATCGGAGCACCCCGTGCCGGCGGCCAGCAGCAGCGCCACCAGCACCGCACCCGACACACGTATCTGACGTCCCATAACCCCACCCCGAGCCGGTACCGCTCCGCACGCTGTCCCGGAAACCCTACCCAGAACCGGACAATCAACCTACCGAGGCCCCTCCGGCGGCCGTTGTCAGTGGCTCTCGCTAGTCTCCCGACATACCGCAGCTCAGGGGGGTCGGCTCCCCCCTGTCAAGGCTGCGCGGAACCGGAACGGTACAGGCGGAGGGGCACGGCTGATGGCATGGCTGGCGGCGGGCGAGGGGTACGAGATCGCCCTGGTGGAGGGACGGGTGGCGGCGAGGTCCGCCACCGGGCGGACGGCGGGACGGCAGTTGAAGACACTGCCCAAGGCCCTGAAGGACCATCCCGAGGTGGACCGGCTGCGCAGGCTGGCCGCATGGCTCGACCGGCACGAGGCGGCCTGCGCCGCACAGGTCGACAGCTGGATGGTCTCCTCGCTGCCCGTGCCGACCGAACTGCTCGCCCGGGTCTGGCCGGACGAGGCCTGGCAGAGCGCCCTGCGTGACGTGGCCGTCGTCGGCGACGACCCGGACGAAGTCGGCTTCCTGCGGGACGCCACCGCCTCCGGCGAGCTGAAGGTGGTCAACCTCGACGGCGAGACCGTACGGCTCTCCCCGCGCACGGTGACCCTGCCGCACCCGGTGCTGCTGCCCGACCTGGACGACGTACGGGAGTTCGCGGCCGAGCTGGGCATCGTCCAGCGGGTGGAGCAGATCCACCGGGCCACCTGGCACAAGCCGGCCGAGGTCGCCGCCACCGCCACCGAGGTCCGCGATTACGCGGGCGGGTCCTTCCCCACCCGCTTCAGCCTCGCCGCCCGGGCCACGAGCCTCGGCTACCGGGTCTCCGGCGGCTACGCCACCTGCAAGGTCCGGGACTCCGGGTCCGCCGCCGAGGCCGCCGTGTGGATCGGCGAACCCTATTACGAGGACGGGACGACCACCGGCGCGCTGAGCTGGCACGACGAGGACGGCCGGGCGGTACGCCTGACCGAGGTCGGACCGGTGGCCTGGTCCGAAGGCATGCGGATGGCCGCGGCGCTGTACGCCGGGCGGACGATCGAGGAGGGCGGGGACGCGTGAGCACCAACCAGGAAGACATCGAGATGAACAAGGCCGAACTGCTGCTCAAGGCAGGCGCCGTACTGCCGCCCGGTACCACCGGCGCCGGCCCGGACGCCGTGGATCTGACCGCGCGCTCCTACCGCCACCCCGGCCTCGGCGAGGACCGTGTCGTCGTGCGGCTCGCGCCCGCCGAACTGGGAGCCGCCGAGGACCTCGCCGCCGGATTCCTGGGACTCGTACGGGACGAGGGCGAGGCGCCCGTCGTCGGCCTGAGCCGGCGCCAGGCCCTCGGCTTCCCCGAATGGGTCCTCGTGCACCACCCCGAGGACGGCCACCACGCCCTGGCCGTCGTCCCCGAACTCGACCGGATCGCCCGCCAGGCCAAGACCAAGCCCAAGGCCGCCCTCGACGCCTGCGTCGAACTGGCCGGCCGGCTCGCCGCGTCCGTCCCGCACTTCCTGCCCCTCTTCCACGAGCAGGCCGCGCGCCTCTTCCTCGCCGTCGAGAACACCACCTACGCCGCCCAGCTGTTCGGGAAGGCCCGCGCCGCCGAGGCCCAGTACGGGCTGGACATCGACGAGGACCGCCTCGACGCCGTCTTCCTCGAATTCGCCCTCGTCGGCGCCCTGCCGGTGAAGGTGCTCACCGGCTACGGCAAGGCCCTGGCCGCCCGGGTCACCCCCGCCGAGGCCTACGAGCGCTTCCGCCGCCTGTGCGTACGCCGCACCGCCGGCGGGCTGGCGCCCTCCGCCCAGGCCGCCGCCGAACTGCGCCGCCTCGCCCGCGCCGCGGGCCTGACCGGCACCGAACCCGAGCAGGACTACCTCGCCGAACTGCTGCCCCTGCCCGCCACCCTGCGCGCCGCGCTCGGCTGGTGGAAGGCACACCGCGGCGCCCTCGTGGCCCTCGCGCACCGCGTTCCCGCGGTCCGCGGCACCCTCCTCGGACTCACTCCGCCCAGCGGGGACGGCGGCGAGTTCACCGCCCTGTGGCTGGAGATCCTGGACGAGTCCGGCGCCTCGGCCGGCCTCGCCGACGGCGACCTGCCCGCCGAGCAGCGCTGCGCCGACGGCACGGCCGGCTGGCTGGAGCGCTTCCACGCCGCCCGCCACTCCGGCTGGGGCCGGCGCCCCACGCTCCCGCTCCTCCTCGACCTCGTCGAGCGTTGTGCCGACCGGCTGCGCACCGAACTCGACCGCCCCGAGCGGGAGACCGGCCTGCGGATCGGCGTCGAGGACGCCGACCTCCTCGACCTGCTCCTCGCCCTCGACGTCCCGGTCATCGACCCGGAGGCCGGCGCCGAGGGCCGGCGCCACCGCTACGACCACTTCAACCTGTCCGAGTGGGCCGACGGCGACCGACGCCGCGATCTGCTCG
Organism: Streptomyces sp. NPDC048331; assembly: GCF_043201215.1. Taxonomy (NCBI): domain Bacteria; kingdom Bacillati; phylum Actinomycetota; class Actinomycetes; order Kitasatosporales; family Streptomycetaceae; genus Streptomyces; species Streptomyces sp. NPDC048331. Next base: position 3,740 of record NZ_JBICYT010000004.1, on the reverse strand, counting down.
CCATCGGCGCCGACCAGCGCTTCCACCCCGCCTTCCGTCGCGCGCTGAGCAACCTCGGCGACGGCTGCGCCGACGTCGTCCGGTCCGTCGCCGCCTCGCCCGGCGGTCGCCCGCTGCTGGCCGCGTGGATGCGCGAGGTCGCCCTCGCCTCCACCGCCGCCGGTCTGCCCGGAGTCCCCGACGCCATCGCGCGCCTGAAGTGGCTGCCCACCGAAGCCCTGGAACTCGCCCCCGAGGAAGTGGCCGCCGCCGCGGCCGTGGACCTCGCCGAAACCCTCGCCCGTACCCTGCGCGGCGGCCTCTTCGAGGAGCTGGCCTGGCCCTCCTGGGAGGAGGCCCTCACCGAACTGGCCCCGGGTCAGGGCCGGGAGGCCCTGACCGTGGTGGAGGCCTGGCCGTACCTGATCGTCGCCAACCGGACCCAGGTCCGGGTCATCGACGCCGAGTCCACCGTCCTCACGCACGACCTGCGGGTGCCGACCGGGAACTCGTACAACTACGGCTTCCACTACGTCGACGGCGAACTGCTCGTCTTCTGGTCCTCCTGGAGCACCGACGGAGTGCAGGGCTACTGGCACCACTCGCCCGGCAACGTCCTCACCCTGGACACCGACCGCAACCACTGGTCGCTGCGGGGCGACCACCTCACCCTGCCGCTCCCCGGCGGCGGGCGCGCCACCGGCGGCGGAGTCCTGCACCGCGGCGACACCAAGCTGCCGGACGAGCGCCCCCTGCTGTCCGACGGCACCTCGTACTGGGTGTGGCAGCGCCGCGACCAGCAGGAGGACACCGGCTGGCTGGAGTACGACCCCGTCGGCGGGACCTACGGGCGACCCTCCCTGCCCGCCTTCCTCGCCGACGCGCTGCGCGCCGACGCCGCCACCGGCCGCCGCGGCGGATACTCCAACCGGCTGCGGCCGACGCCCACCGTGGCCGGCTCCGTGCTCGGCGAGCCCACCGACGGCCTGCTCGGCTGGCGCACCGTGAGCGTCCGCGACAACGGCTGGGAAGGCACGGACACCGGCGGTCGCACCGTCGTCGTCCCCGAGGGCCACGACATGCCCGTCGCCGCCCTCGTCTTCCCCGGCGACGACCGGCCCCGCGCGCTGTCCCAGCAATGGCGGCAGCTGAGCATCACCGACCCGGACGGTGTGCTCACCGCCCGGTCGCGCGACGGCCACAACCACCGCTCCGCCTTCGGTACCGGCAGCGTGGACCTCCCGCCGCTCACGCACTGGTACGCCCTGCGCCCCCGCGACACCGAGGGTTCGGCCGTCCTGCGCGCCGTCGACCGGGAGACCGTGGCCGCACTCCTCAAGACGGCGGCCGCGGCCGAGAAGGCCGCCGACCTGCCCGACCTGGTGAGCGCGGCCCTGCCCCGAATCACCGCCCCCAAGATCATCGGCGGTGTCGTCGAGGTCCTGCGCTTCACCCTCACCCAGCAGAAGGCACTCGACGACATCGCCGCCCGGCTCCACCCCGACACCACCCCCGTCGAGGAGCGCGAGCAGGGTCCCGGCGACCGGCTGATCGCCGACGGGCTCAGCGGCCTCATCGGCTCCGGCTACTACCGCTGGGGCGGCGAGAGCGACGCCGCCCACTACACGCTGAGCCGACTCGCCGCCGCCCGCACGCGGACCGACGACGCCCCGGTGCCCGGCCTGCTGCACTTCGACACGCCCGCGCTCCCGTACTGGTCCTTCACCTGGACCCCGCTCCTGGACCAGCCCGCGGCCGTCGCCTACCGCGCCGTCACCGTCGCGCCCACCGAAGAGGAACGGGAGGGCCTGCTCACCCTGCTCGCCGCCGTCGACCGCCTCGGCCTGGCCTCGGCCGAAGGCTCCGCCGACCGCTGGCGCCGGGTCCTGCTCCACCTCGACAAGCAGCACCTGGTCACCCCGGACGGCGAACGCAACGTCCACCACCGCAGTCTGCTGCCGCTGGGTGGCGGAGGCGTCCTCGCGCTCACCGAGCACAGCGCCTCCGTGCCCGAAGGCCACGAGTTCGGCGCCCTGCTGTACGACCCCACCGGCCGGTTCACCGTCCCCGGCCCCTACACCGTGCGCGGCGACGCCCCGCTCGGCGACCGCGAACGCGGCGCCGACTGGCTGACCGCGTTCCTCGGCGCGGCCGCCGAGCACGGCCCCGTGCCCTTCCACCCGGCAGCCGCGGAGGAGTTCGCCGAGCTCACCGGAGTCTCCGGCGCCCTCGCCCGGCTGGTGATCGCCGGGTTCCCGGGCGTCGACAGCCACGAACGCAACTTCCTCACCCCCGAACTGCGCACCGCCCTCGGGGTCAAGGCCACCGACGCCGCGTACGCCCGCGACGAGCTCAAGGCCCTCGACACCGAGCTGCGACGCGCCGTCGTCGCGGCCCTGCTGCCCGCCGATCCGGCGAAGCTGTGGAGCGAGGGTCCCGACGTCGCCGCCGCCGCGGAACTCTGGAACCGGCGCGTGGGCCGCCGTACCCCCGTCCCCGACTGGCTGGCCACGGAAGCCGCGCGCGCCGTGGGCGGTTCCTGGCCCGCGCACCGCGCCCTGGCCGCACTGCTCGACCCGGCGGCCTCGCCCGAGCTCTCGGTCGACGTGCCCTGGACGGTGAAGGGCGACCACGTGGAACCCGCCGAGCCGGCCACCGGCCTCTTCACCGTGTCCGTCCTGAGCGGAACGGTGGCCATGGCGTCCTGGCTGGCCCACCGACTGCCCGCGGGCGATCCCGTACGAGCGGCCCTGCCGCCCGTGCTGACCGCCGTCCGGCAGCGGCTCGCCGCGCCCGAACTGCTCCTGGAGATCGGGCACTACACCAGCCTGCCCGACTTCCGGAAGGCGGCGGGCACCCCGACCGAGACCGGCGAGGGCTACGAGCGCTACGGCGCCGTCGTGATGGCCACCCACGACGACCAGCCCAAGCCCGCGGTGCGCCCGGCGCTGCTGGACTCCACCGGCTCCGACCCGTACCTGCCGGTGCTGCGCGGCGACGACCAGCGTCCCTCCGCCGCCGAGGCGGCGCTGCGCACCACCCACGACCCGCGCTTCGCCGAGCTGCTCGCCGACCCCGGCGCCCCCGCGGCCGGCGCCGTGACCGCGGACGGCACCTGGTGGCCGCAGGACCCGAGCCGCTCCGTGCCCGAGGTGGTGGAGGAGGCGAGCACCCGGCACGGGATCGGCGCCGACGCGGCCACCGTCTACCTCATGCTGCTCGCCATGCCCGACCCCACCGACCGCAACACCGCGCGGTGGACCGGCTGGAAGCCGGCCCGGATCAAGGCCGCCCGCGCCGAACTGGCCGCCACCGACCTGGTGGTGACGGCCGGCCGCAGCCGGGCGGGACGCACGCTGTTCCTGCCCGGCGGGTGGGCCGAGATGCCCTCCCCGACGCTGCCGGTGGAGCAGTGGAAGCTCCCGATGTACGGCCTGAGCGCCGGTCACCGGCCCTCGCTGGGCGTACTGGTGCCGGTCGAACCGGCCGCGGAGCTCTACCGCCGGGCCTGGCGGCGGATCCGGGACGGCGACCTGCCGCGCTTCGAGGAGCTGAAGGTGAAGCGCACCCGCGCCCGCCGCCGCTGAACCGCCGCTCCCGTACCCCTGTCCGGGGGGGGGGGGGGGGGGGGGGGGGGGGGGGGGGGGGGCGCGCCCCCCCCCCCCCCCGCGACCGGCTGGGGGGGTGGTTCAGCCGGAGATCTGCTTGCGGCCGGATCCGGCCCCGATGCTGACCTTGCGGGGCTTGGCGCGCTCGGCGAT